>NZ_QTQD01000004.1:0-363021 GCF_003858025.1 Burkholderia sp. Bp9004 | reverse complement strand
TCCATGACGATACTCCTATGAACGGTAACGTCAGCAGTTACGATACGCCTGCCGGAGCAGTCCATACCATTAACTGGCGGACGAAATATGGCGGGCTGTCGCCCTCGGAGCTGCGCCGGCTGAAGCAACTTGAGGAAGAGAACGCAAAGCTCAAGCGGCTCGTGGCCGATCTGTCGCTGGACAAGGCCATGCTGCAGGACGTGCTATCAAAAAAAACTCTGAAGCCTTCTCGGCGCCGTGAGCTTGTCACGGACTTGATGCAGCGTTTCGGCGCAAGCCAGCGGCAGACGTGCGCGTTGTTGCAATTGTCCCGCACGGTCTACCGTTACGAGTCGGTCGCGCGGGATCAAAGCGCACTGGAAATGCGCATCAAGGAGATCACGGAAGTGCGGGTGCATTACGGTGCGCCCCGCGTGTATGTGATGCTTCGCCGGGAAGGCTGGAGAGACAACCACAAGAGAGTAGAACGCGTGTATCGCGAACTGGGTCTTTCGTTGCGCCACAAGCGACCTCGACGGAACAAGTCGGCTCGCCGCCGCCAGCCGAAGCAGTCAGTAAGTGCAATCAACGAAATCTGGAGTATGGATTTCGTCGCTGATGCGCTGTTTGATGGTCGACGCTTGCGCACGCTCACGATCGTGGACAACTACACGCGGGAATGCTTGGCGATTGAAGTCGATGGCTCATTGCGTGGCGAGCACGTTGTCGCCGCGCTGACTCGGCTCGCGCAGCATCGTCCGCTTCCCCGCTATATCAAGGCAGACAACGGCATCGAGTTCATTTCGAAGGCGCTCGACAAATGGGCGTACGAAAATGGCGTGGAGATTGACTTCTCGCGCCCGGGCAAGCCGACCGACAATGCGAAGAATGAATCCTTCAACGGACGTTTTCGGGAGGAATGCCTCAACGCGCACTGGTTCTTGTCGCTCGAGGACGCCAGACGCAAAATCGAAGTCTGGCGCGAGTACTATAACGAGGCGCGTCCTCATTCTGCGCTGCAGTGGATGACACCGGCGGAATTCGCCCGCCAGTGCACCGATCGGGCCGGTTCGGCCCGCCCCGAAGAGCCGGAATTTTCCAGCTAAGACTGGGACGGAAATTGGGCTAGCCTCACCGGGTCTCTCATGAGGGAAACGAGGTCTGGTCGCGAACCTAAGCGCCCAGAACCTGCACCTGTTTGCCTCAACGCTCGGCCATGCCCCGACGCGCGAGTTTGCCGTCTCACACGTATATCCCCTTGCTGATACTTGATTATGAGTGTTCTTGAGGGCTGCTCACCCGTTCGCTGGAGACTAGCACACGGCGATTAACTTGTCCCATGTTCAGCACAATTTTGTGACGCAGGTGGTGAAGCGTCTGGGCCGTTTTCAAAAATCACCGTTCCAGAATCCATCGAGTTCAACGTCGGGCTGGAAGTCGGGTGCCCGGAGCGGAATAACTTCGTCCGATTCGGGAGAGCGATAGAAATGCTGCCGCTCATGGGTGTAGGAAACCAACTGGGTTTTGTAGACGTTCACTTCCCCGTCCGTGAGGGAAACCGGAAGGGCTTGAGGTTCGCCAAAATCGTCGACCATGGCATTCGGGAACAAGACGATATTGGTTCCGCCGCGTCGTTGTGTCGACTGGAACATAATGCCGTCGAACGGCGGCTTCGCAAGGTGCGAGAGGAACTCGGCCATCGTCTGAGTGATGAGATAGTCCGACTCGTGTCCGGGGGTGACCGGTTGAGCAATCTGCTCATGCAATATGCGTAGAAACTGACGTCGAGCACGCTGTTTGCTGAAGTCTGGCTGGAAAAAACTGAGATTCTGGCTGGAACGAGCATTCTCGAGCCGGGCAAAATCGAGGATTCGGAGCTTCCTGTTTGTCGCCACTTCAATCAGCACAATGTCGTTTCCGATAGCAGGGCGCATTTCCGACAGGCAGGTATTCCGCTCTAGTGAGCCGTAAAATACAGATACCCCTTCGGCATTCATTCGACCTGCGCGTGCGGCCGCCGGCGGAGGTGGACCAACATGCTTTAAGGGGTCGTTTAGCATCTGCTTGAGCAACGCAGTGCTCGTCACGACGCGGGCCCGAAAGAGACGTTTGTTTGCAGCCAATCGACGCACGACCGGCGCGCGGCGCCTGCCTGGGACGTACATGTGCTCGACGCCTTCGAACAGCTCGGTGAAAAATTGCCGGGCTTTTTCGCTGAAGAACCTCCTGCGGTGTTTCACGTCCACAAGCGTCTCCTGCCATCTTTCATGGTACTCGATGGGCAGATGCTGGACACGCTCGTAACTCTGCATGTCGTCCCAGAATGGTTCTCCGCCGTCCCTCGGGTCGTAGTCGTCCGTCTCAACGACGGCGTTCACAATTTCATCTTCAAACTCGAAATACTGACCAAGAAACTCCTGGACCCAACCAGCAATAGAGTCCCCGAGCTGACGGTAGTAGATTCTGTCGTTATCGTCGATTTCGGGAACTGACTGGCCAAATTGAAGATTTTCACGCATGATGGGCGCAAGGATTTCACCCAATCTTGCAACGCTGATGCCCTCGCGTTCTTCTTCGCAGACTCTACACTCGTTTAAGGCTCCCTCACGATGGACCATCTCGCGAAGGTAAGTATCTTCGAAGCATGCGTAACAGATGTGGTCAGGCAAGGTGGTTCCCTCAGCGATTCGCAGTGATACAACGGTATGTGGTCACACGCAGCATGATACGGGCAGCAAGAGAAGGTGCCTGAAACGAGGCGCTCGCTGACCGTTCTCCGCCGAGTTCGAGTGTGCAGATGACTTACGCAGAAGCAATTCGTCCTGTTCGCAACCAGCTGAGGAAATATTCTTACCCCAGTGTTCTAGGCGAACTTTCCCGCTTCATCAGAACCGAGTCCACAGCAAGGGATGGGAAGATGCATGCGCCGTGGCTCGCCGAGCGGCTTGCCGTTTGGGTGTTGCGCGACGATGCACGAATGTATGGTCGCACGGCAATCTCAAAGCAAGATTTACGACGTTGCATCGACAGTTCCTGGGACGTAATGAACCACGCGTTCCCCGGATTTGCCCCTGCGCGTTCACTTCATCTCACGCTTCGGTCTTTGATAATGCCGCAGATTCCGCACCAGCGTGAGCAGGAACTTGGCCCATTCGCTCGTCAAATTGACCTTGTCAATCAGCTTCAACCAACCTCGAATCGTTATCGCCTGTTTGAGGACACCTTGGGTATGCCGCCGACGGACTTTCTCGGGATGGCCGCCCTGTTTCGCCAGCACTCTCTCGCGAACATCTCCAGAGTTGTCGCTGCGGACTATCGCGTGGGCCTGTGGAAGATATTTGGCAAGGAGCCTGTCGAGCGGTTCTATCAGACTATGCTTGTTCCGCGAGAGGTAACTGCGCAACAGATGCGCGAAGTCAGCCCGGACGAGTGGTTTCAACCGAACCTTCTCTATCGTTCGCCTTTCACGGTGTTCAATAAGATGTGGTTTTTCTGGGGACGATGCGGCCTCGACCGCAACTTGGGGTACGCGTTAAGTGACATCGTTGGCCGAAGCGAAAGCAACGGAGTTCGCCAGACCTTCGAGAAGTTGTTCGAGGCGTACGTCGGTCGCACCCTGGCCCTGACGAGTGTGGAGGTCTTGGGCGAAAACGAGGTTCGCGCACGTTTCGTTGTCGAAGGTCAATGTTGCGACTTCGCAGTTTTGGACGGAGCCGATGTTGTGTTGCTGGAGGTCAAGAATAAAGCGCTCACCCACACGCTTCCGGCTAATGGAACCGCCCGCGACTATGCTTCGAAGCTCAGTGCGACCGTCAGAAAGGCAGATGGGCAGCTCCGCAACGTCGAGGCCTTCGTGCGAAAAGCTCGCTCCGGAGCAACTGTGCACAAAGTTGTCATCACCTACGGTGACCTCTTTGCAGCTGAGACGGACCAACTGTTTACGACGAGCGCGGACCAATTCGCATCGGATAATCCCGTGTACATCCTCAGCGTCGACCACCTTGACCGTCTCATTGAAGCCGTGCGTAGGGGGCAGTGCCGGTTCGCATCCTTCTTCGAAGACTACTCGCGGAGGCGACGCGAGCCCGAAAGGCGCCTTTTGTTGCTTTCGGAGCTCCTGAACGAGAAGCCGTATCTGGGCCCCGAACTGCCAGCGCACCTCTTTGAAATCTACGAGCCGTTTTACGAGAAATTGGCGGAGCGGGCCCAACCGAGGCAACAGGTCGTCGCCCATTGACGGGCAGGTGGGGGGCGTCGGGTGGCTGAAAGGTCTGGAGGGTGGGCAGCTCAGGCCGACAATGAGGACGCGAACGTCCGCTCAGTGGGGCGTCGCTCCTGTGCAATCTGTGAAATCTGCAAGGCAATCGCAAAAAAGGGCGCGGAAAATAGCTCCGGCGCCCCTTTGACAACAGTTTCAGTTACGCCTTGTCAGGAAAGGCTTAGCGGCACAAAAGGCCCTCGTAACCAAACCTAAATCGAGCGCCCGCAACCGGAATTAATGCACCTTAGCACGACAACGGCGCAGCGACATACCCTCACTCCACCGTCACCGACTTGGCAAGATTCCTCGGCTTATCGATATCCGTCCCCCGCGCCAACGCCGCGTGATAGGCCAGCAACTGCATCGGCACCGTATGCAGGATTGGCGAAAGCGGCCCGTAGTACTCGTTAAGCCGAATCACCTCGATTCCCTCACTCGGCACCAACCCGCAGTCCACATCCGCGAACACGAAAAGCCTGCCGTTGCGCGCGCTGACCTCGTGCATGTTCGACCGGAGCTTTTCCAGAAGCACGTCATTCGGCGCCACGGCAATGACGGGCATTTCGTTACTGACCAACGCCAGCGGCCCATGCTTCAACTCCCCGGCGGGATAAGCCTCCGCGTGGATATACGAAATCTCCTTCATCTTCAGCGCGCCTTCGAGCGCGATCGGATAATGCATCCCTCGTCCGAGAAACAGCATGTTGTCGCGTCGCGCGAGCAGCTCCGACCAGCCCATGATCTGCGGCTCCAGCGCGAGCACCTTCGACATCGCATCGGGCAGATGCCGCAGCGCACGCAGATGCTCCTTCTCCTCGTCATCGCTCAACCGCCCGCGCACCTGCGCCAGTGACAAAGTCAGCAAGAACAGCGCCACGAGCTGCGTCGTAAAAGCCTTTGTCGAAGCCACCCCGATCTCGATCCCCGCGCGCGTGACGAACTGCAGCACGCATTCGCGCATCAGCGCACTCGTCGCGACGTTGCAGATCGCGAGCGTATGCATCATCCCGCGCTGCTTCGCGACATGCACGGCGCCGAGCACGTCGGCCGTCTCGCCGCTCTGCGACACCGCGACGACCAGCGTGCGCGGATTCGGCACGCTGTCGCGATAGCGAAACTCGCTCGCGATCTCGACGCTCGCCGGCAGCTTCGCGATGCTCTCGATCCAGTATTTCGCGGTCAGCGCCGCGTGATAACTGCCGCCGCACGCGAGCAGCAACACCGAGTCGATGTCGTTGAACACGCGCCACGCGCCGTCGCCGAACAGCTCGGGCATGATCGACCCGACATCGAGCAACGTATCGGCCACCGCCTGCGGCTGCTCGAAGATTTCCTTCTGCATGTAGTAGCGATACGAGCCGAGGTCCGCCGCGCCGCTGTGCGTGGCCACCCGCTGCACCGCGCGCTCGACGCGCTGGCCGGCCGCATCGACGATCCAGTAGCGATGCAGCTGAATATCGGCGACGTCGCCATTCTCGAGGTAAGCGATGCGATCGGTGATGCCCGACAACGCGATCGCATCCGACGCCAGGAAATTCTCGCCATCGCCGACACCGACGACGAGCGGCATCCCGTCGCGCGCACCGACGATCCGGTGTGGTTCGTCGCGGCACATCACCGCGATCGCATAGCTGCCGCGCAGCCTCGCGACCGCGCGGCGCACCGCGTCGAACAGGTCGCCGTCGTACAGGTGGTCGATCAGGTGCGCGATCGCTTCGCTGTCGGTCTGGCTCGCGAACACGTAACCGTGCGTCTGCAATTCCGCGCGCAGTTGATCGCAGTTCTCGATGATGCCGTTGTGCGACAGCGCGATGCGCGCGTTGTCGTCGCTCGGCGAGAAGTGCGGATGCGCGTTGAGCGTGACGGGCGCGCCATGCGTTGCCCAGCGCGTATGCGCGATGCCGGTGTAGCCGGACAGCGCGTGCGCGGCGATCTCGCGCTGCAGGTTGGCGACGCGGTCGACGCTGCGCGCCCGTGCCAGCGCACGGTCGCGATAGACCACGACGCCGCACGAGTCGTAGCCGCGGTATTCGAGCCGCTTCAGCCCGTCGACGAGGTTCGGCAGGATGTCCCGCTGGGCCACCGCCCCGACAATTCCACACATATCGCGCTCCGTAAATGTCCTGTCTGGACCCGTGACAGCGATGGTAGAAGCGGTCGAGTGGAATTAAATTTCAAAATACACAAGAAAATGAAGCAGACGAGACGTCGGCTATCATGTTGAAATTAAATTTCACGAACCTGACCGGAAGGAGCCGCCGATGGCTGGCATCACGCTCGACGATCTCGACCTGCGCATTCTCGCGATCCTGCAGGACGACGCATCGGTGTCGAACCTGCAACTCGCCGAGCGCGCGCTGTCGTCGCCGCCGACGTGCATGCGCCGCGTGCGGCGGCTGACGGAAGCGGGCGTGATCCGCCGCCAGGTCGCTGTGCTCGACCCGGTCGCGATCGGCACGGCCGTCACGGCGTTGATCGAGATCAGTCTCGACCGGCAGACGGCGGAAGACTACGACGCATTCGAGGCCTACGTGTGCGCGGAGCCGGCGGTCACGCAGTGCTATCGCGTGTCGCCGGGGCCGGATTTCGTGGTGGTGGCCGATCTGGCCGACGTCGCCGAATATGACGCGTTCGCGCGGCGGCTGTTCACCGGCGCATCGAACGTCCGCAACGTGCGGACGTTCTTCTCGACGCATCGCGCGAAGTTCGAGGCGAACGCGCGGGTCACGCATGCGATGCGCAAGCGCGGCGACGCCTAGACCGCACGACACAGGTCGAACGGCACGCGCGCGGCGTCAGAACGCGAACGTCTGCTGCATCGGATGGCGCTCGCCGCGCGCGAACCCGGCGCCCTCGAGCGACAACAACGCGCGTTTGCGATCGATGCCGCCTGCATAACCGGTCAGGCTGCCCGACGCGCCGATCACGCGATGGCACGGCACCATGATCGCTACCGGGTTGCGGCCGACCGCGCCGCCGACGGCGCGCGCGGCACTCATCGGCAGCCCGACGCGTTCGGTGATGTCGCCGTACGACACGAGCTTGCCGAACGGAATCGCGAGCAGTTCCTTCCACACGCTGCGCTGAAACTCGGTGCCGCGCAGATGAATGGGCACCGAGAAGGTTCCGCGCGTGCCGGCGAAATATTCGGCGACTTCTTCGGCAACCTTGCGCGCGAGCGGCGACGCGTTGCGTACGTCCGCATCCGGCGCGATCCCGAGCGATGGATAGTATTTCTGGCCGACGAAGAAGAGGCCCGTCAGGGCATCGTCTTCGCTACGGATGGCGATGTCGCCCAGTGGGCTCGGAATCAGATGAGCGGGAGTCATCGCGAAGCTTCTCCATGAAGGCGCCACACATGCAGTGCGGCATACGCGCGCCATGGCGCCCAGCGCCCCGCTTGCGGCGCCGATGATGCGATGCTGCGCGGACGCTCGGTGGCGGCGGCGCGCGGTGCAAGCCACGCGTCGTCTGCGGGGAACGCGTTCGGCCAGGCCATCGCACGCATCGCGACATACTGCACCGCGCGTTCGTCGAAGCCGGGCAGCGCGCGCAACGCAGCGAGCGTCGCATCGAGCGGCGCCATCGGTTCGAGCGCGAGCGTGCCGTCGGCGACTGCACGTGCGAGCGACACGATCGCCCGCGCCGCATCACGCGTCGCGCCGATTGCTTCGAGCGCCGCCGGCGGCACCCTCGCCAGCGTCGCGGCGGAAGGCAACGCATGCGTGAGCCCCGGCGGTGCGTGGTCCACCGGCGTGCCGAAGCGTTCGGCCACACGCGCCAGCACGGCGCCTGCCTGCATCGCAGCCAATCGTTCGCCCGCGATCGCACGAATCGCGATCTCGAGCCCGTCGAACGCGCCGGGCACGCGCAAGCCGGGCGAGCCGTCCGCGAGCTCGCCCAGATGCGCGTCGATCACGTCGGGGCGGCTGTCTAGATCGAACAGCCGCCGCACGCGCGCGAGCACGGCCGGGACGACGGGCGTCAGCGCGGGCGACACGGTCACCGCGAGCGCGAACCGCTGCGGCACGTGCGTGACGGACAGCCAGCCCGTCACCTGAGCGTCGCCGTGCCCGTTCGGCAGGGCGACGACGCGGGCATAGCCGTGCGCATCGATACGCTCGACGCCGTCGACCTGCCGCTGCGCGAGGAAGCGCATCAATTCGGCCCAAGCGAACGGCGGCCGGTACGGTAGCGGGAAGGTCATGTCGCCACTGGCGGATGCGCCGGCGCCCTTGCGCAGGCGCAGCGGATTGAGACCGTAGCGCTGGCGGAACAAATCGTTGAAGCGTCGTACGCTGCCGAACCCGGCAGTCGAAGCAACCACGGCCACCGGCAGCGCGGTGTCGGTCAGGAGGCGCTTGGCCATCAGCAGACGGTGCGTCTGCGCGAATTCGACCGGCGACACGCCGAACTGCGCGGCGAAGATTCGGCGCAGATGGCGCTCGGTCACGCCGACTCGCCGCGCGAGCGCATCGACGGAGTGCGCGTTCAGGAAACCGTCCTCGATCAGCGAGGCGGCCGCGTCGGCGAGATTGCCGGACAGGTCGAGCAGCCCGTGGCCCGGTGCGAGTTCGGGCCGGCACCGCATGCACGGCCGAAAGCCGGCTTTCTCCGCGGCGGCGGCGGTCGGGTAATAACTGCAGTTCCGCGCCTTCGGTGGTTTCACCGGGCAAACGGGGCGGCAATACACGCCCGTCGTCGACACACCGACGAAGAACCAGCCGTCGAAGCGGCGGTTCCGCGAAAGCAGGGCGTCGTAGCAGGTGTCTGGATCGAGGTGCATGAGATGACTGTAAACCATCCGTGCCGCCGATTCCGGCTGGAATCGGACATGTGTATCGACGCGCCGGCTCGCGTCATGGCCCCCTTTCGCACACGGGAAAATCCCGAAAAAACGGTTAATGCCACTTTGCGAAACAGTCGTCTTTTTTGCGCGGCCGGATTTGAGATGACTCATCGAAATCCCCGACTGACACGGTACCGGGCCAAGCCCTATCCTTTGAAAAACGTTTTCCAGAACTCGACGGACGAGCGGCCGTGCCACGCAAGGGGCGGGCCGCCGTCCGGTCCGGCGCCCGTCGCCGGTCACGGACAGACAACATCCAGCGGCGCGACGGGCGCGGCCGCGCATCGGAGACACTCATGCAATCTGCCGTCGTCGGCGCGGTGCGCGCGGCCGCCAGCCGCTACCGCTGGACCGTCTGTGCGCTGCTGTTCTTCGCGACCGTCATCAACTACATGGATCGACAGATCCTCGGCCTGCTCGCGCCGATGCTTCAGCACGACATCGGCTGGAGCCAGGTGCAGTACGGCCGCATCGTGATGGCGTTTTCCGCTTTCTACGCGATCGGCCTGCTCGGCTTCGGGCGCATCGTCGACTGGCTCGGCACGCGCATCTCGTATGCGGTCGCGATGCTGGTGTGGAGCATCGCGGCGATGCTGCACGCGGCGGTCGGTTCGGTGATGGGCTTCGCGGCCGTGCGCGCGCTGCTCGGGATCGGCGAGGGCGGCAACTTCCCGGCCGCGATCAAGACGACGGCCGAATGGTTTCCGCGTCGCGAGCGCGCGCTTGCCACCGGTATCTTCAACTCGGGCGCGAACATCGGCGCGGTGTTCGCGCCGGCGATCATCCCGGCGATCGCGGTGGCCTACGGATGGCGCGCGGCATTCGTGATCATCGGCGCGATCGGCATCGTGTGGCTCGCGGTCTGGCTGGTGATGTATCGCACGGCCGACACGCGCGCGCTCGCCGCGGAATACGACGAGCCGCGCGACGAAGCCGAAGCGCTCGACGCGGCGAACGCGGATGCCGGTGCGCCGCGCTGGGGCGAACTGATCCGCAAGCGCGAGACGTGGGCGTTCCTGATCGGCAAGTTCCTGACCGACCCCGTGTGGTGGTTCTACCTGTTCTGGCTGCCGAAGTGGCTCAACGAGTCGCGCGGGATGGACATGCAGCACATCGGCCTGCCGCTCGTGTGCATCTATGCGCTGACGACGGTCGGCAGCATCGGCGGTGGCTGGCTGTCGTCGATGCTGTTGCGCGCGGGCTGGAGCGTGAACGGCGCGCGCAAGACGGCGATGCTGGTCTGCGCCTGCTGCGTGCTGCCGATCGCGTTCGTGTCGCAGGTGCAGAGCCTGTGGGGCGCGGTGCTGATCGTCGGCCTCGCGGCCGCCGCGCACCAGGGCTGGTCGGCGAACCTGTTCACGACGGCGTCCGACCTGTTCCCGCGCCGCGCGGTCGCGTCGGTTGTCGGCATCGGCGGGATGGCCGGTTCGATCGGCGGCGTGCTGTTCTCGGAAGTGATCGGCCAGGTGCTGCAACGCACGGGCCACTACTGGGTGCTGTTCGCGATCGGCGCGCTGGCCTACCTGCTCGCGCTGGCGGTCATGCACGTGCTCACGCCGAAGATGAAGCCAGCGAAGCTCGACGCTTGACCGCGTGCCGGCAAACGAACGCGCCGCCCGGAGGCGGCGCGTTTTTATTTGCGATGCACAGCGGCGCAGTGACGACGAAGTGACGACGAAGCGTCAGCAGGCGGCGGACGCGACTGCGCAATTCAACCGGCCGCAGCCGTCGACGCACGCATGATCAGTCGCGGCTCGAACGTCGAATAACTGGCGTCGGTGCGCCCGGCGAGCGCGTCGATCAGTTTCTGCATCGCGAGCTCGCCCATGTTCTCGCTCTGGATGTCGATGGTGGTGAGCGCGGGTGCCGCGTATTCGCCGTACGGCACGTTGTCGACGCCGGCGACGGACACGTCCTGCGGCAGCCGGAACCCGAGCGACGCGGCTTCCTTCATGAAGCCGAGCGCGATCAGGTCGTTGTAGCAGATCACGGCTTGCGGACGGTTCGGGCCGAGCATCACGCGCGAGCATGCGCGCTCGCCGGCTTCGGCGGTCGGCGCATGCGCATCGTGCACGTCGAGCGTGAGCCCCGCTTCGGCGAGACAGTCGCGCGCGCCCTGGATCCGTTCGTCGTTGACGCGCGCGGGGCCGAAACCGAGGTACGCGATGCGCGTATGGCCGAGATTGAGCAGGTGGCGCGCGAGCATGTAGGTCGCGAGCCGGTTGTCGATGCCGACGCTCGGAATCGGCAGGCCGGGGCTGCGCCTGAGCAGCACGAGCGGCTTGTGCAGGTCGAGCATCCAGCCGGCCTGGTCGTCGGGCATCCGCGTGCTGACGATCAGCCCGTCGACGCGCTGCGCGAGCGCCTCGATCAGCGAGCGTTCGCGCGCCTGGTTCTCTTCGGTATCGACGAGCAGCAGCGTGTAGTCGTGCTGGAGCGCGACGCGGTTCGCGCCCTTGACGACGTTCGTGAAGTGCGGGTTGCTGATGTCGAGGATCACGAGGCCGATGGTGCGCGTGCGCCCGGTGATCATCGAGCGCGCGAGCGGGTTCGAGCGGTAGCCGAGCCGCTCGATCGCTTCCTTGAGCCGCGCTTCGACGGTTGGCGAAAAGCGTTGCGTGCCGTTTACGTACTTGGATACCGTCGCGACCGACACACCGGCTTCCGCCGCCACGTCGCGGATCGTCGGGGAAACTTTTTTCATCGGAAGGGTAACGTTTTCGTTCGATTGCACCGGATTGTGGCAGAAAAAGCCGGCGTCCGGCCACCGACCGATATCGGGAAAGTGCGGATGGCTGCGGGCAGATTCGACCATTGACGTTCGGCTTTTGTCCCGCGTATAGTTGGAAAACGTTTTCCGATTCCGTCGGATTCGGACGACGTCCAGGACACTTCAGAACAGATTCAAGGAGATTCGATGAACGCCACATCCACCGGCGCACGCAAGCCGTTCGGGCGCCTGCTGCTGACCGGCGCGGCCGGCAACCTTGGCCGTCAGGTGCGCGGCGCGCTGGCGAGCTGGGCCGACATCGTGCGCGTGAGCGACATCGCCGCGCTGGACGATGCGGCCCCGCACGAGGAAATCCGGGTCGTCGATCTGGCGGACCGGCCGGCGGTGATGGCGCTCGTCGACGGTGTCGACGCGATCGTCCACCTCGGCGGCATTTCGGTCGACGCGCCGTTCGACGATCTCGTCGATGCGAACATCACCGGCACGTACAACCTGTACGAAGCCGCACGCAAGCATGGCGTGAAGCGCGTCGTGTTCGCGAGCTCGAACCATGCGATCGGTTTTCATCCGGTCACGGAAGTGCTCGACGCCGATTCGCCGCTGCGCCCCGACAGCCTGTATGGCGTGACGAAGTGCTTCGGCGAATCGCTGTCGCGTTACTACTTCGATCGCTTCGGGATCGAGACGGTGTGCCTGCGGATCGGTTCGTCGTTCGAAGTGCCGAAGAATCCGCGCATGCTCGTGACGTTCCTCAGCTATCGCGACTTCATCGAGCTGGTGCGCTGTTCGCTGCTGACGAACCGCGTCGGCCATGCGATCGTGTACGGCGCGTCGGACAACCCGGTGAAGTGGTGGGACAACACGAAGGCCGGCTTCCTCGGCTTCCGCCCGCGCGACAGCTCCGAGCAGTTCGCCGGGTTGTTCCCGGTGACGGCGCCGACCGCCGACTACGACGATCCCGCGCAGCGGTTCCAGGGCGGCGGGTTCGTCGTGGGCGAGCCGATGGAGCGCAACGCGAAGTAAGCATCGCAGGCGCCGCCGGCGTCGCGGATCAGCGCAGGATGTCCGTCGCCTTGTGCCGTTCGTCCACGCCGTCGATCAGGATCAACGGGCCGCTAGCGTGCCGCGCGCGCAGCGGCTGGATCCGCCGGTAAGCATCCGATTCGTACCACGTGCGCGCTGTATCGAGATCGGGAAACGCGATCGCGATCAGGTCGCCGCGCCACACGCCTTCGCGCACGTCGGGCCGCGCGCCGTGAATCACGAAATGACCGTCGAACGGCGCGAGCGTGCCGTCGATGCGTTCGAGGTATTCGACGATGTCGTCGCACATTTCAACGTCGTGCAGGTGGGCAATGGCGTAGGCGGTCATGGCGGGCTCCGTGGCGTCGACGCGATGCGTCGATCGGTGAAGCCATGATCGGCGCGCGGGCGGCGCGCGTCGATTACCTGCGACGTAAGCACATCCATGTGGCCGTGCGCGATGCCGGCCGCGCGTGGGCCGCGCATACCGCATACCGCATACCGCATACCGCATACCGCATACCGCATACCGCATACCGCGTGCCGCGTGCCGCGTGCCGCGTGTCGCGTGCGGCACGTCACGGACATCGGGCGCGCGACGCACTCACGCGTGCTTGCGGATCGGCCGCGGGTGCGGCACAGGTTCCGGCTCCGACTCGGCCGCTTCCTTGCACAGCTTGTCGAGCATGCGTTGCGCGGCGCCCGCGCAATCCTCGCCGGCGGGCTTGTTCGCGATCTCGTCGATCAGCGCCTGCAGGTTGCGCCGGTTCTGCGCGAGCCGCTGTTCGAGCAGCGCGATTTCGTCGACCTTGTTCCGCAACGCCCGCAGCAGTTCGTCGCGCGGCCACGCGCCGAGATCGGGCGGCAGCACCGCGCGGATCTCGTCGAGCGCGAAGCCCGCGCGCTGCGCGCGGTCGATGATCGCGAGCCGCGTCAGCGCTTCCGGCCCGTATTCCCGATAGCCGTTCGCCTGCCGGCGCGCCGGCTCGAGCAAGCCGCTCGCTTCGTAGAACCGGATGCGCGATGCCGCGATGCCGCTGGTTCGCGCCAGTTCGCCGATCTTCATCTTTGTGCTCCAGGGGGGCTTGACCTTGAAGCTGACTTTAAAGTTATGGTTGGGCATCGTCAATCGAGGATGTCCACCATGAACCTGTTTGCGCCCCTCACACTGCCCAATGGCGCGGTGATCCCGAACCGGCTCGCCAAGGCCGCGATGGAAGAGAACATGGCCGATGCGGACCATGCGCCGTCCGACGCGTTGCTGCGGCTGTACCAGGCGTGGGCGGACGGCCGGGCGGGCCTGATCCTGACCGGCAACGTGATGGTGGACGGCCGCGCGATGACGGGGCCGAACGGCGTCGTGCTCGACAGCGACGCGCATCTCGACCGCTTTCGGCGGTGGGCGCAGGTCGCGCGCTCCGGCGGCGCGCACGTGTGGATGCAGATCAACCATCCGGGGCGCCAGATGCAGGCGGCGCTCGGCCAGACGACGCTCGCGCCGTCGGCCGTGCCGCTCGCGCTCGGCGCGCTGTCGAAGCAGTTCCCGGTGCCGAAGGAGATGACGGAAGCCGACATCGTCGACGTGCGGCAGCGCTTCGTGCGCGCCGCGCAGCTCGCCGAGCAAAGCGGCTTCACCGGCGTGCAGATCCATGCGGCGCATGGTTATCTGCTGAGCCAGTTCCTGTCGCCGCTGACGAACCGCCGGCAGGACGCGTGGGGCGGCAGCATCGAGCACCGCGCGCGGCTGCTGCTCGACATCGTGCGCGACGTGCGCGCGACGGTGTCGCCGGCGTTCGTCGTGTCGGTCAAGCTGAATTCGGCCGACTTCCAGCGCGGCGGCTTCAGCGCGGACGATGCGAAGCGCGTCGTCGAACTGTTGAATCCGCTCGGCGTCGATCTCGTCGAGCTGTCGGGCGGCAGCTATGAAGTGCCGGCGATGCAGGGCGAGGCGCGCGACGGGCGCACGCTGGCCCGCGAAGCGTATTTCCTCGAATTCGCACGGGACATCACGGCCGTCGCGGCCATGCCGCTGATGGTCACGGGCGGAATCCGGCGCCGCGCGGTGGCCGAGCAGGTGGTCGCCAGCGGCGTGGCGATGGTCGGTATCGCGACCGCGCTGTCGATCGAGCCGAACCTGCCGCGCGACTGGCAGGCCGGCAAGGACAGCGCGCCGGCGCTGCAGCCGATCCGCTGGAAGAACAAGGCGCTGGGTGCGCTGGCCAACATGGCCGTCGTGAAGTTCCAGCTCGCGAGGTTGAGTGTCGGGCGGCGCACGCACCCGGGCGTGTCGCCGCTGCGCGCGCTGGTGTCGCAGCAACTCGCCGCGCAGTGCCAGACGCGGCGTTACCGCAAGTGGATGGCGGGGCGGGCGGCGCGCTAGCCGCGAAGGCGCCGCGTTGGGCTGCCCGATGCCCGCTCACACCGGATACGCATCGTCGACCTTCAGGTTCGCGAGCCGGAACAGCGTGCGCAGCGTCTGCGGATGAATGTCGCGGTGCGCGGCGAGCGACGTCAGCATGAAGTCGAGGACCTTCGCGTAGCGCAGCAGCACGAGGCAGCGCGCGAGATCCGCGTTGCCGCCGCGCATGCCTTCGGCGAAGTGGACCATCTGGGTCGACAGCGTGCGTGCCATCTCGAGTTCCATCTGCTGTTTTTCCGTCCACTCGGGCTGCGGCTGGTCGAGCAGTTTCGCGAGAAAGATCTGGAACGACGTATCGGATGAGTTGGGCAGCGCATCCATGAAGAGCCTCGTAACTTGCGTGGATCGTTCGGGCGTGTCCGATGGAGGGTCCCGATCCGGGTTCATGTCCGCGCCGGTCGGCGGCGCGATTGTCATCCGACGGGAATGCACGTTCCGTACCAGCCCCGCGATCCAAGTGTTGAGCAATGTTGACGCCGGGCGCGGCAGCAGTCGTCGCGTCCCGCCGATACTGGCTTGCACGGAAAATCGAGAAGGGAATCCATACGCTGCGCGCGAGCGCGAGCGGCAGCGCGACAGGGGCCGGATGAATGAAATGCTTCAGCGATGTAACGTAACGCCGGGCTGAAACCGGCCGAGTGTTTCGGTCGAAGAATCGGGGAATGTCGTGTCTCGCGCGTGCCGGTGCCGCTCCCGGCGTCGGCACGAGGTCGGGACGCTCTCGCGCGGCGAGCCGCGGCGTCACCCGCCTCACGATGAAAGCGCACGATGGATGCGCCGGATGTTTCATATCCGAGACGTCTTGTTCGCGGCCCGCCGGATGCATGCGCAACCTGTGGACGCGCGGCGCCCAACTGGCCCAGCGAATAACCGGACAACTGTCCATGGGCAGCCGCGCCGTGTTTGCGAACAATCATCGCATCATCTCCGCGAGGTTCGACATGAGCGCCCACGCCTTCTTCTCGGCGAATCTGCTGCTGGCCTACACGGCCTATTTCGTCGGTACGGCCAGCCCCGGCCCGAGCAATCTCGCGATCATGTCGGTCGCCGCGAACCACGGCCGCAAGGCGGCGCTCGCGTTCGCGCTCGGCGTCATCTCGGGCTCGATGTTCTGGGCGGCGGTGGCCGCGCTGGGCGTGTCGGCCGCGCTGCTCGCCTGGTCGCAGCTGCTGGTCGCGATCAAGCTGTTCGGCGGCGTGTACCTGCTGTGGCTCGCGTTCAAGTCGGGCCGCACCGCGTGGTCGGCCAGGGCGGCCGACACGCCGAAGGCGACGGCCGATCGGAAGCTGTCGCGCTTCTACGCACGCGGCGCGATGCTGCATCTGACGAATCCGAAAGCGATCCTGGTGTGGGTGTCGATCGTCGCGCTGTCGTCGAACGGCGCGGGCGCGTCGCACGGCGCCGTCGTGCCGGGCTGCATCGCGATTGGATGCCTGGTGTTCGGCGGCTATGCGCTGGTGTTCTCGACGGACGGCGCACGCCGGCTGTACGTGCGCGGACGCCGCGCGATGGAAGCGTGTCTTGCCGTGGTGTTCGGCGTGGCGGGGATCCGGTTGCTGGCGTCGAACGTGTGAACGGACAACCCGCACGCGTCCAGCCAGACGGACGATCCGCCGCGCGAACACGCGGCGGATCGGATTCGGCGCTTCAGAAAATGAAGCCCGTGTTGATGAACTTCGAGTAGTGATCCGACACGATCGAATCGAGCAGCTGCTTGCTGCCGTCGGTCTGCTTCGCCGCGACCATCGAGCGGATCGAGAACGCACGCAGCGCGTCGGTCACCGACAGCGTGCCTTCCGCCGAATCCTTGCGCCCCGCGAACGGGAACACGTCCGGCCCGCGCTGGCACTGGCAGTTGATGTTCACGCGGCACACCTGGTTGACGAGCGGATCGACGAGCGCGCCGATCTGCGCCGGATCGGAACCGAAGATGCTGACCTGCTGGCCGTGCTCCGACGTCGTCACGTAGTCGAGCGCGGTTTCCACGTCGTCGAACGGCGCGACCGGAATGATCGGCCCGAACTGTTCCTCGCGATACAGCTTCATCCCTTCGGACACCGGATACACGACGGCCGGGTAGAACAGCGTCTTGCTGAATTCGCCGCCCGAATGGTTGACGACCTGCGCGCCCCTGGCCTTCGCGTCGTCGATCGCGTCGGTCATGTACGCGGTGCGATGCATGCCCGGCAGCGGCGTGATGCTGACGCCTTTTTCCCACGGCATGCCGATCTTCAGCTGTTCGAGCGCGGCGGTGAAGCGCTTCAGGAATTCGTCGACGATCGAGCGATGCACGAGCAGCATCTTCAGCGCGGTACAGCGCTGGCCATTGAACGACAGCGCGCCGAGCAGGCACTCCTTCACGGTGAGATCGAGATCGGCATCGGGCAGCACGATCGCCGCGTTCTTCGCATCGAGGCCGAGGATCGCGCGCAGGCGGTGCGACTTCGGATGCTGCTTCTTCAGGTGATCGGCGACCTTGCTCGAGCCGATCAGCGCGAGCACGTTGATCTTGCCCGACGCGAGCATGTGCGGCACGACCACCGCGCCCGGCGCGTAGATCGTATTGATCACGCCTTTCGGGAACGCGTCGCGGAACGCCTCGAGCAGCGGCTCGAACAGCAGCGTGCCGTACTGCGGCGGCTTGAACACCACGGTGTTGCCCATCAGCAGCGCGGGGATCAGCGTCGCGAAGGTCTCGTTCAGCGGATAGTTGTACGGCCCCATGCACAGCACGACGCCGAGCGGCGTGCGACGGATCTGGCCGATCGTGCCTTCCGCGATCACGAAGCGCGAGTTCGCGTTGTCGAGCTCCTTCAGCGCGTCGATCGTCTGCGTCATGTACGTGACGGTGCGGTCGAACTCCTTCTGCGAATCGGCGAGGCTCTTGCCGATCTCCCACATGATCAGGTTCACGACCAGCTCGCGCTGCGCGACCATCCGCTTGATGAAGTCCTGCATGCACGCGATGCGCTGCTCGACCTTCATCGTCGGCCACTCGCCGCGGCCCGAGTCGTACGCGCGCACCGCGGCGTCGAGCGCCGCATCGCTTTCCGTCTCGCTCATCACCGGATAGCTGCCGATCTCCATCTGCGCGACGCTGCCGTCCGGCTGGCGCACGCACACGGGCGACAGCACGGTCTTGGTCGCGCCGTCCCACGGGCGCAACTCGCCGTCGACCAGCGACACGCGCTGGTGGATCGGCGCGGCGAGCCGGAACTCGGCGGGGATGTCTTGATAGGCGGGAAACAGCTGCTGCAGGGAGGCGGAATCGGGCATGACGGTCTCGTTTGACGGGGTGTCCGGGAAGGACGGGCGATGCGGAATCCTGAGCTGAACGATCCTCGAACCTGAATCGGCATCATGACGCGCGGACGAAGCGGCGTCACGTGGCGGCATGGCCGAAACGCGGAGTGGAACCAGTTCCATTTAAAAGGAACGCCGAACCGATTGCAAGATTTGCCGAACGCGATCGCACGATACGTAAGCTATTTGAAGGAATGTGTCCGAATGGCGGGTATAAGTCGCCCGGCGCATGCGCAAACGTTTCACTTCGGCCGGATTGGGCGGATAATGGCCCGGCGCGGCGAAGCAAAAATTGCCCCGGAACCTGAGAGAAAACACACGCAGTGAAGAAATGAGAGAAGGTCCGCCGCGCTGCCGAAGCGAGGTCGGCTGCCCGGAGCGCCGGGTCGGGGTTGCCCGCCCGGCGCGCACCGGACTTTCGCAGCCGGCCACCCGCGTCGCCCGACCTCGCGATGCCTCGCGTTATTCGACGTCCTCGTCGTCTTCATCGTCCTCCATTTCGTTCTCGTCCCGCCCCGGCGCCGCATACGCGCTCGCCTGCTCCAGCAACCATGCACGAAACGACTCCAGCGGCTTGCTGTGACTGAGCTCCGTCGGATAAACGAGGTAGTACGCCGAATCGCCAACCGTCGCCGCGTCGCACGGCACGACGAGGCCGAGCTGCTGCAACTGCTCCTCGACGAAGAACTTCGGCACCAGCGCGATCCCGAGCCCGGCCGCGGCCGCGCTGATCAGCATCGTGTGCAACTCGTAGCGCACGCCCTGCATCGTGCGGATGTCCTCGATGCCGTGCGTCTCGAACCATTGCGCCCAGGCGCCGGGACGCGTGGTCGAGTGCAGCAGCGGATAGGCGAGCAGATCCTCCACGCGTTCGACCGGCCCGTCGAGCAGGGCGGGCGAGCAGATCGGCACGACTTCCTCGCCGAACAGGTAATCGGACGACGTGCCGGGCCAGGTCGGCTTGCCGTAGTGGATCGCGGCTTCGAAGTGCGTGTCCTCGAACGAGAACAGGTCGGTGCGGCTGCCCATGTTCACGCGCACGTCCGGCGTGCGGTCATAGAAGCTCTTGATGCGCGGGATCAGCCAGTGCGACGCGAAGGTCGGCAGCACCGCGAGCTCCAGGTAGCCGCCGCCGCTGCCGTGCGCGATGATCGACAGCGTGTCGCGATCGAGCGCCTCCAGCGCGCGCCGCACCTGCGTGCCATACAGTTTGCCGGCGCGCGTCAGCACGACGCGCTGTTTCACGCGCGCGAACAGTCGCACGCCGAGGCTCGCCTCGAGCGTCGCGATCTGCCGCGATACCGCGCTTTCGGTCAGGAACAGTTCCTTGGCCGCGTGCGTGAAGCTCTCGTGGCGCGCCGCGGCTTCGAAAGCCACGAGCGCACCCATGTTGGGGATCTTGAATTTGCGCATGATGCTCGTTTTGTCTGACGAACGGACCCGCCCGCGGCGGGCCGGAGGACGAGTGCGGAGACGGCCGATAATTCCAAAAACTCATCACGTCTCAATTTAATCTCGCTTTACGCCCCGCTGCAACCCTTTGAATAATGCATCCCACGCAAGGCCAGGCGCCCGCTGGGCGGCCGGCCAATCGAGTTGCCGGCACGCTTGCCGGCGGTCCCCCGAAACACGAGAATCCTGATGCGCAATCCGAATATCGAGAGCCTGCTGACGAAGCTGCTGGGACAGGCGAAGACCGACGCCCTGTTCGCGACCCTGAACATGCCGGCCATCCTCGACGAATGGGAAACCGACGTCGTCACGCGCGCGGAAATCGCGCAGGCGATGAACATGGCGCTGTTCGAAGGGCTGCTCGAACGTTCGGCGAACGGCCGCGCGTACACGGCCGACGCGATCGAAAACGGCGGCTCGGTCTACTTCGACCACGGCGCGCTGCGAACGGTGCGCTGGCCGCACACGGGCGCGCTGCCGCCGGGCGAAGCCGCGTTCACGCGCATCCTGCGTCCGCTCGGCTTCCGCCTGAACGGCCGTTATCCGCTCGACAAGCTCGGCATGACGGGCCGCGCGTATGCGCATGAAGACGCACCGGACGAGATTGCGCAGTTCTTCGTCAGCGAACTGCATCCGGAGCGCTTTTCCAAGGAATTTCAGCAGGCCGTGACGAATGTCGTGAGCTCGTCGCGCGATCCGCTGTCGCCGGCGTCCGTCGCGCTGCTGTGGGAAATCGAGCGCGAAGGCTGGCTCCCGCTCGACGCCGCGCATGCGCTGCTGCCGGAGATCGTCGGCGCATTCGCGCGCCAGCACGACCTGCCGAACGAACTCGACTACGAGACGCTGCTGCTCGAATCGGCCGAGATGGCGTGGATCGCGACCGAAGGCAATGCGTTCAACCATGCGACCGATCGCGTGGCCGACGTGTTCAAGCTATCCGACGACGAGAAGGCGAAGGGCCGGCCGATGAAGCCGGAAGTCGAGCGCTCGCGTTCGGGCCGCGTGTTCCAGACCGCCTATCGCGCGGACATCGTCGAGCGCGAATTCCGCACGCGCGACGGCGGGACCGTGAAACGCAACGTGCCGGGCTCGTTCTACGAGTTCATCACGCGCCGCCGCACGTTCGACCAGGCGGCGCGCCGCTGGGTGACGGACCTGCGTTTCGACGCGGGCAACGCGCAGGGGATCTTCAAGATGACGGCGAACGCGGCGAAGTAGACGCGATGCACACAGACAAACGGGCCGGCGGCTGTTGAAAGCCGCCGGCCCGTTTGCATTGGATGGGCGGCGCGATCGTCAGAACAGGTGCGTGACCAGATAGAACAGCACCAGCACGCCGAGCGGTACGCCGAGCAGCCATGCGATCAGATATTTGCCCATGTCGTGGTCCTCCGCGTGGCCGCGATGCAGGACGCATCGCGGCGGGGTGAGGCGACGTCGCGTCAAAGGTCGCGATCGAACTCCTTCAACTGCTTCTCGGCTTCGTCGCGTGCGATCCCGTAACGCTCCTGGATCCTGCCGGCCAGATAGTCGCGGTTGCCTTCGGCGACCGCGAGATCGTCGTCGGTCAGCTTGCCCCACTTGGCCTTCAGCTTGCCGGTCAACTGCTTCCATTGACCCTTGATCTTGTCTTCGTTCATCGTGTGCTCCTGGAATAAGGGGAAAAAAGCGCGACGCTCGGCCGCGCGACGGTTCAGGCCTTCGCCTTCAGGCCGGATGCGTCGACGTGCTTCACGCCCTTGATCGAGCGCGTCACGGCGACGGCCTTCTTCACCGCGGTCTTCGACGGCAGCACGCCCGTCAGCGTGACGACGCCATCGACCGTCTTCACGTTGACGTGGACGCTTTTCACGCCATCCGTGGTCGCGAGTTCGCTCTTCACCTTGGTCGTGATCCACGTGTCGGTGACGGGCTGGTTCGATTCCGCCTTCATGCCGTCGTCGGTCGACGACGATGCCTGTGCGTTCGTGAGCGGGGCGGCGCAAAGCAGGAACGCCGCGCTGACGGCGAGCAGCGCCGACAGGTTCGAGGTCTTGTTCATGGATGTGCTCCTTCGATTGACGTGGTGGATGGGAATCGGCGCAGGCGCGCCGCGCGTTACCGTGCGATCGGCGTGTCGTAGCCGGGCTCGCGCGGCGGCATGTCGGGGCGCGGCACGTCGGGCGGCAGCGGCACCGGCGGATCGGTGCCAGGCGACGGTTCGGGCGGATGGTCCGGGGCCGGCTCGGGTCGCGTCGGATCGGGTGTCTGATGCAGCTTCATCAGGGGATCCTCCTCTGCGGTATGAAAGGGCGGCGCATGGGCGCCGATGCACTACCAGCGTACCGGCGCGACTGCACGCGGACATCGCGCAAATTCACCGGATCGGCTAGTGCGTTTGCACGGGGACGGAACGAAGGAGCGGGAACGGGACGTGCATCGTGATGCGCGTGATGCGGGATGATCGGTGCGCCAGTCGTGCCGCGCGCAGTTAGGCGGGATAGCGCACGCAGGCGGCGCGGCGTGCGAATGTACTATTGCGCATGGTGCATCCGCGCCTGTCGATTGCATCGGCCGCACGCGATCATCGCGTGCACGCGCCAGCCGGCGCAGGTTGGCGCGGAGGCGACCGGCCCGTCAACCATGTCGACCATGTGGACCACCGATCAATGGACGAACGCGTAAACGAACAGGCGCTGAAGTCGCATACCGACAGGCGCCAGCTGCACCAGATCATCGCGGGGCTCGCCGAGGGCGTGATCCTGATCGAGCCCGACCAGCGCATCGTGTGGGCGAACGAGGCCGCGCTCGCGATGCACGGCGTCACCGAGCTCGACGCGCTCGGCGCGGACGTCACCGAGTATCGCGAGCGCTTCCGGCTTCGCTACCGGAACAATCATCCGGTGCGCGACGGCCACTATCCGATGGATCGCGTGATCGCGGGTGAGGAATTCAGCGACGTGACCGTCGAAGTCGAATCGGCCGCCGACGAGAACGTGAGCTGGGTCCACCGCATCCGCAGCCTCGTGCTGACGAACGCGGCCGGCGAGCCCGACTGCCTCGCGCTCGTGCTGCACGATGCGACCGAATGGGCGAGCGCCGAGGACCGCTTCGAGCGCACGTTCAACGCGAACCCGGCGCCGGCCGTGATCTGCCGGCTCGACGACCTGCGCTACGTGAAGGTCAATCAAGGCTTCCTCGAGATGACGGGCCATGCGCGCGACGACGTGCTCGGCCGCTCCGTCTACGAAGTCGACGTGCTCGAACAGGCCGAGCGGCGCGAACTCGCGATCGAGCGGCTGGGTGACGGCGCGACGATCCCGCAGATGGAGGCCGTGCTCAAGTGCGCGGACGGCGGCACGAAGGCGGTGGTGGTTGCCGGGCAGCCGATCGACATGAACGGCGAGGCGTGCATGCTGTTCACGTTCATGGATCTCGAGCCGCGCAAGCAGGCCGAGCTCGCGCTGCGGCAGAGCGAAGAGCGTTTCGCGAAGGCGTTCCGGATGGCGCCGGTCGCGACCGCGATCGTCACGGCCGGCCGCTTCGAGCTGCTCGACGTGAACGATGCCTTCGTCGGGATGGCCGGCCATGCGCGCGACGATCTGCTCGGCAAGTCGGCGGACGAGATCGGGCTGTGGGCCGACCGCGGGGCCCGGCAGCGCATCGACAGCCAGCTCGCGCGCGACGGCAACGTGCGCAACGCGGACGTGCAGATCCGCACGCGCGACGGCGACGTGCGCGATTGCGTCGTGTCGGCCGAACCGGTCGCGATTCACGGGCAGGATTGCCTGCTGATCGCGCTGCTCGATATCAGCGACCGCAAGCGCACCGAGATGGAGCTCGTCTATGCGATCGAGACCGCGATGCAGGACGCGTCGTGGTTCAGCCGCACGCTGATCGAAAAACTGGCGAACGTGCGGCGCGCGAATGCGCCGGACGCGGGCGCGCAGCTGTCGGACCTCACCGCGCGCGAGCGCGACGTGTTCGACCTGCTGTGTCACGGCCTCGCCGACAAGGAGATCGCCGCTCGCCTCGGGCTCGCGCCGAACACGGTCCGCAATCACGTCGCGACGATCTACGCGAAGCTCGACGTGCATAGCCGCGGCGAGGCGATCGTGTGGGCGCGCGAGCGGGGGATCGTCGGCGCGTCCGACACGAACGGCGTGCGGGGCGAGAAGGGCGCCGACAAGGGCGGCGACAAGGGCGGCGACAAGGGCGGCGACAAGGGCGGCGACAAGGGCGGCGCGAGCGGCAAGGACTGACGCCGGGCGTCGGGCCATCGGTGCGAATGCACCATGCAGGCTGGTGCATCCGCATCTGCCGCGCGCGGCGCGCGGCTGCGATCCTGTCCACTCGGCGGTGCGGCGCAGGCTGCCGTGCCGTCGGCTCTCTCTCCCCAACTCATCGCAGGAGACGACCATGGACAGGAATCGCATCGAAGGCAAACTCAAACAAGTGAAGGGTTCGGTCAAGGAAGCGCTCGGCAAGGTGACGGGCGACCGCGAGACGGAAGCGGAAGGCGTGGCCGAACAGCAGGCCGGCGAGGTCCAGGAGAAGGCCGGCGAGGCGGCCGATGCCGTGCGCAAGCAGACGGGCACCGATAGGCATTGACCGGCCCCGCGTCATCGACCGGATCGCGCGATGTGCCGAGCGTTACCGCTGCCTGATTCGGTGATGATGCTTCATCGGCATTACCCCCGCGCAGCCTCGGTGCAACGGGGCAAGCGCGCACCCCGCTGATGTTTCTTCTCCCCGGCCCGCCGTCGCGCGGGCCGCGTGCCGTCGGCAGCGTCGGCACTTGATGACAATTCCTCACAACGTAGTTCCGATATTTCGTTTGCTGCACGCGTATTGGCTACCCACAATCGGTTCACCTCTTTCGCGCCGACAGGTTTCCCGGAGACGGAACCGCGAAGATCGACCGGCAAGTGACGCGCCATCGGCGCCAGGCCGGCGACAGAACAATCACCGGCACGCGGGAGGTCGCCGGCGCGCGATGATCGCGCGTCGCATCCCGACCCACAGAAGAAGGATTGGCTGATGACGTTCCGCATTCGTTCGCTTTCCGGTATTGCACTGACCGCCGCGATCCTCGCATTCCAGACGGGCGCGGCCCACGCGCAGGAGACGGTCGTCAAGGTCGGCGTGGCCGTGCCGCTGACCGGCGGCGGCGCCGCGTACGGCAAGGACATCGAGAACGGCGTGCGCATGGCCGTGGATGAAGCGAACGCCGCGCACACGACGATCGGCGGCAAGCCGGTGAAGTTCGTCGTCGCGTCGCAGGACGACCAGAGCGATCCGCGCATCGGCGTGCAGGCCGCGCAGCAGTTGACCGACGCGCAGGTGGCCGTCGTGATCGGCCACTTCAATTCCGGCACGACGCTGCCCGCGTCGAAGATCTACGCGAAGGCCGGCATTCCGATGATCACGCCGTCGGCGACCAATCCGGACATCACGCGCGCCGGGCTCGGCACCGTGTATCGGGTGATCGCGACCGACGCGCAGAACGCCGGCAACGCCGGTTCGTATGCGGCGGGTGTGACCAAGGCGAAGCGCATCGCGATCATCGACGACCGCACCGCGTTCGGCCAGGGCGAAGCCGACGAGTTCGAGAAGGCCGCGAAGGCGAACGGCGGCACGATCGTCGCGCGCGAATTCACGAACGACAAGGCCGTCGACTTCAGCGCGCAGCTCACGAAGATCAAGAGCACGAATGCCGACCTGGTGTTCTTCGGCGGCCTCGACGCGCAGTCCGCGATGCTGGTCAAGCGCATGCGCCAGCTCGGCATCCGCGCGCAGTTCCTGGCCGGCGGCGGCGTGATGAACGCGAACTTCATCAAGCTCGCCGGCAACGCGGCCGAAGGCGCGGCCGTGTGGGAATACGGGCAGCCGCTCGCGCGTCTCGCGAAGGGCAAGCAGTTCGAAACGAAGTTCAGGCAGAAGTACGGCGTCGACATGCTCGCTTATGCGCCGTTCGCGTACGACGCGACGTGGATCGCGATCAACGCGATGCAGAAGGCGAACTCGACGAAGCCGGCCGATTTCAACGGCGCGCTGAAGGGCACGCGCTACGACGGCATCACCGGCACGATCGCGTTCACGAACACGGGCGACCTGAAGAACCCGAGCTCGACGCTGTATGAAGTGAAGAACGCCGCGTGGCAGCCCGTCACCACGCAAACGGCGGACTGAATACCCGAACGCGCGCGGACTTTCGCGGCGACGCAGGACGTGCTGAAATAGCCGGAGCGATCGGATGCGGTCGCGGCGCACGTCGGGGCGATTCGCCGGGTGGTCCGCTCGCACGGCGCCGCGCGCGACGCGGCACGAACAACCTTCGGCGCGGCCGGCCGGCCGCGCCTTTCACGTGCAACTGGAGTCAGTCGTGAGTTCTCAAGTCGTCATCGTCGGCGGTGGTGTGATCGGCAGCTCGATCGCCTATTTCCTGCGTGCTACCGATCCGACGGTGTCCGTGACCGTCATCGAACGCGATCCCACCTATGCGAGGTCGTCGTCGGCGCTGTCGGCCGCGTCGATTCGCCAGCAGTTCTCGACGCCGCTGTCGATCGAGATGTCGCTGTTCGGGATCGACTTCCTGCGCACGATCGGCGAACGGCTCGAGGTCGACGGCACGCGGCCGTCGATCGATCTGCACGAAGGCGGTTATCTGTTTCTCGCGACGCCGGCGGGCGATGCGACGCTGCGCGAGAACCATGCGCTGCAGACGAAGCTCGGCGCCGATATCCTGCTGATGGATCGCGATGCGCTGCGCGCGAAGTTTCCCTGGCTGAACGTCGACGATCTCGTGTCGGGCTGCTATGGCGTGAGCGGCGAAGGGTGGTTCGACGGTTACGGGCTCGTGCAGGCGCTGCGCAAGAAGGCGCAGGCACTGGGCGCGCGGTATGTGCCGGCCGATGTGACCGGCGTCGTTCGCGACGGTCGCAAGGTCACGCACGTGGTGACGAACGACGGCGAGCGCTACGCATGCGACACGCTCGTCAACGCGGCCGGTGCGTGGACGCGCACGCTGTCGTCGATGATGGGCATCGACATCCCCGTGTATGCGCGGCGTCGCAGCATCTTCAACGTGTCGTCGCCGGCGAAGCTGACCGATTGCCCGCTGCTGATCGATCCGACGGGCGTGTATTTCCGGCCGGAAGGGCGCACGTACATCTGCGGAACATCGCCGAGCCCGGATCGCGATCCCGACGACCTGCCGCTCGACGAGGTCGATCACGACCTGTTCGACGAGGTGATCTGGCCGACGCTCGCGAATCGCGTGCCGGAGTTCGAAGCGCTGCGCGTGGAGAACTGCTGGTCCGGGTACTACGAGTACAACGTGTTCGATCACAACGCGATCATCGGATATCACCCCGAACTCGACAACGTGGTGTTCGCGAACGGGTATAGCGGGCACGGGCTGCAGCAAGGGCCCGCGACGGGGCGTGGAGTGAGTGAACTGATCCTGGGCGGGCGGTATGAATCGCTCGACCTGTCGTCGCTCGGCTGGGAGCGTGTGCTCGAAAACCGGCCGATCGTCGAAAAGAACGTCGTGTAGCGCGGCGTGACCGCCCGGTGTGGGGTGGGCGGGATTCTCCTTGTGTCTCAATCTGATTGGCCCGGCTTTGCCGGGCTTTTTTTTCGGAGCGGGGATGCAGGATGCGCCGCTCTCGCGCGCGCAACTCACGCCAGCAGGCACGCGATCAGTTCGTGGGTCGTGCGTACCTCGTATTTCCTCAACAAGCTCGCGCGATGAATATCGACCGTGCGCGGGCTGATGCTCAGTTCCTTGCCGATTTCCTTGCTGGTGAGCCCGTGAACCAGGAATGCCGCGACGTCGCGCTCGCGATCGGTCAAGGTGCTGGTGACGTCGGGATGCTTGGCGTTCTCCGACAGGTCGGTGAAGGTCCAGATGGCCAGCTCGAAGGGCCGCTTCGGGTTGTAGCCGAAGCCGCACACGGTGACCCAGAAATGACTGCCGTCGACGCGACGCATGATGCGGTCGTCGCTGAACCCCGCATGTTTCGCGAGCAGCGGCGCGAGGCGGCGGCCCGTCGTCGCGAAGTCCTTCTGCTGCGGATACAGCTTCGCGAACGACTGGTCGATGATGTCGTCGCGGGTCGCCCGGAACAGTTGCAGCGCCTTCTCGTTGCAGTCGACCATGATGCGTTCCCTGGCGACGATGGCCGCGACGGGCAGATGCCTGAAGAGATCTTCGTAGTCGAGGCTTGGCATCGTGTCGGTCATGGTCGGCATCTTGTCGACGGGTCCGAACCGTGTTCGGACCAAGGCTATCGGGCGGGTTCGCTCCCGTCGGATTGTAGCGCTTGCAACGGTTTGCGCCCGACATGAAAGACACAGCAGTCGTGTCCTTCTCCCGCGCACCGGACCTCCGAAGCATGCGCGCGCGGGCCCTTGCTCGCCGTGTCGAGCGCGGTGTCGTTGACCCAGTCCATCGCGCCGGCGAACCAGCCCGCGAACATGTAGCAGAGCTTGCCGTGCTTGTCGGGCTGCGCCAGCACGAACGACGAGTGGTGCAGATGGATGCGCGCATGCGACGTCGCCGGATCGGCTTCCGCGATGCTGAACACGCCCCAGCCGCGCTGCGACAGCCGTTTCAGATAATGCTCGAACACGGCCATGCCGCCGATGCCGTGCTGCTTCGCTTCCTTGTCGCACCAGTGATGGGCGGACTTGTAGCCGGCCGTGTAGAGAATCGACGCGTAGGCGGCGCGGCCGAGCGCTTCCTCGACGGCGACATGATTGTTCGTGAAGAAGTGACGCGGCACGTACAGCATCGGCAGCGCGTCGGTGGTCCAGACACCGGAGTCCGGATCGACGTCGATGGGCAATTGCGGTTGCATGGCGGGTGTGTATGCGTCGTGCGATTCAGCCGTTCCAGACTTCGCCGAACACCCGCAGCCAGTTCTCGCCCATCACTTTGCGGATGCGCGATTCGCTCCAGCCGGCGCGTTGCATCGCGGCCGTGAGGTTCGGGAATTCGCCGATCGTTCGGATGCCTTCCGGATTGACGACCTTGCCGAAATCCGTCAGGCGACGATAGCGGCCCTTGTCGTGCGTGATCCAGTCGAAGAACTCGGTGCTGTAGCCCTGCGTGAAGTCCGTGCCGATACCGACCTTGTCCTCGCCGATCAAGTCGATCACATATTCGATCGCTTCCAGATAATCGTCGATGGTCGCGTCGGCGCCGCGTCGCAGGAACGGCATGAACATCGTCACGCCCACGAAGCCGTTTGCTTCCGCGATCTCGCGCAGCTGATCGTCCGTCTTGTTGCGCGGATGCGCCTTCAGCGCGGACGGGCAGCAGTGCGAATAGGTGACCGGCTTCTTCGAACAGGCGATCGCGTCGGACGACGTCTTCGCGCCGACGTGCGAGAGATCCACCATGATGCCGACCCGGTTCATCTCCTGAATCACTTCGCGGCCGTATCCGGACAGCCCGCCGTCGGGTTCGTAGGAACCCGTGCCGACGAGGTTCTGCGTGTTGTAGCAGAGCTGCACCACATTCACGCCGAGTTCCTTGAATACCTCGATATAGCCGAGGTTGTCCTCGAACGCATACGAGTTCTGGAAGCCGAGAATGATGCCGGTCTTGTTCTCCCGCTTCGCGCGCACGATATCGTCCGTCGTGCGCACGAGCGTGAGGATTTCGCTGTATTCGCGGATCTGCTGCTTCATTTCCGCGATGTTGTCGATCGTCTTCTGGAAGTCTTCCCACACGGAGACCGTGCAGTTGACGGCCGTGACGCCGCCCGTGCGCATGTCTTCGAACACCGAACGCTCGAATCGGGAAATGTTCAGGCCGTCGATGATGATGCTGGAGTCGTGAAGGCTGGTCATGGTGTCTGTCGATGCGTTGGATGCTTGCGGACAGGCTGCGGAAGCGGCGCCCGTGCTCAAACGGCGCCTTCGACGCCGCGCTTGGCGGACCGGGCGGCGCCCGCGATCGCCGGACCGGCTTCCTCGAGTGCCGTCTTCGACGTTTCCGGCAGGGACAGGCCGCCGATCATCGCGAAGAGCGACACGGCGATCAGGTAGTACGCGGGCGACAGGTTCGTGCCGGTCGCGGAGATCAGCCACGTGGCGACGAGCGGCGCGGTACCGCCGAAGATCGTGTAGGCGAGGTTGTACGTGATCGCCGATGCCGTGTAGCGCGTTTTCGTCGCGAACACTTCGGACATCAGCGGTGCCGTCACCACGCCCGAGAACACCGCGCCGATCGCAAGCAGCGCGACGCCGATCAGCGATTGCGACAGCACGCCCGAGCCGCCGAGCGAGAACGCCGGATAAACCGACACGATGATGAAGATGCCGGTCGTGGCGATCGTCGCGCGGCGGCCGACGAGGTCGGAGAACAAGCCGGCGACCGGGCACAGGGCCGCGGCGAAGAAGAGCGCGAGCACCGTCACGAGAAGCGACGTGCCGCGAGACAAGTGCCCGGCCACTTGAAGGTAGGTCGCGAAATACGTCGTGAACGTATAGAACGACAGCGCCGTCACGGAAACGAACGCGCCGAGCTTCAGGATATTCAACGACTGCGAATGCAGCGTTTCCATCAGCGGGGCATGCGCGATGTCGTGCTTGCCTTCGAGCGCCTGGAACGCGGGCGTTTCATTCAGGTTCACACGCAGGTAGACGCCGATGAGGCCGACCGGTGCCGCGATCAGGAACGGCACGCGCCAGCCCCATTCGACCATGGCCTGCGACGACAGCGACGATTCGAGCAGATAGGCCACCACCGCCGCGCAAGCGAACGACGAGAAGGTCGATACCGGCACGAAGCTGCCGAAGAAGGCGCGGCGGCGGCGCGGTGCATGTTCCATCACGTACGCGCATGCGCCGGCGTATTCGCCGCCTGCGGAGAACCCCTGGACGCAGCGAATGATCGTGAGCAGCAACGGTGCCCAGTAGCCGATGCTCGCGTAGGTCGGGAGCAGGCCGATCAACGTCGTCGAGCCGGCCATCATCAGGATCGTCAGCGCGAGGGTGCGCTTGCGTCCGATCCGGTCGCCGATCACGCCGAAGACGAGGCCGCCCAGCGGGCGGAATGCGAAGGCCACCGCGAACACCGCGAAAGTCTTCAGGAGCCCGATCGTTGGGTCGCCGCTGGGGAAGAATTCGCGCGTCAGGATGGTGGCGAGAAAGCCGTATGCGGCGAAATCGAACCATTCGACGAAATTGCCGATCGACGCTGCGGCGATCACGCGTCGTAGCGTGCTGGTATCGACGTCCTGGGTGGTCATGGTCGTGTCCTCTTTATGTGGGCGCTTGGATTCGCGTCGAAAACCATGGTAAGGAGGACAATTACCTAGGTCTATACGTGTCAATTACCTAGGTAATCAGGGTGGGCTGCGAGGCTGCCGACCATTGAACCGGGCAACCGGGGTTGCCGTTTTGACGGTGTTACCGTCCCGCGAGCATGGCGCTGCGTTGTAAAAGTCGGCGCGCGGCCGATGAAGAGAAGGGCGTCAGAACAGGAGTCCCAGAATGGTCGCCTTGACCGCGGCTTCGGTCTTGTTGGTCGCATTCAGCTTGCGCATCGCATTGACGAGGTGAAATTTCACGGTGCGCTCGTCGACATGCATGATCTTGCCGATCTCGACGTAGGTTTTCCCCGCAGCAGACCATTGCAGCGACTCCCGCTCGCGAGCTGTCAACTCGACGGCAAAGTAGTTTTGACTCACATCGCGCTTGACCCACGGCTCCGGATAATTGGGCTGCAGCATGAACTGCGGATTGGTCACCGGGAACGGAATGCGCAGGCCGAACGAACAATACTCGAATCCAAGTGCTCGCACATCGCACGCAGGCGTGTCCGCCCGGCGTCATGGCGTTGATGGTGTCGCGGCGTGTGCGGGCCGGACGGACGTGGACGAAACGCGGCTCTGCCTCAAGTGCGGACGCCGCGGGTGTGCTGGGAATTCTGCGCAGACCCTGGCCACCCGCCTCGCACACAGCCCTCAACGAACCGTCGCCTCGACGCGCGCATCCCCGCCGACTTCCCGGCGCTCAGTCGCCAATACGGTGGCCGGTACATGCGGTCCCGGCACCCGGAATACGGCGACCCTGCGAATCAGATACAGCGTGATAAAGCTGACCGTCACCGCGATGCATTTCGCGGCGTTATTGCCGAGCAGTGCCGAAGCAACGTGCACGATGCCCCCAGTTAGCAGCGAACCGAACCCGCAGCTCGCCGCGAACAGCAGCGCTTCGCCGAGCTGCCGGCGGCCTGTCGTCTCCGAGCGGAATACGAAGCGGCGCGAAAGCATGTAATTCACGACGCCGCCGATCAGGTACGCCATCCACGCCGACATTCCGGCATCGATCTGCATGGTCGAGGTCAGCGCGAGGAACAGAGACCAGTCGGCGACGAGCGACAGTGCGCTCACGACGAAATAGCTGGAAAACATCATGTCCGCCCCCACTGAACAGTGCGGGCCGGGACCGCGCGCAACCCCGATGCGCCGGCTTGCGGTTCGCTGCCACTCTCGTGATATTCCGCGTCCTCATTGACGGCCCAGACGTCGCGAAGCTTGTGCCCGGCGACGATGTTCTCGACGGTCAACATCGCGGTCATCATCGCGTGATCCTGATTGTTGTACTTGTGCATTCCGTTACGGCCGACGAGATGCAGGTTCGGATAGTGCTCGGCCAGATCCGTGCGGACCTGATCCACGATGTCGCGATATTCGTCGTCGTACACGGGATATGCTTTCGGCTGACGAACGACGCGCGATCCGCGAATCTGGTCGCGCGTTGCAAGACCGATTTTCGCGAGTTCAACGATCGCAAGTTCGGTGATATCGGCGTCGCTGCTTTCCCACATCGAATCGCCGTCGAAGCAAAAGTATTCGAGTCCGAGGCAACCGCCCGTCGCCGCGTCCGGCACCATCTCGGGCGACCACGACGCGAAATTCTGGATGCGCCCGACCTTGACGGACGGGTCGTGGATGTAGATCCAGTTGTCCGTGAATGTGGCGGGCCTATCGAGTATCAGTGCGACCGTGATGAAGTCTCGATACTGCAGCTTCGACGCCGCAGCCGCGGATGACGGAGCGGGTGAAATTGCGTTAAGCGTTTCACGCAGCGGCGCGGTGCACACCACGTCACGCGCGCTGATGCGATTTATCTGGCCGTCCTGGCCGAGGGTTTCGACGAGCCAGCGCTGCGCGCGGCAGTCGTAGTGCATCGCACCGGCAGCTTGTCCCATCATCAGTCGTCCGCCCTGATCCTGGAATTTCCGGGCGGCGGCTTCCCACAACATGCCGGGGCCGCGGCGCGGGTAATGGAAGGATTCGATCAGGGTCTTGACCTGGGTCTTGCGCGACCGGATGCCGAGTGAGCGCTTCACTGCACTGACGATGGCGGTAGACAGGCTCAGGCCCTTGATGCGTTGCGCGGCCCAGTCGGCCGAAATCTCGTCGCACGACATGCCCCAGACCTTTTCGGTATACGTCTTGAAGAAGATCGAGAAAAGTCGTTCTCCGAATTGATTGGCGACCCATTGATGAAAGGACTTCGGGTTCGGGCAAGGCTTGACGCGGGCTGCAAGGTACGAAAGCACGCAGCGAGTACTTTCGATGATGCCGAGATTAAGCAGGGCCTCGATTCCGTCGAGTGGGTAACGGTAGAACTTGTTTCGGTAAAAGATGCGCGAGCTGCGCGGGCGCTCGATGAAGTCGTCCGGCAGCAGTTCATGCCACAGTGCGACCACGTCCGCGGATTTGGAGAAGAAGCGGTGTCCCCCGATGTCGAAGCAGTGGCCGTTGAACCGTTCGGTACGACTGATGCCGCCGACATAGTGAGGATCCTTCTCGACGAGTGCGACCGACAGCTCGGTCTGCTTGGTCAGCAGATAGCCGGCGGTGAGGCCGCCCGGCCCCGCGCCGATGATGAGTACGTCAACCGATTGATCCATGTTGTCACCCCGAGTCTTAGATCGCTGGTCCATTGACTTTCGTATCGGCCGCGCCAGCTGGACGGCAAACTGCCATGTCGAATCGATGATTGGGATTTCCCGTTCAAACGTCGTGTGCTGGCGCGGAGCGAGATCGGGATGCATCGCCTCGAGCGGCAGTTGGTGGTCGCGCGGGCACCGCGTTGATCTTGTTGGCTTGTTGCGTGCTCACGAATGACGCGTTCCGAGCTGCGGCAGTCGTCCTGATGCTGCGGCAGTCGTACAGCCAGACAGTGTTGTTGGGTTCGGGTGACCAGGCGTAGCGGGTCACCAGCTCCGGGTAGCGCTGATGCGACACGATGAAATCCAGCACCGGGTCTGCACAGATGTGCTGGATGCCCGCTCGGGTCAGCGGAACGTATTCATACTTGGACACGAAAACGGTCGACTTTTTTTCCGTGCCGTTGTCGCCGCGTGGTCGCGCGGCATACGGGTCTTGTTTGATCAGTTCGACCCGCCGTACGGCCTCGAAGGTAGTCCGGCGGTGGAAGATCAGACCTGCAGCCTGTGTCGACGAGTAATAGCTCGACGTCTTCATCATTAGCCACGGATAGACCACTTCGTCCTCCGGGCCGTCCCAATAGACGATGTCGCCGCGTGCGACCGTACCTTCGAATGGCGCGAGGTCCGCGCGGTCGGCGCCGGCTTCCATGATCTTGGCCGGTTCCGAGCGCTGGTCGATATTGACAAGTCCGTAGCCGGCGAATGCGACCAGCATGACGGGCAGGCCGATGACCGCGATGCGTTTTCGCGACAGATTGAGCATGACGAACAACGCGACCAGTGTGACGGCCAGGTGCGTGTGAATGAGCGTTTCGAGCCACGGGATGTCCAGCATCACGCTGCCGGTCGGATATGCGACGCGACCGACCTGATACGCGCACTGGAAGACGATCCAGACCGTCGCGGCAACGAGCGTCGTGCCGATCCACGTATAGCGAAGTGCCGGGGCGAGGTCGCTGAGAAGTGCCCTCGGAGCGCCGGGTGCCGGCCGTCCGGCCGTCGCGTTGTGCGCCACGGAGATTGCCAGCGCGATGATTCCACCGCCGACGTCGAGCAGTAGCCAGCAAATCGCGAACAACCAGATCAGCGTCGGTTGCGTGTGACACTCGCGTCGCACGAGCAATATCGCCGCAGGCCATTGCATCAACGTCAGCAGCCACAGCGCGCGCCAAGGTTGCAGCTGTATCCAGACCGCGTCCTGTCCGGTCAAGTCCGCGATCGTGGTTAGCGCGACACCGGCAACACCGATCAGCGTGAGGTTCGACCACAGCGTCCGGTAATCCTGAACTTGGGTCGCACATAGCGTCGCAGGAAGTGCGATAGCCCAACACACCTTGCTCCACTCAGTGAGCGACCATAAGGTCGGAAACAGGAATGGCGCGTTGTAGCGCGCGATTGACCGCCATTCCGGATCGAACGGATACAGGTGCAGCGCCTTGAACGGCGGCATCTGGACGACGGCGAAAGCGATCAGCGCGAGCGGCAATAGCCGCCACCACTTCGCCCGTGGCATCCGGCCGAGTACGACGAAGATAAACGAAGCGCCGCCGATCAGCGGATGAACGGCAGTTGCGACGATTGTCAGCGCAATGGCAATGCGATATCGGCGCTCGAGCATCGACGCAAGCGCCCACAGGCCAAGCGCTTCGGCGGGAAGCCGGGCGGTGAGAAAGCCTTCGTCGTACGAGAAGATCAACCCGGCGCCGTAATCGGACGGCATGCAGGCAACGAAGAACAATGCGAGCCAATGCCATGGTTCGGGCAGCAGTTTCTTTGTCAGCCGCCACATGCCGCTCCACCAGAGTGCCTGCGCTGCGATCAGGCACGCGAGATTGCTCGCGCGGAGTCCGAACGCTGAGACGAGCTTCGCGAAGATTCGGCCATAAATCGTCCAGCGATCCTGGGAGCCATATTCAAAGAACAGGTCGTGCGAAAAATTCTCGGGATGAGCGTTATATAGCGCCTGCGCGGTATACAGGATCGCGTCGTGTCGAATGCCTGTATAAGGGTGAGTTATCAGGAACAGAACGACCAGCGAAAGCGCAAGTGCGATGACCGAATAAGGTCGTTTCTGAGTCCGATTCATGATTGAATGGAAGACTTTTATCGACGATATTTCATGAGCCCGGCAATCCGTACGCGGCGGAGCGAAACGAGGGGTTCAGGCTTCGCTGATGGCGGCGGGTACATCCTGACGGTCCGGGCCTTTCGGTGAAAGGCCGGGCGGCGCTCAGGGCGTGCGTTGCGGCTTGCAGTCCATAGCCCGCGATACGCGGGTGCTCATGCCGACGACGTGAGAGGTGGCATGGTGCGGTCGTGCGCGCACAGACTTCCGCGGTTTCTGATTCCGCGCGGATGCCTGTCGGAATGTCCGGCAACTGCCGGAGACCGCTCCCGGTGCGATCGTTGCTGCGCCGCTGCTCATCCCCGACGACGCCGCGATCGAAATGATGATGCTTGTTCTCATCGTGTCCCCCGATGCGTCCTGCACCGAAAAAGCGCTTTTACTGGTGCATCGGACGCGGACTCTGTAGAAATTTTTGGTTAAGCGCCGGGACGGCTGGCCCAGCGCGTTTGACGCGAACGCACGGAGCGTGCCACGGCGTTCGGAGCGTGCGTTCCAGGCTGATGAGGCGGCATCGATGCGAGCCGAAGTCCCGGTTGTCGTGCGAAATGTGTCAGTCTTGAAACCACCGGATCGGCTCGGCAGTCCATCGCGGCGCGGTTGAACGTGGACGGCGGGCACATCACGATCGGTTTTGATCTTGAAGCAGAGGCCGGCGAGCGATGGCGAGACCCTCCCCCGGCGAGCGAGTCCTCGGTGTCGGACAGGCAACCAGGCACTCGCCGACCGCGAGCATGGCGGGAATCAGCGGTCGTGTCGGCGCATGTGCGCATGGGGTGCGCCCGGACAACCGGAACGTGCGCAATGTTTCAGATTTGAAACGTTGCTTTGGAAAATGCCCTTGCGATCACGCTGGGCCGAAAGTCGGCAACGGATCGAGAACCGCCGGTCATCTCGACCACACGGTCCACCCGGTCGCGTGCTTTCGCACCGCCGGCAAGCACCGGCCTGCTGCCGCCAATTGATGACCAAACCGCAAGACCTAGTGCATAGATATCGTTTGCCGCGGCGTTAATGACTATCGACAATCGTGGCTCGAATTCCCGCCGTTGCGCCAGAAGCGCGCGTTGGCGGGCGGCCCCTGTCGGCTATCCCGGCCGTCTCCGCCACCCAGATCACGACGACATGTACGCGTTCACGCCCTCATTCCAGAATCCCGCCGGTTCGCCGATCCGCGAGCTGTTCAAGTACCTCTCCGAGCCGGGGATGATTTCGTTCGCCGGCGGCTACCCGGCCAGCGACCTGTTCGACGTCGACGGCCTGAACACGGCTGCCGAACGCGCGTACGCGCAGCCGGTCCGCTGCCTGCAATACGGCCCGACCGACGGCCTTGCCGAACTGAAGCAGCAACTGATCGCGTTGATGGCGCGCCGCAACGTGACGTGCACGCCGGCCGAACTGCTCGTCACGACCGGCTCGCAACAGGGCCTCGATCTGCTGCTGCGCGTGATGGTCGCCCCGGGCGACGTCGTGTTGACCGAACAACCGGCGTATCCGGCGACGCTGTCGGCGATGCGCCTGCAGCAGGCGCGCATCGTGACGATCCCCGTCGACGGCGATGGCCTCGATGCCGACCGCCTCGCGTCGCAACTCGCATCCGGCGCGATCGTGCAGCCGAAGCTGCTCTACACGGTGCCGACCTTCGCGAATCCGACCGGCGCGACGCTTGCGCGCGAACGCCGCCTGAAGCTGCTGCGCCTCGCGGTGCAATACCGTTTCCTGATCGTCGAGGACGATCCCTACGGCGACCTGCGTTTCGCGGGAGAACCGGTGCCGTCGATGCTCGCGCTCGCGAACGAAGTCGAAGGCGCACGCGACTGGATCGTGCACTTCGCAAGCCTGTCGAAAATCGTCGCGCCGGGGCTGCGCGTGGGCTGGACGATCGCGCCGGCCGAGATCGTACGGCGCTGCGTGATCGCGAAGCAGACGGTCGACCTGTGCAGCGCGCCGTGGACGCAAGCCACCGCCGCCGAATATCTCGCCGCCGGCGCGCTCGAGCGTCATCTGCCGCGCATCACGGCGGCCTACAAGCGCAAGTGCGATGCGATGTGCGACGCGCTGCGCGACGGCTTCGGCGATGCGATCACGTTCCATCGTCCCGAAGGCGGGATGTTCGTGTGGGCGCGGATCGGCGCGGTGTCGTCGGACGTGCTGCTGCAACAGGCGATCGCGAACAAGGTCGTGTTCGTGCCGGGCAAGGCGTTCTTCGCGGACAACGTCGACGCCGCTTCGCTGCGGCTGTCGTTCGCCGCGCCCGACGTCGACGCGATCCGGGAAGGCGTGGCGCGCCTCGTGCGCGCGTATGGTGCGGCGCTGGCCGCGTGAGGAGGAGAGACACATGAGCATCGTCGTCAACGACACCGCACGGATGGATGAAGCGCCGCGCATCGCCGGTATCCGTCCCGTCCAACACAAGTCGTCGCAGATCGGCGCGGGGCCGCAGTACGTCGCCGACGTGCTCGGCCGCTTCGGCGCGGATTCGACCGACACGCACGACGCCGCACCGGTCGTCCTCGGCTACAACTGAACCGCATGGCGGGGGCCTGCAACGCAATCCCGCCGCCGAAACGATTAAGCTGGCGTGATCGAACCACGCAGGATCGCCAGATCATCATGTCCGACATCGATATCGAATCGCTCACGGAAACGTACGACCGCCTCTGGTCGTGCCTCGAGTCCGGCGTCGGCGCACAGCGCTCGCCGTTCACCATGGTGCAGGCCGCGACGCTCGGCCTCGACGGCGCGCCGAAGGTGCGCACGATCGTGCTGCGGCAAGTGAGCCGCGCCGATCATCGGCTGTCGTTCCATACCGATGCGCGCTCGGAGAAGGTCGTGGAGCTGCGCCGCGATCCGCGTATCGCGATCGTCGCGTACGATCTCGATTCACTCGTGCAGATTCGCGCGGAAGGCGTTGCGACGATTTGCGACGACGAAGCACAACGTCGCGCGGTCTGGCAATCGAGCCGTCCGCATACGCTGCTGCTGTATCGTGCACCGCTGCGCCCGGGCACGCCGATCGAGTCGCCGGAAGACGCGCACGTCACCGCAAGTCCGGGCACGGGCACGGCGACCACCGACGACGGCTACCGGAACTTCTGCCTGCTCCACGTCACGGTGACGCGCATCGACTGGCTCGACCTCGCCCGCGACGGCCATCGTCGCGCGGTGTTCGACGTGAGCGGCGACGGCTACGAAGGCCGCTGGATCGCGCCCTGACGGCGCGGTCGCGTCCCGGCTACAAACGCGTACAAACCAGACACATCCCCGATACGTCAGACCTTTCAAATGGGCAACGCCGCGCAACCGGCGCCCGCCCGAATGAAAGCGAAGGCGCGCCCCGCCGCGCGGCATGTTCACTTTCCACTTCACGAAAGGAGATGCCGAACGATGTCTTCCACACAGTTTTCCCCGATGCGTCGCCACCTGCTGGCCACTTCCGTGGCCGCCGGCGTATCCGCGATGTTGCCCACCGCGCTGCAGGCGGCAACCGGCGGCGACGGCATACGTCCGTTTACCGCCCATATCCCCGATGAAGCGCTGGCCGACCTGCGCCGCCGCATTGCAGCGACGCGCTGGCCGGGCCGCGAGACCGTCGCCGACGAATCGCAGGGCGTGCGGCTCGCGCGCATGCAGGCGCTGCTCCGTTACTGGGGCACCGACTACGACTGGCGCAAGGGCGAGGCGCGCCTGAACGGGTTCCCGATGTTCATCACCGAAATCGACGGGCTCGACATTCACTTCATCCACGTGCGTTCGCGGCACGCGAACGCGATGCCGATGATCATGACGCACGGCTGGCCGGGTTCGATCTTCGAGCTGCTGAAGGCGATCGGCCCGCTGACGGATCCGACCGCACACGGCGCGAGTGCCGACGATGCGTTCCACGTCGTCGTGCCGTCGCTGCCGGGTTTCGGTTTTTCGGGCCGTCCGACGAAGACGGGCTGGGGCTCCGATCACATCGCGCGTGCATGGGGCGAGCTGATGGCGCGCCTCGGCTATACGCGCTTCGTGTCGCAGGGCGGCGACTGCGGCTCGGTGATCTCGCACCGGATGGCGATGCAGCGCGTACAGGGCCTGGCCGGGATTCACGTGAACATGCCGGCGACGGTGCCGCCGGATATCGCGACGCTGCTCCAGACCGACGCGCCGGCACCGGCGTCGTTGTCGCCGAAGGAGAAGGCCGCGTACGAGAAGCTCGCGACGTTCTACCGCGACAACTGCGGCTACTCGGCGATGATGGTCACGCGCCCGCAGACGGTCGGCTATGCGCTCGCCGATTCGCCGTCGGGTCAGGCCGCGTGGATGTACGACAAGATCTCGCAGTGGACCTACAGCGGCGGCGTGCCCGAACGCTCGATCCCGCGCGACGAGATTCTCGACGACATTTCGTTGTACTGGCTGACCGACACGGCGACGTCCGCCGCGCAGATCTACTGGGAGGATCACTCGAACAACTTCAACGCGGTGGACATCTCGCTGCCGGCGGCGATCACGGTGTTCCCCGGCGAGATCTACCAGGCGCCGCGCAGCTGGGCCGAGCGCAGCTATCGGAACCTGATCTACTTCAACGAAGTCGACAAGGGCGGGCATTTCGCGGCCTGGGAGGAGCCGGAACTGTTCGCCCGGGAAGTGCGTGCCGGGTTCCGGCCGTTGCGTCGCGCGTAAGCGGGGTTTGACGGGAAAACGCGGGCCGGTTGCGATGCCGGCCCGCGTTCATTGCGACGTGAGCGTCTTCAACGCGTGCGCAAACCGCTTGTCCGCCAGATACGCGACGTTGAACCGGCAATACGCGGACGGCTGATCGGCCTGCGGCGAGAACACCGCGCCCGGCGCGAGGATCACGCCGCGCTCCAGCATCGCCTGCGCCAGTGCCATCGAATCCGGCCAGCCGGGCATCGCGGCCCACAGATACAGGTTCTGCTCGCTCGGCCGATAGACCTGTGCGCCGAGCCGGTCGAGCGCGTCGAGGGCGGTGCCGGTCGCACGTCGCAGCTTCTCCTGAAGATGATTCGTATGCCGGAGAAAATGCCCGTCGCTGACGATTGCGTCGAGCGTGCGCTCGCAATACTCGGAGCTGCTCACATGGGTCAGCATCTTCACGTCGGCGAGGTCGCTCGCGAGTGCCGCATTGCACGCGAGGAAACCCACGCGCAGCGCTGCCGATACCGACTTCGAGAAACTGCCGATATAGATCGTGCGGCGCAACTGATCGAGTGTCGAGATGCGCGTGAGCGAGCGTGGCCGAAGGTCGGCCAGCGCGTCGTCCTCGACGATGATCAGGTCGTGCGCCTCAGCGAGCTGCAGGATGCGGTGCGCCTTGGCCGCACTGGTATCGGTCGCGGTCGGGTTGTGCCCGACCGATTGCGTGAAGAACAGCTTCGGCCGGTAGGCGGCGATATGCTCGGCCAGCTTCGCGACATCGGGGCCGTCGATCTCGCGCGGCACGCCCACGACGTTCGCGCCGCTCAGCTTGAGCTTGCCGAACAGCGGGTAGTAGCCCGGGTCGTCGACGAGCACGGTGTCGCCGGGGCGCACGAAGTAGCGCAGCACGAGATCCATCGCCTGGTTCGCGCCGTGCGTGAGTACGATCTGCGCGGGCGGTGCCTCGATCTCGTAGCCGGCGAGCTTCTGCTGCAGCGACTGGCGCAGCGGCAGATACCCGAAGCGGCTGCCGTAGCGGAACAGCGACGCGGAGCCGGTACGCATGATGCGCTGCTGGTACTGGTTCAGCCGCGTCTCCTCGAGCCATTCGATCGGCGGGAAGCCTTCGCCCAGATTGAGCACGTCGGGCTTCTCGTGAAGCTGCTCGCGCATCAGCCACACGATGTCCATCGCGCGGTCGAGCGAGCTCGGCTCGTCGATGGTGGGCGCGGCTGCCGCGCGCCGCGTGACGAAGAAGCCGGAGCCGCGGCGCGGCTCGATCAGGCCATCGGCGGCGAGCAGCTCGAACGCGCTGATCACGGTGTTCTTCGAACACCCGGACGCCTCGGCGTATTCCCTGATGGAAGGCAGTTTCGCGCCGGCCGGCAACACGCCTTCCTCGATCTGTCTGGCGAGATTGTCCGCCATGGCGCCAGACAGGCTGGCTCTTGCACGCTGTTTCATCGCGATGTTCCGTCGGGCGGATTCACTGTCATGGGTACGGATGTCCGGCTGTCTGGACGGTCTGTACCTTTTCAATGGGTACAGCGTGACTATTATTCGGCTATCCGCTGCCCGCCGCAACCGTGGCAGGCCACACCGCCACCCCGAGACAGAACGACATCATGTCCATCGATTCCGCGTTGCCGAATTTCCGTGCGCTGACGCCCGCACAACGTTTGTCCTACCTCGCCGGCGTCGTCGGGCTCGGCGATGCCGAGCACGCGCTGTTCGCTTCGCCGGGCGCGCTGCCGCTCGATACCGCGAACGGGATGATCGAGAACGTGATCGGCACGTTCGAGCTGCCGATGGCCGTGGCCGGGTACTTCCGGATCAACGATCGCGACGTGATCGTGCCGATGGCCGTCGAGGAACCGTCGATCGTGGCGGCCGCATCGTATATGGCGAAGCTGTCCCGCGCGGCCGGCGGCTTTCGCACGTCGAGCAGCGGCCCGCTGATGCGCGCGCAGGTGCAGGTGATCGGCGTCGGCGACCCGTACGGCGCGCGGCTCGCCATCCTGCGGCACGCGGCCGAACTGGTCGAACTGGCGAACAGTCGCGACAAGGTGCTCGTCGGCCTCGGCGGTGGTTGTCGCGACATCGAGGTACACGTGTTTCCCGACACGCCGCGCGGTGCGATGGTGGTCGCGCACCTGATCGTCGACGTGCGCGACGCGATGGGCGCGAATACGGTCAACACGATGGCCGAAGCCGTCGCGACCCGCATCGAAGCGATCACCGGCGGGCAGGTACGGTTGCGGATACTGTCCAACCTCGCCGATCTTCGCCTGGCGCGCGCAGAGGTACGGTACTCGGCGCAGACGCTCGCGACCGACGACTATTCGGGCGAAGCGGTGATCGATCGGGTGATCGATGCATACGTATTCGCGGCGACCGACCCGTACCGCGCCGCGACACACAACAAGGGGATCATGAACGGCATCGATCCGGTGGTGGTCGCGACCGGCAACGACTGGCGCGCGGTGGAAGCCGGCGCGCACGCGTATGCGAGCCGCAACGGCCGCTACACGTCGCTGACGACGTGGGAGAAGGCCGACAACGGCGACCTCGTGGGCACGATCGAGATGCCGATGCCGGTCGGGCTCGTCGGCGGCGCGACGAAGACGCACCCGCTCGCGCGTCTCGCGCTGAAGATCATGAACGTGACGTCGGCGCAGGAACTCGGCGAGATTGCGGTCGCGGTCGGGCTTGCGCAGAATCTCGGGGCGCTGCGCGCGCTCGCGACCGAAGGGATCCAGCGCGGCCACATGGCGCTGCATGCGCGCAACATCGCGGTGGCGGCCGGTGCAACCGGCGCGGACATCGACCGGATCGCGCAACGGATGGTCGCGGCGAACGACGTGCGCACGGATTTCGCGGTCGCGTTGCTGGCAGGGCGCAGCGACGGCTGATCCGCGGCCCTCGTGCGGCATGCCGCATGACGCGCCGGTACGGCCGGCGACATATCAATCAAGGAGGAGACACATGGAACAGACCGGTTCAAGCGCCGTATCGGCGGTGCCGCCTCGCGGACGGCCATCCGCGCATGTCGATGCGTCCGCCGACACGCTCGTCGAGGTGTGGGGCGACACGGTCGCCACGAAACACCTGGCATGGTCGGTCCTGCTCGGCGTCGCGATCAGCCTCGGCGCCTTCGAGGCCGGCCGGTTCGCACTCGCGTCGTTCGTGCAGGATGCGGCCATCGCGCGGGCTTATGCAATGCTGATCGGCCTCGGCGGCTGCCTGCTGGGCGGCGTGCTGTGCGCGTTGCTGTTCAAGCCGAAGCGCACAGTGATCGAGCACGCGGCCGGCGGCCCCGAGCGCGACGAAGCGCTCCGGCAACTTGCCGAAGCATCGGGCGGCCTCGGCGCGGCAAGCGACCTGTCACCGAGTGCGCGTGCCGAAATGGAAGAACTCGGGCTGCTCGACCTGTTCGCCTCCTACGAAGCGTCGTCCGCGCGGGCGCGCACGGGAGGCCGCTGATGGACGCATTCGTGCATGCGTTGCCGTCCGCGCTGGCGATGGGGCTGCTCGGCGCGATCGTGTTCTCGGGCATCGGCCTGATCTCCGGCACGGACGAAACGACGACGATCGCGCCGCTTACGCTGCTCGTCGCGCTGCTCGGCGTGCCGCCCGCCGGTGTGTTCACGTTCTTTCTCGCGGGCGCGGTGGCCAAGCACATCACGCATTCGATCCCGACGGCGCTGCTCGGCATTCCCGGCGACACGATGGCCGCGCCGCTGTTGCAGCAGGCGACGCTGCTGCGGGCGCTCGGCGTACCGCACATCGCACTGCGCAAGATGATTTCCGGCGCGATCGTCGCCGCGTTCGTCGCGCTGCCGCTCGCGGTGCTGTTCGCGTCGCTGCTCGCACCGTTCGGCACGGCGATCGCGAAGGCCGCACCGTGGGTGTTCCTCGCGGCAGCGGTCGGCATCGCATATTTTTCGGCCGGGCGCTGGGCGTCGGTGCTGCTGCTCGTGCCGTTCGTGATGCTGGTGGTCGGGCTGCAGGCGCTGACCGGTCGTTACGGCGTGAAGCTGAGCGTCAGCTACTTCCTCGGGATCGCGATCGGTCCGTTGGTCGCCGACCTGTTCTCGATCCTGTCCCCGGCCGAGCGGCGGCGCATGCGTCGCGACGGGCCGTCGACGTTCGTGCTCGCGCCGGACGTGAAGGGCTGGCGCGGTTACTTCCCGAATCCGCTGAAGGTGCTGGACCGCGAACAGGTCGGATGGACCATCGGGACGGCCGTCGTGTCGAGCGCGACCTTCGTGTTCAGCCCGGTCGCGATGACGGTGCTGATGGGCGAGATCGTCGGCGCGCGCGTGCGCCATGCGTATCAGCGCCTGACGACCGTGATCGCCGCGCGCAACGGCGTGACCGAGGCGACCTACATCGCGGAGGCGCTGATTCCGCTGATCGCGTTCGGGTTGCCGCTGAGCCCGGTGGCGGCAGGCCCGGCTGCGCCGCTGTTCAATGCGCCGCCGCGCTTCACGGTCGACGCGGCGAGCGGGCAAATTCACAACCTGCATACGCTGATGAGCTGGCCGGAGTTCCTCGGCTACGGCCTGCTGTCGATCCTGCTGGCCGCGCTGATCGCGTATCCGCTCGCGATGCACCACGCGCACCGCGCGGCGGCGTTCGTCGCGCGCAAGCTGAGCCACGAGGCGATCATCGCGACATTCGCGGGGCTGATCGTCGTGATCGGCGTATGGGAAGGGCAGTTGCCGGGGCTCGCGGTGATCGTCACGGTCGGCCTGTTCGGCGGGATGCTGTCGCGCCTGTTCGCATTCAACACGGGCGTGCAGTTCATGGGGTATTACGTCGCGGTGCTCAGCGTGCCGGCGATCGTCAAGCTGTTCTGAAGCGCCGGCGCACGGGGTCGCGTGTGCCGCGCGGCCCCGGGACGCGCCGTTTCGCAGGTGATTTTTGAATCGCTGTATGTCGTACCGGAACACAGATACGTTGGGATACAAAGCGTCCGGATGGTTCGGCTATAAAACCGGTGAAGCGATTCACAAGGGCGGCGCGGTGCCACGTGCCGCCGCCGTGAACGGCGATACCTGAACGCCCGCACGCGCCGCGGGCCACTTCCTTAGCGATCGACAATGGAGAACGCGTCATGCCTGATACCGTGAACACCCGCCGCCGCCTGATTCTGGGCACGACACTCGCCAGCCTGAGCCTCGCCGACCTCGGGTTCGGCTCGCTGGCACGCGCGCAGTCGGCGCCCGATGCGTCTGCGCCGAAGCGCGCGGCCGGCGCGGCCTCGCTCGGCAAGATCCAACAGATCGACGCGGGCGTGCTGAACGTCGGGTATGCGGATCTCGGACCGAAGAACGGCCCCGTCGTGTTCCTGCTGCACGGCTGGCCGTACGACATCTACAGCTACGCGGAAGTCGCGCCGCTGCTCACGGCGGCCGGCTATCGCGTGATCGTGCCGTACCTGCGCGGCTACGGGTCGACGACGTTCCGCTCGGCCGACACCGTGCGCAACGGCCAGCAGGCGGTGACTGCTGTCGACATCGTCGCGCTGATGGATGCGCTGAAGATCGATCGCGCGGTGTTCGGCGGCTACGACTGGGGTGCGCGCACGGCCGATATCATCGCGGCACTCTGGCCGCAGCGCGTGAAGGCGCTGGTGTCGGTGAGCGGCTACCTGATCGGCAGCCAGGAGGCGAACCGCAAGCCGCTGCCGCCGCAGGCGGAATTCCAGTGGTGGTATCAGTTCTACTTCACGACCGAGCGCGGTGCGCTCGGCTACGCGGCGAACCGCGACGCGTTCAACAAGCTGATCTGGCAGCTCGCGTCGCCGAAGTGGCAGTTCTCCGACGAAACCTACGCGCGCAGCGCCGCATCGTTCCAGAACCCCGACCACGTGGCCGTCGTGATCCACAACTATCGCTGGCGCCTCGGGCTTGCGAAGGGCGAAGCCCAATACGACGACATCGAGCGGCGGCTCGCCGCCGGCCCGGCCATCACCGTGCCGACGATCACGATGGAGGGCGACGCGAACGGCGCGCCGCATCCGGAGCCTGCCGCTTATGCGAAGAAGTTCACGGGCAAGTATCAGCACCGGACCATCACCGGCGGCATCGGCCACAACCTGCCGCAGGAAGCGCCGCAGGCGTTCGCGGATGCGATCCTGCAAGTGGAACACCTGTGATGCGGGCAGACACGGGTGCGTTGCGCCGCGGCGCGCGCCGTGCGCTCGTCGCGGGCGCGCTGCTGGCGGGCGCGTGGTCGGCGAGCGGTCCGGCCGCGTTCGCGGAGCAGCCGAAGCCGGCGGCATCGCCGATCTACGGCGTGACGATCCCGCCCGGCTACCGCAAGTGGGAAATGGTCGCGCCGGCCGAGGAAGCGGCGCCGCTCGACGAATTGCGCGTGGTCCTCGGCAATCCCGTCGCGATCCGCGCGCTCGAACGGTCGACGCTACCGTTTCCGGACGGCACGATCCTCGTGAAGCTCGCGTACAAGCGCAAGCAGTCCGAAGAGTTCGCGCCGGCGACGGTGCCCGGCCAGGCGACGACCGTGCAGGTGATGGTGAAGGATTCGCGCCGTTACGCGTCGACGGGCGGCTGGGGCTTCGGGCGCTTCATCAACGGCGTGCCGGCTGATATCGGTCAGCACCAGACCTGCTTCGCGTGTCATCAGGCGCGCGTGAAGAATCACGATTTTGTGTTCACGCGGCTTGCGCCATGATGTGACCTGACCGGATCGGTCTGACGGAAAGGCGTGCCCCGCGTGGCACGCCTTTTTTCATGGTGGGGGGCGAGCGGTGTGTTGGTTACCGGGTTTGTATCGCACTGTATCGGGAACCGCTGCGGAAACATCGGATTGCACAACGCCCCTGTTTCGGAAACATGCCGGATACGTGAGCGGGTTCTACTGTCGACATGCAGCAAACGTTCGGTGCGAGACGTTCGCACCGGATGCCGAGTGATCGATACCCCAACTTCCTCCAAGGAGAAATCTCATGAAAGCCGCTCGAATCCTCGCAGTTGCCGTGCTCGCTTCGATCCCCGCATTGTCGTTCGCCGATACCGGCCACGGCCTCACGCGTGCCGACGTGCGCGCCGACCTCATCCGGCTCGAGAAGGCCGGCTACAACCCCGCCGGCAGTGAAGCGCATTACCCGGACGATATCGCCGCCGCAGAGAGCGCCGTCGCCGCGGCGCAGCAGGTGGCACGCTCGGACCAGAACGGCCCGTCGAAGTCGCAGGACGACAACGTGGCTGCCGCGTCGGCGCCTGCCACCCGCTACGCCGCGGCCGACAAGCGCGCCGCACGGAACGCGCGGACGGACACCGACGATCTGTACGCACATTCGTGATGCAATCGCCGCGCCTGCCGCGCGCGGGCGCGGCCGCATCGGAAACACTTCAGATGAACGACACGACGGAAAGGAGCATGAAGATGATCGGTTTGACGAAACGGGTTCTGGTGTCCGCAGCGGTGCTCGGCGGGCTGTTCGGTGCGGTCGCGGCGCAGGCCGCGCCGAAGGACGACCTGAAAGGCACGAACGTCGTGCTCGTGCACGGCGCATTCGCCGACGGGTCGAGCTGGAACCGCGTGATTCCGCTGCTCGAAGCGCGCGGCCTGCACGTCGTGTCGGTGCAGAACCCGCTGAGCTCGCTGGCCGACGACGCAGCCGCGACGAAGCGCGCGATCGACGAACAGAAGGGCCCTGTCGTGCTGGTCGGCCATTCGTGGGCCGGCGTCGTGATCAGCGACGCCGGCAATGACGACAAGGTGAAGTCGCTCGTCTACGTCGCGGCATTCGCGCCGGACAACGGCCAGTCGATCGCCGACGTCACGCAGGGGTTGCCGGCGCCGTCGTGGGCCGGCGAGCTGCGCAAGGACGGAGGCGGTTTCGCGACGCTGTCGGACAAGGCGATCGCGCAGGATTTCGCACCGGACCTTCCGCCCGCGCAGCAACGCGTCGTCGCGGCGACGCAAGGGCCGTGGTACGGTGGCTGCATTTCGGAGAAGGTCGCGCAGGCCGCGTGGCATGCAAAGCCGTCGTCGTTCGTCGTCGCGACGCAGGACCGGATGATCGATCCGAAGCTGCAAGAGGCGATGGCGAAGCGGATCGGCGCGACGGTCACGCGCGTGAACGGCAGCCACGTCGCGATGCTGAGCCAGCCCAAGGCCGTGGCCGACGCGATCATCGCGGCCGCGGAACGTGCGAAGCAGGATGCGCAGTGAGTGAATGCGGCGCCGCGTGGCGGATGACGTGGCGCCGTCGGTGATTGTGATGTCCTTTCACGAGGAGAAGTCATGACGCAGCAACTCTGGCAACTGTCGGCGACTGAAATTGCGAAACGCGTGCGGCAACGTGAAGTGTCCGCGCGGGAAGTGGCGGATGCCGCACTGGCCCGCCTCGAGGCGGTGAACCCGGCGATCAACGCGGTGGTCGAGCATCGCCCCGACGACGTGCGGCGGCAGGCCGACGACGTCGATCGCGCGATCGCCCGCGGCGACGATCCGGGCCCGCTTGCCGGGGTGCCCGTGACCGTGAAGATCAACGTCGACGTCGCGGCGTTCGCGACGACCAACGGCACGCGGTTGCAGGAAAACCTGATCGCGAGCGCCGACAGCCCGTCGGTGTCGAACCTGAGAAAGGCCGGTGCCGTGCTGCTCGGCCGCACCAATTCGCCGACGTTCGCGCTGCGCTGGTTCACGTCGAACCTCGTGCACGGCCATACGTACAATCCACGCAACCGTTCGCTGACGCCGGGTGGTTCGAGCGGCGGCGCGGCGGCTGCCGTGGCCGCCGGGATCGGCCCGATCGCGCTCGGCACCGACATCGGCGGCTCGGTGCGTTATCCGGCCTATGCGTGTGGCGTGCATGGCATCCGGCCGTCGCTCGGGCGTGTGCCGGCATTCAATGCGTCGTCGCCGGAACGTGCGATCGGCGCGCAACTGATGTCGACGACGGGGCCGATCGCACGCTCGATCGACGATCTCGCGCTGGCGCTGCGTGCGCTCGCCGCACCGGACCCGCGCGACCCGTGGCACGTGCCGGTGCCGATCGACGGTCGCCCCGTGCCGAAGCGCGCGGCGCTGTGCGTGCGTCCGCGCGGTCTGGAAGTCGTGCCCGGGGTCGAGGCCGCGCTGCGCGATGCCGCGCGACGGCTCGTCGACGCGGGATGGGCGGTCGAAGAAATCGACGATACGCCGCCGATGCGCGAGGCCGCGCTGTTGCAGGAGCAACTCTGGCTCGGCGACGGATTCGATGCGCTGGCAAACGCGGTGGCAAGCGACGGCGATCCGGGCGCGGCCGCGGTGATCGCCGCCGTGCGCGGCAAGGTGCGCGATCTGCCGGCCGACGTGATCAGCCGTGCGCTCGTGCGGCGTACGACGCTGACACGGCAGTGGCGCCTGTTTCTCGACGAATATGCGGTGTTGTTGTTGCCGGTGTCGTCCGAGCTTCCGTTTCCCGACGATCTCGATCGGCAAGGGCCGGAAGCGTTCGAGCGCGTATGGGAAGCGCAGCTCACGCTGCGGGCGCTGCCGGCGATGGGGCTGCCGGGGCTCGCGGTGACGACCGGGATCGTGAACAACGTGCCGGTGGGTGTGCAGGTGGTTGCCGCGCATCATCGCGAGGATCTGTGCTTGCTCGCGGGGCGTGACATCGAGGGGCGCGGCGCGCCGATCGTGGCAGTCGATCCGGTACGCTGATGCGGTGACGGGCGCGGTGCGTCGACGATGCGTCACGCCCGTCGGCCATCGATCCATCGTTCCATCGAAGCGCGCCGTTCGACCCGGCGCGCGATTTCATTTCGGATTCCGTTTCAACGTGTGGCGCATCGCGTGCAGGGTGTCGCAAGTGGCTCTTTCCATGGCGATGCGGGGGCGTAATGGCGCTCAGCGCCCGGCCAGCATCCGCCCGCCAAGCCCCATCAGCAGCAGCCCGGCCGTCGTGTCGAGCACGGCCTTGCGCCGGATCAGCAGCCGACGCACCGACGGGTGCGACGCGAGCAGCGCCATCGTGCAGTACCACGCGCCCGAAATTCCGATCGACAGCGCGACGACCGCGAGATCGAACCACGCCGGCGCATGGGCCGGCACCATCAACGCGAAGATGCTGCCGTAGAACGCGACGGATTTCGGGTTCGTCATGCTGACCACGTAACCCTTCTTCGCGGCATGCCAATCGGAGGACGCGGCCGGCGCGGAAACGGCGAGCGGCTGGCGCGCGGTCAGCACCATTTTCAGGCCGAGCCAGATCAGGTACGTGGCACCCGCCAGCCGCAGCGCGCTGTGCACCCAGGCGACGTGGGTGACGAGCAGGCCGAAGCCGGCAATCGCGATCGCGGCCCAGGTGCCCGATGCGGCCGCGAGGCCGAGCCCGGTCATCACGCCGGCGCGGCGCTGCGCGACCGCGGTCGACGTGACGATCACGAAGTTCGGGCCGGGGCTGGCCACGCTCAGGAGCAGGACGCCGGCGAGCGGCAGCAGGGGGGCGATGGTGGTCGACATGGCTTGGGCGGCGAAGCGACGGAAGGAGCGTCCATCTTACCCGAGCGCGACGCTCCGGCCGTCGCACGGCTGTTACCGCGATTGTTGACGGCGTTGGAAAGGTCCAATCCAGAAAGAGCAATAGGTGCCGCGAATATGACCGATTATTCTCCCGAGCGCTATACCGGCAGGCGGACACGAATGCTGTCGGACTGCTTACAAAATCAATCGCTCAGGGAGGCATTTCATGAAACGCATCGTCGTATCCGGTGGTGTCGGCGCAGTATTCGTCTTGACCGCGGCATCGTCCGCATTTGCGCAGAGTTCCGTCACGTTGTATGGCCTCGTCGATACGGCGATCCGTTATCAGACGAATGCCGGCCCCGACGGGAAGGACCTGATCGGAATGACGGTCGGCCCCGAAACGCACAGCCGCTGGGGCTTGCGCGGCAGCGAGGATCTCGGCGGCGGCCTGTCGGCGATCTTTCGTCTGGAGAACGGTTTCGAGCTCGGCGACGGCAAGCTGCACGTCGCGAACACGCTGTTCAGCCGGCAGGCATACGTCGGCCTGTCGAGCGACCGGTACGGCTCGCTGACCTTCGGCAACCAGTACGCTCCGCTGTACGACACGATGGGCGACGTGTTCGATCCGATGACCGTCGGCGACTACTGGCAGGACAGCTGGGCGTACAACGGCATCGGCAATTACCTGACGGTGCCGAACTCGGTGAAGTACAAGTTCTCGTACAGCGGCTTCAGCGTCGATGCGATCTACGGGTTCGGCAATCATGCCGGCGCGATGGGCCTCGACAGCACGTACGGTGTCGAGCTGACCTACGCGCAAGGGCCCGCGTCGATCAACGCCGGCTACCAGCAGACCTCGGTGTCGTCGGTGAACGGCAGTTCGGTCAACGGTGCGAAGGTGAGCTTCGTGCACGTGAGCGGCGCGTATCAGGTCACGCCGTCCGTGCGCCTGCTGGCCGGCTGGCTGCACGGTCAGGACAAGACGGGCACGACGGACTTCAACATGCAGCAGGCCGGGGCGCCCACGCTCGGCGGCGGCAGCCCGAATCGCATCGACGATACGTTCTACGTCGGCGCGAACTGGCAGGCCACCGCGCCGCTGCTGATCACGGTGGCCGGCTATTACGGCCATGCGCGCAATGCGGAGCGGCTCGACGGCACGCTCGGCTCCGGGATCAACTACTCGGCGACCGTGCTGGCCGAATATGCGCTGTCGAAGCACACCGAGGTGTACGGCACGGTCGATTTCGCACGCGGCAACGGCGCGTTCGCGGCCGACTATCCGGGTGCCACCAACCGGCTCACCGGCAAGGTCGACCAGATCGGCAGAACCAACAACGTCGGGGCCGCGATCGGCCTGCGCCAGATGTTCTGACGACGGCGCGCGCGGCTGGCGCGAAGCGTGCGGCGAGGAGAAGGCGGCGTGCGCCGCCTTCATCCGTCACGACGCGACGCGAATCACGACCTTGCCGAAATGCTGTCCCGACTGCAGGCAGGCATAGGCCTGCGGCGCTTCGTCGAAACCGAACACGCGATCGACCACCGGCTTGATCCGTTTTGCGTCGACGAGCCGCACGACGTCGTCGAGCATCGCGCGGCTGCCGACCATGAAGCCGTGCAGCTTCCGGAAGCCGCCGATCAGCGAAAGCAGCCCGAGTTCCGGGCCGCCGAAGCTGCTGAGGCCGCCGATGACCGATACGATGCCGCCCATTTTCGTCGCGGCGACCGAGCGCGCGAGCGTATCGCGTCCGCCGACTTCGATGACGAGATCCGCGCCCGCACCGTCGGTGAGCCGCAGCACTTCATGCTGCCATTCGGGTGTCGTGCGGTAGTTGATCGTTGCGTCCGCACCGAGTGCGCGGGCGCGTTCGAGCTTTGCATCGCTCGACGAGGTCACGATCGTGCGCAGTCCGGCCGCATGCGCAAGCTGCAGCGCGATGATCGATACACCGCCTGTGCCGAGCAGCACGACCGTCGCACCCGGTCCCAGCCCGCCGTCGACGAACAGCGCATTCCACGCGGTGATGCCCGCGCACGACAGCGTTGCCGCCTCGTCGTAGTCGAGATGGGCGGGAATCGCGACGAGCGCGGTTTCGTCGGAAACGAAGCGTTCCGCGAGCACGCCGTCGAAATGCGAGCCGGGTGACCCCGAGACCTTCCGCGGCGTGGGCGGCCCGTCGATCCAGCGCGGGAAATACGTGTTGATCACGCGATCGCCCGGCTTGAACCGCGTGACGTCGCGACCGGTTTCGACGACTTCGCCCGCGCCGTCGGCGACGGGTATCAGCGCTTCGGTGCCGATGCCGAGATAGTCGCCGCGCGCGAACATCAGGTCGCGATAGTTCAGTGCGGCCGAGTGGATCTTCACGACGACGTCGGTCGGCCCGACCGGGCGAAGCGTCGCGTCGACGCGACGGAGCCCGGCAATGCCGTCCCCCGGTTTGATTTGCCATGCATGCATGTTGACTCCTTTTTCGAGATGGACCGGACTATCATAGTGTTGCGCAGCGGGACGCATTGGCGAGAATTCGGCCAACGATTGTCGCCGTAGCGGACACAAACCTGTCATCCCAACGGAGCGGAATTGCATGGACGAGCGGCTGAGAGGCATCGCCGAATTTGTCGACGTCGTGGAGTCGGGCAGCTTCGCGGCGGCGGCGCTGCGCCTCGGCATGACGCGCTCGGCTGTTGCGAAGATCGTCGCTCGGCTCGAACAGCGGCTCGGCGCGCGGCTCTTGCAGCGCACGACGCGCCAGATCGGCTTGACCGACGAAGGGCTCGTCTATTACGAACAGTGTCGGCGGTTGCTGGCCGAACTCGGCGAGACGGAAGCCGCGCTCGACGCGGGCCGGCGCGAGCCGACCGGGCGCGTGCGGGTCAGCGTGCCCGTGCTGTTCGGCCGGCAATGCGTGGCGCCCGTCGTGCGCCGCCTCATCGAGCGCCATCCGCGGCTTGAAATCGACGTGTCGTTCAGTGATCGCGTCGCCGATCTCCTCAACGACGGCTTCGACATCGCGGTGCGTATCGGCCCGCTGGCCGACACGAGCGCGCTGGTCGGCCGCAAGCTTGGGGTGCAGCGCATGGGCATCTGCGCGTCGCCGACCTATCTCGATCGTCATGGCCGGCCGTCGAGGCTCGACGAACTCGCGCTGCACGACGGCATCGCCTATTCGCGCGGCGGGCAGCCGACGCCGTGGCGCATCATCGGCGCGGACGGCGCGGTGCACGACCATCGCCCGGCAGGCCGCCTGCGATTCGACGACCTGCAGGCGATCGCAGACGCGGCGGCATCCGGCGCGGGCCTCGCGTGGCTGCCGTGCTGGCTGATGGCGCCCTACGTGCGCGACGGCCGTCTCGCGCTCGTGATGGACAGCGACAGCGTGTCGGGCGCCGAAGTGTTCGCGGTGCGGCCGGCGTCGCGCAACGTGCCGATGAAGGTGCGCGTCGTCATCGATGCGCTCGTTGACGAGATCCCGCGCATGCTGGCGTCGGACGACGCGGACGGCGAGCACGTGCCGCAGCGCATCGTCCACGCTTCGTAGCCACGACGCACGCGCTCGCGTTTGCGCACAGGTTCGGCCGCGACCTGCCGACCGAAGCCGAATGGGCATGCGCGGGCAAGGCCGGTCGCGACGACGCATCGCTCGACACCCGGCTACCTCGGCGAGGAGGCATGGGAGAACACCGAGGCGGGGCCGATCCAGAACGTTTGCTACCGGGAATCGGAAGCCGCGCTGCAACAGTTGATTCGGCATCACGCGCATCTGGAAGCGAAGGTGAAGCAGGCACACTTACCGGACGTTCGCGTGAACGACGCACCGTTCAGTTTTCGCGTTGCTGGGCGACGTCGCGCGGCGCGTCTGTCTGCGTCGCGCGCTCCCAGATCGGGAACATCGCGTTCTGTACCGACGTCTGCGCGTCGATCACCTTGCGATGATCGATGCCGGGCAGGTCGAGCAGCCGGTCGACCGCCGCCTTCGCGCCTTCCGCGTCCTGCGGGAACGCGCAGGCAAGCTGCTTGCGCGTGTCGAACAGCATCCACCACACGTCGGACACGAACGGCCCCTGGTCGTTGGTCTCGATCGCCACCGCGCCGAGTGCGGACAGCGCGATTCCGCGTATCGCGCCTTGCGGGTCGATTGCGCTGATCTGCGTGTCGGTCGCGGTGACGGTCCATCCGCCCGGCTTGCCGATCGAGCGGATCGGCACCGTGCCGGCATTCGACGCATCGGCGGCGCCGTTTTCGGCCGCGGCGGAAACCTCGCCCGCCGCGACAGCGCCTCTCATCTTGCGCTCACCGACCCACGGCAATGCCGCCGCGCCGACCATCGCCGCTATCCACAGGTAGTACCCGAATCCGAAATCGCTGATCGTTTCGACCCGTGCGTCGGTCGGCAGCGTGTGCCACGCGAGCGCGAGCACCACGACGACGCCGAGCAGCCCCGACACCGTCCGGTTCGGCTTGACCAGCGCGGCGACCAGCAGCGGATTGCCGAGCCAGGCGAACTGCAGGTCGAGCATCCCGAGCCAGCCGAGCGCGAGCACCGTGTAGCCGTGCCACCAGCTCACCGCACCGGCCCCATTGGGCGGCTCGGCGAACGCGGGCAGCAGCAGCGACGCGACATACACGGCGATGACGACGATGCGCGCGCGTTTCAGGGAAGGAGGTGAAGCGGTGCGGGTCTGCATGTCTGCCTTCTTGTTTCTTGTCGTGCAGGGGCGTGCGAAACGATGAATGCCTGACGGCCATGCCGGCATTCACAAAGCGAAGCGGGTGTCACAAGTGTCGAGTGCGATTGTGTGCGATTCGCGCGGCGATGTCGAACCACCTCAAAGCGCCTCGACCAGCAACCGGTTGCTCTTTTCGCAATACTCGTGACAGGCAGCCCGCGCCGCGATCGACGCCCCGTGCACGAACTTCGGCGCGTCCGCCCGCCGCGACATCGACACGACGATCGACGGCGGCGACGGCTGCAGCGGTAGCTCGACGACCTCGCCGCTGGCGATCAACGCATCGACGAACAGCACCGGAATTGCCGCCACGCCGTAGCCGTCGCGCACGAGCTGCACGATCACCGAGATCGACGGCGAGCCGGTGATGCGCGTCTCCGACAGCGGCACGCCATGCGCGTGCGCCAGCGTGCGCACGATGTCCTCGAGCGCGCGGTGGGGCGCGGTGCCGCGACCGTAGGTCAGGATCGGCTGGCGCAGCACCTGCCGTGCGAGGCCCGTGCGCGTGGTCGGCAGCAGCCCCGCGCGCGCGATCCAGCGCACCGGATAGTTCGCGAGCGCGTCGCAGACGACCGATGCCTCGTCGCTGCCTTCCACGCGAATGATCAGGTCGAGTTCGCCGGCCATCAGCCGGCGCTGCAGCACGACGCTGACGTCGACGGTCAGGTCGATCTCCAGCTGCGGATAGTCGGCGGCGAGGCGGCGCAGGTAATGCGGCAGCCAGCTGTGCACGACCGTCTCGATCACGCCGAGCCGCAGCTTGCCGCGCAGCGCGCTTTCGCCGGCAGCGGCGGCCTGCAGCTCGTGCGTGGCCTCGACGACGGCCTTCGCATAGCCGAGCAGATATTCGCCGTTCGGCGTGAGCCGGAACTCGCGGCTGTCGCGATCGACGAGCACGGTCTGCAATTCGTCCTCGAGCGCCTTCAGGCGCTGCGAGATCGCGGCCGGTGTCGCGTGCAGCGCGGCGGCCGTCGTGCGGAAGTTGCGCAGCTTCGCGAGCGTGACGAAGGTTTCGAGGAAACGCGTGTTCATGGCGATCGGGCGGACGGTGGATGCGCAGCTTGCCGGTGAAGAAAAGTGAACGGGACCGGGGAAAACCCCGAGATCCGTTAAGAAATTCTATACGCGCGGTGCAAAAAAACTCGTTGGCGACGAAATTTTTTCTTTTCTATTCTTCGCCGTATCGCTGACGCAACCGTCATCCCGACGACATATCGATCTGCCAACGACCATCATGACGCCTACCGAATTCCGCCAGTCCGTACGCAACGGCGCATTCCGCAGCCCGACGGCCGGCCAGTGCGGCCCGTTCGCGCAAGCGAACCTCGCGATCCTGCCGGACGCGTACGCGCACGATTTCCTGCGCTTCTGCCAGGCGAACCCGAAGGCGTGCCCGCTGCTGGGCGTGGGCGAACCGGGCGCGTTCCGGCTCGACGTGCTCGGCGAGGATCTCGACATCCGCACCGACGTGCCGAGCTACAACGTATACCGCGACGGCCGCCTGACCGAGCGGATCGAATCGCTCGAAGCGCTGTGGCGCGACGATTTCGTCGTGTTCGCGATCGGTTGTTCGTTCTCGTTCGAGGACATGCTGGCGCGTGAAGGGATCGGGTTGCGCCACATCGAGGAGGGGCGCAACGTGCCGATGTACCGCACGTCGATTCCGAATCGCCGCGCGGGGATCTTCGGCGGCCAGCTGGTCGTGTCGATGCGCCCGCTGCGCGGCGCCGACGCGATCCGCGCGGTGCAGATCACGAGCCGGTTCCCGGGCGTGCACGGCGCGCCGGTCCATATCGGCCATCCGCGTGAACTCGGCATCGCCGATCTCGGCGCCCCCGATTTCGGCGACGCGGTGACGGTGCGCGACGACGAACTGCCGGTGTTCTGGGCGTGCGGCGTGACGCCGCAAACCGCGCTGATGGAGGCGAAGCTGCCGCTCGCGATCGCGCATACGCCCGGCTACATGCTGATGACGGACATCACGAACGCGTCGCTGGCCGTGTTCTGATCCGGCTGGCGCCGGCGGCCCGCACGGTTGCTGGTCTGGCCCCGACGCGGCGGCGCGTCGCGACCGCAGACGATCCGCCCGACCGGAGGGCGGCGCGCAGCCGCAGCCCGGCGATCGCTAGCACGACGTACGACGCACCACGCACGACACGCACGACACGCACGGTTTCGACCGCACATTTCGACAGGAGCTTCACCATGGAAAGCAAGACCCTCGCGGCGCCCGCCGCCGACCCCTCGGGCCCCGCGCGTAACGGCCTGTTCGGATGGTATGCGGACGCGCAGCCGCGCGAGCGACGCGCGTTCTGGAGCTGCAAGGTTGGCTACATGCTCGACGGGATGGACACGCAGATGCTGTCGTTCGTGATCCCGACGCTCGTCGCGACCTGGGGCATCTCGCTCGCGGACGCCGGCTTCATCGGCACGATGACGCTGCTCGCGTCGGCGGCGGGCGGCTGGATGGCGGGCATCCTGTCCGACCGGATCGGCCGCGTGCGCACGCTGCAGCTGACGGTGCTGTGGTTCGCGGTGTTCACCGCGCTGTGCGGGCTCGCGCAGAACTACCACCAGCTGCTCGCGGCGCGCGCGCTGATGGGCTTCGGCTTCGGCGGCGAATGGACGGCCGGCGCGGTGCTGATCGGCGAAGTGATCCGCGCGCGCGATCGCGGCAAGGCGGTCGGCCTCGTGCAGTCGGGCTGGGCGATCGGCTGGGGGCTGTCCGCGCTGCTGTATGCGCTGCTGTTTTCGGTGCTGCCGGCCGAGCAGGCATGGCGCGCGCTGTTCCTCGTCGGCCTCGCGCCCGCGCTGCTGGTGGTCGTGATCCGCCGCTACGTGAAGGAGCCCGACGTCTACGAGAAGGAGAAAGCCACGCAGGCGAAGGTGGCGGGCGCGCCGCGCCTCACCGAGATCTTCGCGCCGAAGCTGCTGTCGACGACGCTGCGCGCGGCGCTGCTGACGACCGGCGCGCAAGGCGGCTACTACGCGATCACGACCTGGCTGCCGACGTTCCTCAAGACCGAGCGGCACCTGACCGTGATGGGCACCGGCGGCTATCTCGCGATGATCATCCTCGGCTCGTGGGTCGGCTACCTGACGAGCGCATACCTGACCGACCGCCTCGGCCGCAAGCCGAACTTCATCCTGTTCGCGGTCGGCTCGATGGTGATCGCGTTCTCGTACACGTCGCTGAACCTGACCAACGCGTCAATGCTGTGGCTCGGCTTCCCGCTCGGTTTCTTCGCATCGGGCATCTTCTCCGGGATGGGGGCGTTCCTCACCGAACTGTTCCCGACTCGCGTGCGCGGCTCAGGGCAAGGCTTCTGCTACAACGTCGGCCGCGCGATCGGCGCACTGTTCCCGTTCCTGATCGGCGCGCTGTCCAAACAGTACGGGCTCGGCATGAGCATCGGCATCTTCGCGGTCGCCGCGTACGGCGTGGTGATCGTCGCGGCGCTGACGCTGCCTGAGACGCGCGGCCGCGAACTCGACGCTGCCTGACCAACCCCGGCGGCAGGGCCGCCGGCCCTTCGTTTTTCTTCCCCCTCGATCGACACCGTGACACGGCGCGCGACGCGCGCCGTGCGGCGGCGCTCGTCTTTCGAATCAACGACGCATCGAGTTCATCGCCATGACTGATCGACACATCTTCCCCGTTTCCTCCGACGCCGCGCGCTGGCAATTCTGGATCGACCGCGGCGGCACCTTCACCGACATCGTCGCGCGCCGGCCCGACGGCTCGCTCGTCACGCACAAGCTGCTGTCGGAGAACCCCGAGCAGTATCGCGATGCGGCCGTGGCCGGCATCCGCCACCTGCTCGGCCTCGCCGACGGCGAGCCGATTACGCCCGAACGCGTCGACATGGTGAAGATGGGCACGACGGTGGCGACCAATGCGCTGCTCGAGCGCAAGGGCGAACGCATTGCGCTCGCGACGACGCGCGGCTTTCGCGACGTGCTGCGCATCGCGTACCAGAACCGCCCGCGCCTGTTCGACCTCGACATCGTGCTGCCCGATGCGCTGTACGAGACCGTCGTCGAAATCGACGAGCGGATCGGCGCGCACGGCGACGTCGTCGTGCCGCTCGACGTGCAAGGTGCGCAAGCAGCGTTGCGCCGCGTGTTCGACTCGGGCGTGCAGGCACTGGCCATCGTGCTCATCCACGGCTATCGCTACACGGCGCACGAACGCGCGCTGGCCGACCTCGCGCGCCGGATCGGCTTCACGCAAGTGTCGGTGTCGCACGAGGTGTCGCCGCTGATGAAGATGGTGTCGCGCGGCGACACGACCGTGGTCGACGCGTACCTGTCGCCCATCCTGCGCCGCTACGTCGAGCAGGTCGCGCACGAGATGCCCGGCGTGAACCTGCAGTTCATGCAGAGCAGCGGCGGCCTGACGCGCGCCGATGCGTTCCAGGGCAAGGACGCGATCCTGTCCGGCCCGGCCGGCGGCATCGTCGGAATGGTGCGCGCCGCGCGCGCGGCCGGCTTCGACCGCGTGATCGGCTTCGACATGGGCGGCACGTCGACCGACGTGTCGCACTACAACGGCGAATTCGAGCGCGTGTTCGAGACGCAGGTGGCCGGCGTGCGGATGCGCGCGCCGATGATGAGCATCCATACGGTCGCGGCCGGCGGCGGCTCGGTGCTCGGTTTCGACGGCGCGCGCCTGCGCGTCGGGCCCGAATCGGCCGGCGCGAACCCGGGGCCGGCCGCGTACCGGCGCGGCGGCCCGCTGACGGTGACCGACTGCAACGTGATGCTCGGCAAGATCCAGCCCGATCACTTCCCGCGCGTATTCGGCGCGCATGCGGACGAACCGCTCGACCGCGACGCCGTGGTCGCGAAATTCGCCGCGCTCGCCGACGAGATCCACGCGGCGACCGGGCGGCGCGACACGCCCGAGGCGCTGGCCGAAGGGTTCCTGGAAATCGCGATCGGCAGCATGGCGAACGCGATCAAGAAGATCTCGGTGCAGCGCGGCCACGACGTGTCGCGCTACGTGCTGACGACGTTCGGCGGCGCGGGCGGCCAGCACGCGTGCGGCGTGGCCGACGCGCTCGGGATGACGCAGGTATTCGCACATCCGCTCGCGGGCGTGCTGTCCGCCTACGGGATGGGGCTTGCCGACCAGACCGCGATGCGCGAGCGCGCGGTGGAGGCCGTGCTGTCCGATGAATCGTTGCCGGCGCTGAATGCCGCGCTCGACCGGCTGACCGACGAAGCCGTCGGCGCGCTGCTCGAACAGGGCGTGCCGCCGGAGCGCATCGCGACCGAGCGTCGCGTGCACCTGCGCTATCAGGGCACCGATTCGGCGCTCGACGTGCCGGCCGGCAGCGTCGCGGCGATGCAGCGGGCGTTCGAAGCCGCATACCGGCAGCGTTACGCGTTCCTGATGCCCGGCACGCCGCTGGTCGCCGAACTGGCATCGGTCGAGGCGATCGGCCGCTCCGATGCGCCGGTCGAGATCGCGCCGCTCGTGCCGCGCGACGAGGGCGCGGCGCCGCACGCGCACGGCGCCGTGCGTTTCTATTCCGGCGGCCAATGGCATGACGCGGCGCTGTACGTGCGCGACACGCTGCTCGCCGGCGACGCGATCGATGGCCCCGCGATCGTCGCGGAGAAGAACGGCACGACCGTCGTCGAACCCGGCTGGCGCGCGCGGATGACCGCGCAGGGCAATCTCGTGCTGACGCGCACGACGCCGCTGCCGACGCGCCGCTCGCTCGGCACCGACGCCGACCCGGTGCGGCTCGAGATCTTCAACAACCTGTTCATGTCGATCGCCGAGCAGATGGGGCTGCGGCTGCAGAACACCGCGTATTCGGTGAACATCAAGGAGCGGCTCGACTTCTCGTGCGCGATCTTCGACGGCGACGGCAACCTGATCGCGAACGCGCCGCACATGCCCGTGCACCTGGGCTCGATGGGCGAGAGCATCCGCACGGTGATCGAGCGCAACCGCGGCCGCATGCGCGACGGCGACGTGTTCATGCTGAACGACCCGTATCACGGCGGCACGCATCTGCCGGACGTGACCGTCATCACGCCGGTGTTCGCGGACGGCTCGGACACACCGTTGTTCTACGTCGGCTCGCGCGGCCACCACGCGGACATCGGCGGCACCACGCCGGGCTCGATGCCGCCCGATTCGACGCACATCGACGAGGAGGGCGTGCTGATCGACAACTGGCAGCTCGTGTCGGCGGGCGCGCTGCGCGATGCCGACACACGCGCGCTGCTCGCCTCGGGCCGCTATCCGGCGCGCAACGTCGAGCAGAACATGGCCGACCTGCGCGCGCAGATCGCGGCGAACCAGAAGGGCGTCGACGAACTGCGGCGGATGGTCGAGCAGTTCGGCCGCGACGTCGTGCTCGCGTTCATGCGACACGTACAGGACAACGCGGAGGAGGCGGTGCGGCGCGTGATCGGTGCGCTGCAGGACGGCGCGTACCGCTATCCGCTCGACAATGGCGCGGAGATTCACGTCGCGATCCGCGTCGATCGCGCGGCGCGCCGTGCGGAGATCGACTTCACCGGCACGTCCGCGCAGCTCGACAACAACTTCAACGCGCCGAAGGCCGTCTGCATGGCCGCGGTGCTGTACGTGTTCCGTACGCTGGTCGGCGACGACATCCCGCTGAACGCCGGCTGCCTGAAGCCGCTGACGGTGATCGTGCCGGCTCGCTCGATGCTGAACCCCGAGTATCCGGCGGCGGTCGTGTCGGGCAACGTCGAGACGTCGTCGGCGATCACCAACGCGCTGTACGGCGCGCTCGGCTGCGTCGCATCGAGCCAGGGAACGATGAACAACTTCACGTTCGGCAACGATCGCTACCAGTACTACGAGACCATCGCCGGCGGCAGCGGCGCGGGCGACGGTTTCGCGGGCGTCGGCGCGGTGCAGACGCACATGACGAACTCGCGGCTGACCGACCCGGAGGTGCTCGAGTGGCGCTTCCCGGTGCGGCTCGACTCGCATCGGCTGCGCGCGGGCTCCGGCGGCGGCGGGCGCTGGCGCGGCGGCGACGGCGCGGTGCGGCGGATCCGCTTCCTCGAGCCGATGACCGCGTCGATCCTGTCGAACAACCGGATCCACGCACCGTTCGGCGCGGCGGGCGGCGAGGCCGGCGCGCTCGGCCGCAACACGATCGAGCGGGCGGACGGCACGGTCGAGACGCTCGAGCACGTCGGCCGCGCGCAGATGGCAGCGGGTGACGTGTTCGTCGTCGAAACGCCGGGCGGCGGCGGTTACGGCGCGGCGGGCTGAGCGGCGCGGCGAGGCAATGCAACGCGCGGAAGCGGTGCGGCGGCGCGCCCGCCGGACGGTTTTTGCGCGTCGCGGCCGGGTAATCGCACCGGTTCCATCACATGCCGCCGCAGTGCCTGCGCGAGGCGGCGATATAGTCGCTCGCACTAATCGGCCCGCTATTGCACGAGTCATGGGAATAATGACGCGCATTCCCGCATGAACGGAAATGGAAATTCCCCATTCCGCGTGCCGCCCGATGCGATCCGACCCCGCCAGAACGCCATTGGGGGCAGATCGTTGCCGGGCGATGGCGATTCCCCGCAAACGCCCGCCTGGCAAGGCGCGCCGAGGGATCCGCCGGCCCCGCTCAGGGCCGCTGCGAGCACCCGCGCGCCGGTCGCCGATCACGAAAAATCCCGCGTGCCAATCGAGTGCCGATTCCTTGACACCCCGTGTCAAATGTGAGTGCCAATCCTTGTCGTCATTTGATAAGATGGCTTCCATCATTCGCTTGGAAACCTGCGCGCGACATGCGCGAACGCCGGTTCGCATTGGTTGGAAACAAGTACGGAACGAGGGCCGCTGGCACAGTCATCACGACTGCCCCGCCGGGTACGCATGCAGCGCGCCCGGGGAACGGTGGCGGCCGGCTCGCCTCCGTCTACACTGTGCGTTTTTTCTGGATCGGGGCGTGTCCATGGATGACGAAAACGATAGCGCCGTGCTCGAAGCGCATCTCGGTACGCGTAGCCCATGCTGGCGTCTCGGCAGCGACAGCAATGCGCTCGAACTGGCCGCCGTTCGCGGCATGACCAATGTCGCGGTGGCACTGACCGGCGAGCAGGCTGCGCGGATCCGCGTGCTGACCGGCGTCACGTCGCACCTCGTGCTCGAACTCGCGCTGTTCGGCGATCCGGTCAGCCTCCATCTGGTCGGCCGGAAGGTCGATACCGCCAATTGGGCCGGCACGGCCTCCGCCTATTCCGATACCGCGTCCGTCGCGAGCGACCTCGCGCACGGGCTCGCGTTCGCCGAGCAGGTCGTGTCCGAAGTGAATTCGCTCGTCGTGATCCTCGACCGCAACGGCATGGTGCAGCGCTTCAATCGTCTGTGCGAGGAAGTGACGGGCAAGCGCGAGGTCGACGTGATCGGCCGCAGCGCGTTCGAGCTGTTCATGAGTCCCGAGCAGGGGGCGCAGTCACGCAGCAACATCACCGGCTTTTTCGCGAGCAACCGCTCGTTCGCGGTCGAGCGCTACATCAACACGGTCAACGGCCCGCGCCTGTTCCAGTTCCGCAACAAGTTCGTGCAGAGCGGCAGCGGTGTCGACGAGCAATATCTGATCTGCTCGGGCATCGATGTCACCGAGGAGCGCAAAGCGCAGCAGCGGCTCACCGAGCTCGCGAATACCGACGTGCTGACCGGCTTGCCGAACCGTCATGCAATCAGCGAGCGCATTCGTGTCGCGCTGGCCGCGGACCGCACCGACGTGCGCGGCCAGGTCGGCATCCTGTTCCTCGATCTCGACAACTTCAAGCGCGTCAACGACCACTACGGACACATCACCGGCGACCGCCTGCTGCAGGACGTGTCCGCGGTCATCGGCGGCTGCCTGCCGTCCGGCGCGACGCTCGCGCGGCTCGGCGGCGACGAATTCCTGGTGCTGTTCGAGCACGGCACGCGGCCGCTGCTCGAGGCGACCGCGCAGATCATCCTCGAGCGGCTGCGTACGCCGATCCACCTCGGGCTGGTGGAGGTCTACACGAGCTGCTCGATCGGCATCGCGATGTATCCGCAGCATGGCGATTCGCTCGAAACGCTGATTCGCAGCGCCGACACCGCGATGTACGTCGCGAAGGAAGAGGGCAAGCATACGTACCGCGTGTTCTCGCTGGAGATGAACCAGAAGGTCGCGAAGTACATGTGGCTCGACACGAACCTGCGCAAGGCGCTCGAGGAAGAGCAGTTCGTGCTGCACTACCAGCCGGTCGTCGACATCGCGACCGGCGACGTGCACAGCGTCGAGGCGCTGATCCGCTGGCAGTCGCCGGATCGCGGGCTCGTCGCGCCGATCGAGTTCATCCGTTTCGCGGAGGAGTCGGGGCTGATCGGGCCGCTCGGCCGCTGGGTGATGCGCACCGCGGCCGCGCAGGCCGCCGCGTGGAAGGCGAAGGGGCTCGGCGTGCGGATCGCGGTGAACGTGTCGGCGCGGCAGTTGCAGGACATGAACATCGTCGACCAGTTCGCGTCGATCCTCGACGGCGCGGGGCTGAAGCCGAGCCTCGTCGACATCGAGCTCACCGAAAGCAGCTTCATCGAGGACGAGGAGTCGGCGCACGAGCTGATGAAGCAGTTCCGCCAGCTCGGCGCGGAGATTCACCTCGACGATTTCGGCACCGGCTATTCGTCGCTGTCGCAGTTGTCGCGGCTGCCGCTCGATTCGATCAAGCTCGATCGCACCTTCATCACGGGCATCGACCGCAACCCGCGCTCGCAGGCGCTGGTGCGCTCGGTCGTGTCGCTCGCGAAGGCGCTCAGTTTCTCGGTGGTCGCCGAAGGTGTCGAGACGCACGCAGAAGCCGAATTCCTGAAACAGATCAACGTCGATCACGCGCAGGGGTTCTACTTCGCGCGGCCGATGCCGGCCCAGGCGTTCGAGGCCTGGCTCGCGGAAACGAGAAAGCTCAGGCTGATCGCCTGAGCTCCACCGCATGACGGGCGCCGCCGCTTTCGCGGCGGCGCTTCGCTCACATCACACCGTGCGCAGCTTCGACACGCGCCGGTTCTGCAGCATCACCAGACGTTCCATGTACGCGAGATCCTTCGGCTCGATCGTGAACGCCGCGTGAACCCATTGCTCGGTGATGTCCATCAGCTCTGAACGCGTGAGATTGAACACGCGCTCGCGTGCGCGCAGCATCGCGCGGATGCCGTTCAGCTTCGGCTTCATCACGTCGATGAAGGTGCGCGTAGCGAGATACGCGTCGCCCGCGTCGAACGTCTGGTCGATCAGCCCGCGATCCTCGTACCACTCGGCCGCATGCGCCTCGCCGGACGAGATCAGCGATTCCGCGACCCCTCGGTCCGCCTTCCGTGCGACCAGCGAATAACCGCCCATGCCCGGGAACAGGTTGAACGCGATCTCGGGAAAGCCGAGTTTCACGCCCTTCTGCGCGAGCATGTAGTGGTGCGCGAGGGCGGCCTCGAAGCCGCCGCCCAGCGCGCTGCCCTCGACCATCGCGATCGAGATCGCACCGGTGCCGAAGCCCGTGTAGATCTCGTACACGCCGTCGATGCACGAGCGCGCGTAGGCCATCAGCTGGTCGCGGCGGCCGCTGCGGATCGCGTCGACGAAGAAGCTCAGGTCGCCGCCGACGTTGAACAGCTCGGGGACGAGCGAGCCCGTCACCCAGAAGTCGAACGGCAGGCCCGAGTCGCGTGCGACGCGCGCGAGATGGATGATGTCGGTGACGAGTTGCTGGTTGAAACACGGCCGCGGCTCCGATCGCAGCATCATCCACATGACGTTGCGGCCTTCTTCGTAGAACGCGGTCAGTTGCGTGAGTTCGCCGGCTTCGTAAAACGGACGGCACGCCGGATGGGATTGGAGTTGCATGGTATGTCCTCGTGAGATGTGGTTTTCAGGAACCGCCGCGGCCGGCGTCGTGGAAACATGCCCCCGGGCGGCGCCGGCCGCGAGGCACCGCCATTGTTGCGCGCGCACAAATGTCGAATTGCGCGGAGCAACGCATGAACGGGACGCGAGTGGGCAGCGCGTTCGGCGCGAACCGTGCGAGCCATGCGAATGACGCAATCGATGTGATCGTTCGGCGGGAAAATGACGACGAGGAAGGCCGGGATTGGGCGCGGCGTCCGGGGCGCGCGGCGGTGAGGGTGGTCGGTGTGACGATGCGGTGAGCGTTCGCGCGACCGGGCCGTCGGCCGGTGCGGTTACGCGGCCGAGGGGCGGCGCGACAGGCCGGTCGCTTACGCGTTGAAAGCGGCGCCGCGCCGTCGGTCGCGTCTCATGGAATGTGCGGACTGGTGCGGCGGCCGGGCGTCGGCTAGCGTTAGAGGATGACGCCGCCGCGCCCGGCGTTCCGGGAGGAGACCATGACCGCATTCCAGAAGATGTGGCAGCTGCTCGTCGGAAAGCCGCTGGACCCGCTCGATCCGCGCACGCGTCACGCGATCGCCGTGACGCCGTTGCTGGCCTGGGTCGGGCTCGGCGCCGACGGGTTGTCGTCGTCGTGCTACGGCCCGGAGGAGGCGTTCCTCGCGCTCGCGCACCACACGCCGCTCGCGCTGTTTCTCGCGTGTGCCACCGCGGCGACCGTGTTCATCATCGCGCTTGGCTACAACCAGGTGATCGAGCTGTTCCCGACCGGCGGCGGCGGCTACCGCGTCTCGACCGCGCTGCTCGGGGCGAAGCCGGGGCTCGTGTCGGGCGCGGCGCTGCTGGTCGACTACGTGCTGACCGTCGCGACCTCGCTCGCGAGCGGCGTCGACGCGTTCTTCAGCCTGCTGCCGGTGAGCGCGCAGGCGTTCAAGCTCACGACCGAGATCGTGCTGATCCTGCTGATGACGGGGCTCAACTTCCGCGGGATGCGCGAATCGATCATGGTGCTGCTGCCGATCTTCATCGGCTTCGTCGTCCTGCACTTCGCGCTGATCGTGTATGGCGTCGCCGTGCACGGCAGCAACCTCGCGACGATCGTGCCCGATGCCGTGCACGAGGCGCACGGGATGTCGCAGTCGCTCGGCGTGTTCGTGATGCTCGCGTTGCTGATGCGCGCGTTCTCGCTCGGCGGCGGCACCTATACGGGCCTCGAGGCCGTGTCGAACAACGTGAACATGCTCGCCGATCCGCGCGTGCCGAACGGCAAGGTAACGATGTGGTACATGTCGACGTCGCTCGCGTTCACGGCAGGCGGCATCATCCTGCTGTACATGCTGTGGCACGCGCGGCCGGTCGAAGGCCAGACGCTCAACGCGGTCGTGTTCGGCAGCGTGATCGACCATCTCGGGCTTGGCTCCGCGTTCGCGCGGCATGCATTGCTCGCGGCCGTGCTCGCGTTCGAGGCAGGGCTGCTGATGGTCGGCGCGCAGACGGGCTTTCTCGACGGCCCGGCCGTGCTGTCGAACATGGCGTCCGATTCGTGGGTGCCGCGCCATTTCCGCGACCTGTCGACGCGTCTCGTGCGGCAGAACGGCATCATCGTCGTCGGCCTGTCGAGCCTGCTGATCCTGCTGTGGACGCACGGCAGCGTCGACGTGCTCGTCGTGCTGTACAGCATCAACGTGTTCCTCACGTTCAGCATGTCGCTGCTCGGGCTATGCACGTACTGGTGGCGCCATCGCAGCGAGCGCGGCTGGTTCAAGCATTTCTTCCTGTCCGCGCTCGGGCTGACCGTGACGGCGACCGTGCTCGTCATCACGCTGGTCGAGAAATTCACGGCCGGCGGCTGGCTCACGGTGCTCGTGACGAGCGCGGTGATCGCGCTGTGCTTCATGATCAACCGCCACTACGCGTACACGCGCGCACAGCTCGCGAAGGAGGACGCGCTGTTCTCGGGGGCGCCGCCGGAAGTCGACGAAGCGACCGCGCCCGGCAAGCCCGACCCATCGCAACCGACGGCCGTGCTGCTGGTCGGCAAGCATCGCGGCGCGAGCATGCACGCGCTGCTGTGGGTCAACCGGCTGTTTCCCGGGCACTTTCGCAACGTGATCTTCCTCGCGGTCGGCGAGGTCGATGCGAAGGCGTACGACGGGCACGAACATCTCGAACGGCTGCGTCACTCGATCACCGAAGCGCTCGAATACTACGTCGCGCACTGTCGCCGCCACGGCATCGCCGCCGACTACCGGATCGCGTTCGGTACGAATCCCGTCGTGGAATTCATGAACCTCGCATCGTCGACGCTCGACGACTATCCGAACGCCGTGTGCTTCGCGAGCAAGCTGATCTTCAGGCGCGTGAATTTCCTGACCGCGTGGTTGCACAACCAGACACCGGTCGAGTTGCAGGCGCGCCTGCATGTCGAGGGCAAGCAGATGGTGCTGCTGCCGATGAACGTCGGGTAGCGATGGAGCGGCAAGCGCGTGAGCGACTGCCGGTGGCAGCCGTCAGGGTTGATGATGCCGATGCGGGCGGTTGGGCCGCCGCAGCGGCGGATGACGGAATTTGGCTCTCAGCCGGTCGCGCCCCGGACGCTTGACGAAGAACAGCACGGCGAGCGCGACGAACGCCAGCAGCACGACGATTTCCACGATCCCGTTTTCCATGGTGCCTCCTCGTCGCACGCGGACGATCCATCGCCGTCGTTCGGCGATCGAGCCGATGCCGGCGGCCGCACGCGATGACGCTTCCATGTCTCATTGTAGGTCGGCGCGCAACGGCTTGACGCGTGCGGGTGCGGCGCCCACACTGGCCGACACGAGGGGGGCGCGGTCAGCCCTGTCCGCTGCGTGACCGCGCTTTCCTTGAACCGCGACGAGGTGCGATGTGGTGCGCTTTTCTGTCGGCCTGGCCGGCTGGATGCTGGCATGCGCCGCCGCGTTCGGCGCATCGAATGCCGTCGGTGCGACGCCGGGCGCGGGCCCGGCCGTGGACGCAGCGAACGACGTGGCCGACGAAGCGCCCGTCACGCTCGTCAGCGATGTCCACGAATTCGTGATCCAGCACGACGGGTCGCTCGACGAGCACGACGATTCGACCTTGCGCGCGAACAACGCGAACGGCATCGATGCGGTCGCGCAGCGCTACGTGTGGTTCGACAAGAACCTGGAGAAGGTCGACCTGCTCGCGGCCGAGACGATCGATCGCGACGGCGTCGCGCATCCGGTCGGCCCCGACGGCATCCGCGACGTCCAGGAGCCGCGCTCGGCCGGCGCGCCGACGTTCCAAGACGGGTTGCTGCGCACGGTCGTGTTTCCCGGTGTCGAGGCCGGGTCGGGCACGCGCATCGCGTTCCGCAAGTCGCGCACGAGGCCGGTCAACGCGGGTTATTTCGGCTACTACGTCGAGCCGTCGCGCGAGCCGGTGGAGAACCAGCGGCTGATCTTCGACGTGCCGGCCGACATGACGCTGCACGCGGACGCGCGCGGCTACGTCGCGCTGCCGCCGGTGACCGCGAACGGCCGCACGCGCTACGAATTCGACTACCGGCACGGCCCTTACGAGCGCATCGAGAGCGGCGCGGTCGGCTACCCGACCTACGGCGACCGGCTCATGGTCTCCACGCTGCCTGACCATGCGGCATTCGCCGCGCGCTACCGCAACGCGGCCGTCGACCCGAGCGCGAACGATCCGGCCGTCGTGCAACTCGCACGCGCGCTCACCGCCGACGCCGCCGATCCGCACGACAAGGCGCGCATCCTGTACGACTGGGTGCAGGCGAACGTGCGCTACGTCGCGCTCTTTCTCGGCGAGACGGCCGCCGCGCCGCATCGCGTGACCGACATCCTGCGCAACCGCTACGGCGACTGCAAGGACCATGTCGCGCTGTTCGGCGCGTTGATCGCGGCGGTCGGCATCCGCAGCGAACCGGTGCTGATCAATCTCGGCTCCGTGTACACGCTGCCGTCGGTGCCCGGTTACGGCGGCGGCGCGATCAATCACGCGATCACGTGGCTGCCCGATCTCGGCCTCTACGCCGACACGACGACGGCCGGCATCGCGTTCGGCTACCTGCCGCCGATCGTGATGGATCGGCCGGCGCTGCTCGTCGACACCGGCGTGCTGTCGCGCACGCCCGCCGTGCAGACGAAGCGCCGCACCGCGCGCGTGGCGATCGATGCCGCGCAACCGGGCGCCGCGCGGTTTCACGCGCTCATCGTGGACGACGGCTGGACCGCAGAGCTCGAACGCACGCTGTTTCGCCGCGCAGCGCCCGACCGCATCCGGCAGCTCGCGAACGAACGCCTGCGGCAAAGCGGGCTGCGCGGTAGCGCACGGATCACGACGAGCGATCGCCGTGCGACGGGCGGCCCGTTCGATGTGACGTATGACGGCACGCTCGATCACTTCGTGTGGCCGGACGGCACGACCGCCGTGCCCGTGCTGTCGAGCCTCACGGGCGGCATCGCGACGCAGGTCGAGGGCTGGCTGGCCGAACCCGTGCGCACGCAGCCGTGGACGTGCATCGGCGGAAGTTTCGAGGAGACCGGCCAGATCGCGCTGCCGGCCGACGTCGCGGTGAGCGACCTGCCGACCGATGCGGCCGTGCACGACCGCTTCGTCGACTTCGCGTCGCATTACGTATTCGATGCGGCCACGCGCATCGTGCAGGTCACGCGGCGGATGACGGCCGAATTCGGCCGCCAGGTCTGCACGTCCGACGAATTCACGGCGCTGCGCGCGTCGCTCGAACGCATCGAACGCGACACGCAGGCGCAGATCGTCGTGCGGGCGAAAGGGCATTGAGCGGGCAGCGGCAATGAGCGCGTCGCCGTCATCGGCCGGCGCGCAGGAGCGACATCATGACGGAACGGGAACACGAGATCGCCGACCTGGCGAAGGAATTGCTGGGCCGGATCGTGCAGGGCGCGATGACGAACGGCGAGCCGGTGGATGCGCAACAGTGCGCGGCATTGGCCGTGGAGTGCGCGACGGCGCTGGTGGACACGCTCGACGCGCACAGCGGTTGAACGCAATCGTCGCGTGCGACGGCGCATCGAGCGATGCCGGCGTGACTCGGCAGGCGTTCGCTTGGCCCCGCGCTGCACGCGAAGCGTTACACGTCACACGTCGGCGTGCGTGTCGCCTTCGGCACGCACGGCGCCCGGCGGCTTTCCGACCACGCGCTTGAACGCGCGGCTGAACGCGGCCAGCGAACCATAGCCGAGCCGGTACGCGACGGCTTCGATCGTCTCGCCCTCGCGCGCGATCCACTGCGCGGCGAGCCGCATCCGCAGCTCGGTCAGGTAGCGCACGGGCGTCATCCCGGTCGCCGCGAGAAAGCGCTCGGCGAACACCGAGCGCGACACGCCCGCTTCGGCGGCCAGCTCCGCGACGCTCCAGTTGCGGCCCGGGTCGCGATGCAGCGCGACGATCGCGCGGCCCAGCTTCGGCTCGCGCAGCGCCTGCACCCAGCCCGCCGCGTCGCCGCATCCGCACTCGACCCAGCCGCGCACGATGAATGCCGCGACCACGTCCGCGAGCCGCGCGAGGATGCCCGCGAAGCCCGCGCGCTCGGAGCACGATTCACGTTCCATCGCGTCGAGCATCGGGCGGATTTCCGGGTAGCGCGCGAGCAGCGTGCCGACGTGCATGAACTCGGGCATCGCGCCGACCAGCGGCTGCATGCCGCCGAGGTCGAGCTCCATGCATGCGCTGAAGATCAGCGCGTCGCCGGCGCCCGGCTCCGTCGTTGCGCAGGCCGCGGGCGACGTGCCGGCCGATGCCACCGATGCGACCGTATCGCAAATCTTCGCGGCTTCGAAGCCGTGGATCTCGCGGCACGGCGCGTCCGGATCGGACACCAGCGCATGCATGCGCCCGTGCGGCAGCAGGATTGCATCGCCGGCCTCGAGCCGCATCGTTGCGCCGGCTTCGTCGCGCAGCAGCACGGGCCCGCGCCCGACGAAATGGAACTGCGCGCGGCCCGGCGCCTGGCCGAAGCTCAGCCCGAACGGCCGTGCGACCTGGATGCGGCGGTACTGGACGCCGCTCAGGCGCATCCCCAGCAGCAGCTCGCTGACGAGGTCGTGCACGTCGGGGACGGGAGGAAGCAGGGGCTCGGACATCGCGAAATTCGGACGATCGATCAATAAGAACGGATTGTATGTCATAGACCGTCCTGTCGTCGTTCCTTACGATACGCCGTCATCAGTATTTTCCCTACACGACTCGGAACGACGCATGAATCCCGGAATCTCCTCTGCCGCCAGCACGGCGGCCCCCCGCGAGCCGGCCTGGGGCGCTGTCTTCGCGATGACGCTTGGCGTGTTCGGTCTCGTCACCGCCGAATTCCTGCCCGCGAGCCTGCTCACGCCGATGGCCGACAGCCTCGGCGTGACCGAAGGCGTGGCCGGCCAGGCCGTCACGGCCACCGCGACGGTCGCGCTCGTCACGAGCCTGCTGATCTCGGCGCTGACGCGCACGATCGACCGCCGGCGCGTGCTGCTCGCATTCTCGGTGCTGCTCGTCGCGTCCAATCTCGCGGTCGCGTTCGCGCCCGACCTGACGACGCTGCTGATCGGCCGCGTCGTGCTCGGCGTCGCGCTCGGCGGCTTCTGGACGATGGCGACCGCCACCGCGATGCGGCTCGTGCCGACGGCGATGGTGCCGCGCGCGCTGTCGATCATCTTCAGCGGCGTGGCGGTCGCGACGATCGCCTCCGCGCCGATGGGCAGTTATTTCGGGCACCTGATCGGCTGGCGCAACGTGTTCCTGATCGCGGCCGGGCTCGGCGGTCTCGCGTTCGCGTCGCAGGTGATGACGCTGCCGTCCATGCCGCCGAGCGGCACGACGCGGCTGCGCACGCTCGTCGACGTGCTGCGCCGGCCGACCGTCGGCCTCGGGATGTTCGCGACGATCCTCGTGTTCACCGGTCATTTCGCGTTCTTCACGTATCTGCGGCCGTTCCTCGAACAGGTCGCCGGCGTTGGCGTGAACGGGCTGTCGGCGATCCTGCTCGGCTACGGCATTGCCAATTTCGTCGGCACGTCGCTCGCGGGCCGCGTGCTCGAACACCGGCTGCGGCCGATGCTGATCGGGATGCCCGCGCTGATGGTCGTGCTCGGCGTCGCGCTCGTCGCGCTCGGCCGCGCACCGATGATCGACGCGGTGCTCGTGGCGTTGTGGGGGATGGCGTTCGGCGGCGTGCCGGTCGCATGGTCGACGTGGGTCACGCGCACCGTGCCCGATGAGGCCGAAAGCGCGGGCGGGCTGATCGTCGCGGCGATCCAGCTCGCGATCGCGACGGGCGCGGCGGCGGGCGGCGTCGTGTTCGACGCGAACGGCGCGGGCGGCGTGTTCCTGGGCGCGGCCGCGGTGCTGGCCGTGGCGGTCGCGACGATCGTGACCGGCGTGCCGAAGCGGGTGGGCGTGGCGCCGGCGCTCGCCGAGTGAGATGCATGCGGGCGATCGACGCGAGCGCGGATCGGCCTGCTGTTCGGACCGGGGAGAAACCGGCGTGTCTGGATGAAGTGACCCGCGCGGGCACGCTGCACGTTGCGGCGCGCCCGCTGTCACCGCATGGCGCGCCGCGTCAGCCGCGCGTAGCCGGATCCTCCGACAGCGCGCGCAACTGCCCGCGCAACACATCGACTTCGCCCGCTGCGAACGGCCGTTCGATCTCGGCGTGCGTTTGCTGCCATAGCGGGAATGCTTCGGCCAGCAACTGATGGCCGGCCGGCGTGAGTTCGAGCAGGCGGCTGCGCTTGTCGTCCGGATCCTGCGTGATCGTGAGCAGCCCGCGCCGCTCGAGCGGCTTGAGCGCGGCGGTTAGCGTGGTGCGGTCCATCGCGAGCAATGACGCGACCGATTTCATCGCGGCCGGCTGCGGCCGGTTCAGCGACATCAACAGCGAAAACTGGCCGTTGGTGAGATCCAGCGGACGCAGCACATCGTCGAAGATGCGCGCGAGATTACGCGCCGCGCGCTGCATGTGCAGGCACAGGCAGCAATCGCGCACCATCAGCGTCGTTTCGAAAGGGAGCTGTTCTTTGCGTGCCATGTTGCAATTGTGTTGATATCAACCTATTGTGTCAAGGGCGGGGAGCGGCAGCCCGTCGTTCCCGCCATCGGACGGAGGAAGCATGAGTGCGCAACAGCAGTTGTATCTCGCGGTATTCCTCGGCAGCAAGGATAGCCCGGGCATGAAGGCGTGGATGGCGCTGCCCGAGGACGAGCGGCGTGCGCGGGAGCGCGAGGGGATCGCCGCGTGGCACGCGTGGGTCGACCGGCATCGCGATGCGATCGTCGAGCTCGGCGGGCCGCTCGGCAAGACCAAGACCATCGGCGCGGGCGGCGTGACGGACACCACCAATGCGATGAGCGGCTTCACCGTCGTGCGCGCCGCATCGCACGACGCGGCCGCCGCGCTGTTCGAAGGCCATCCGCATTTCACGCTGTTCCCTGGCGACGCGATCGACGTGATGCCGGTGCTCGCGGTGCCGGGCATGTGAGCGGCGACAGGCGCTGCGTGCGCGGTCGTCGCGGCCGATGGGCCGTCGCCTGCGCGCGGCGATTTTCCCCGACATTATCGATGGAGACATTGCGATGAAGCTTTACGGATTCGCCGGCACGCGCTCGCAACGCGCGCTCTGGGGGCTCAAGGAACTGGATGCGGATTTCGAGTTCGTGTCGGTCAACCTGCTCGAGGGCGAGCACAAGCGGCCCGAATTCCTGCGCCTCAATCCCGCCGGCAAGGTGCCCGTGCTCGTGGACGGCGACCTGGTGATTCCCGAGTCGGCCGCGATCGTGCTGTATCTCGCGGACAAGTACCCGGAGAAGGCGCTGTTGCCCGTCGATCTGGCGCTGCGCGCGCAGGCCTATCGGTGGGTGATGTTCGCGGTGACGGAGCTTGAACAGCCGCTGTGGCGGATTACGCGCCATTCGTTCCTCTATCCGCCCGAAAAGCGCTCGCCGGCCGATATCGAGCTGGCGCGTGAGGACTTCGCGACGATGGCCGCGATCCTCGACAAGCATCTCGAAGGACGCGAATTCATCGTCGGCGACGCGTTGACGGTGGCCGATTGCGTGACGGTCTACCTGATCGACTGGGCGAGCGAATGCCACCTGATCGAACCGTTCCCGCAATTGCGCGCGTATCTCGAGCGGCTTTATGCGCGACCGAAGGCGCCGCAACGGATCGCGGACGCGCGCAAGGCGGCGTGAAACGGTGGCCGGTCGTGCCGATGTGGGTGATCGACCTCGACCGCGCGAACTCGCAGCCTTGCGGGCTCGCGGTTACGACGCGTCGACGGGGCCGCCGAGCGCACGGCACAGCGCCGACAAGTCGTGAACGGTCAGATGTGGGGACGGGGCACGCCGCGCGGCGTGCTCCGCTTCCGTCCCCGGGTGGCGCACGACCCATGCTGCCTGCAGCCCCGCATTCAACGCGCCGACGATATCGAGGTGAAAGTCGTCGCCGACGTGGAGCAGTTCCGCCGCAGGCACGCCGAGTTTCGCGGCGGCCGCATGGAAGATTTCCGGCTCGGGTTTCGCGAACCCGCACGCACGCGCGCTGAGCGTTTCGCGGAAGAACTCGCCGCCGCCGGTCAGCCGAAGATCCGCATTGCCGTTCGTCACCGCGATCAGCGGAAATCGCGCGCTCAACCACTCGAGCGCCGGCAATGCATCGTCGAAGAACTCGACCTGGTTTCGCATGGAATAGAACACGTCGTACGCGCGGTCGGTCAGCGTGAGGTCTTCGTTCGCGCGTTCGAGCGCAAGCCGGATCGATCCGATGCGCAACGCGCGAAAGTCGCTGACGAGGTCCGGCCGCGAGCGTTCGTATTCGATGCGCAGCTGGCCCAGTGCCTGCGACGTGGGCACGACGCTCGCGGTACCGGGCGCGTGCGCGATCAGCCACGCATGCAGCGACGCCTCGGCCCGTTCGACGGACGGTCCGAACGGCCAAAGCGTGTCGTCGAGATCGAACGAGAGGGCGGAAACTCTGGATAGGCGCATGGCGATGGAAGATACCACGCAGTGCCGTTCACCACGGCCACGGGATCGAACGTCCCGCGTCGTTTTCGACGGCCTGCCGGTACAGGAAACGCGCAACGGTCAGGTCCTGCAGCGCGAGTCCCGTCATGTCGAACACGGTGATCTCGTCCGGCGATCGATCAACGGGCACGGTGCCGGCAAGCACGTCGCCGATTTCAGCACGCGGCAGATCGGGCGCCCATTGGCATTCGCCGATGCTGCGCGCCTGCTCGTGATCGTCCACGAAAATGCGCGCGCGCGCCAATACGCCTTCGGGAAGCTCGCGCTTGCCCGCGGTGTCCGCGCCGACGCAGGTCAGGTGGGTGCCGGGTTGAACCGCGTCCGCGTCGAACAGCGGGCCGCCGCCCGGCGTTGCCGTGATGACGACATCGCTGTCGGCTACGGCATCGTTCCGGTCCCGTGCGACACGGATGTCGCAACGTTCGCGGAATGCCGATTCGAACACCGCGTCCGGTTCGCCGCTGACGTTCACATACTGCACCGAGCATCGTTGCGGCAGCAGACTGAGCGCGTAGTCGAGCTGGACGCGCGCCTGCACGCCGGTGCCGAACACGCAGATGCGGGTACTGTCGCGGCGTGCCAGCGCCTGCAGGCCGAGGCCGCCGGCCGCACCGGTCCGGGCGGTGGTGATCGCATTGCCGTCCATGATGCAGAGCGGACGGCCGGTGGCCGGATCGAACAGCGCGATCGTCGCCTGATGCGGCTCGCCGCCCCGGCTTCGATTACCGGGCCAGAAACCGGCTGCCTTGAAGCCGAGCAGATCCTGGCCCGCGACGTCGCCGGACTTGATGCCGAACACGCCGCCGGTGTGCAATCTTTCGCGCACGACCGGGAACACGCGCCCCGCACGTCGACTGTGCAGCACGAAGGCTTCGCGCACCGCCGCCATCACCGGTTCGGCTTGAAGGGCCGGTTCGACGACATCCCGGTCGAGAAGAAGGAGGTGGGCGTCAGTCGGCATGGTGGGAGAGCCTGTCGGATGCGATGCGAATCGCGATCTTTAAAGTTTGTATAGTTTTGGAAAAATAGTCAATTCCGATCGGGCGACGGTGCGGTGGCCGGTTTCTTCGTTCGACATCCGCCGCTGCACCGGTCGTCGCCTTCAGGTGTCCTACCATCCGTAGAAGCGCGGCCAGGTCTGCACGGTGCCGTCGCTGCCCAGCGCGTGGTATTCCGGGTGCTGCGCACCGGTCGCGCATGCGTGGTTCGGGAGGATCCGCAAACGGGTGCCGATCGGAAACCGCTTTGCGATCGCGGTGTCGGCCATTCCCGCGCGAGACACGATGCCGTGCTCCTGGTTGGCCGCGCTCATCACGTACTCGCCGAGCACTTCACCGTCTTCGGTACACACCTGCCCGTAGCCGAAATCCCGCGCCTGCCGCTGCGTGCCGCGATCGCGGCTCATCGCCATCCAGCCCGCGTCGACGATGGCCCAGCCTTTTTCTTCCTGGTGTCCGATGACGGTGGTCAGCACCGACAGCGCGATGTCGGACAGCGCGCACACTCCGACGTTGTGCATCACGAGGTCGAACAGCACGTACACGCCCGCGCGGACTTCCGTCACGCCGTCGAGGTGCTCCGCGGACAACGCGGTCGGCGTCGAACCGATGCTCACGATCGGGCAGGGCAACCCCGCGGCCCTGAGGCGTTCCGCGGCGCGCACGGTCCGGCTGCGCTCCTGTTCGGCGATCGCGACCAGCGCGTCGCGGGTGTCGTAGTCGTAGCTGGAGCCGGCATGCGCGAGCACGCCGCCAAGCGTCATCCCGCCGTCGAACAGCGCGCGGCCGACGTCGATCAGCAGGTCGTCGTCGGGCACGATCCCCGAGCGGTGACCGTCGACGTCGACTTCGATCCAGACTTCGAAGCGCTCGCCGTGCTCGCGCCCGAATTCGGCGATGGCGTGCGCGGTCTGCAGGCTGTCGGCGACGATCTTCAGGTCGCAGCCCTGCCGGCGCAGCGCGAGCGCCTGGCCGAGCCTGGCGGGAATCATCCCGACTGCATAGACGATGTCGCGTACGCCGCCCGCGAAGAATTGTTCGGCCTCCTTAAGCGTCGACACCGTGATGCCCTGCGCACCGGCCGCGATCTGCGCGTCGACGACATGCTGGCATTTGGTGGTCTTCACGTGCGGCCGGAACCTGACGCCGAGCGCGTCCAGATGCGCCTGCATGCGCGCGATGTTATGACGCATGCGACCGACGTCGATCAATGCGGCGGGGGTATTCGGAAGCGGGATGCCCATGGTGCGTTGCCTCGGTGGTTTGCCGACAGCGAACACTGTAGGGTGTTTGGCCAGCAGCGTGTTTAACGTGTGCCAAATTGATCATTAAGCGCGATTTAATCGCGGGAAGTCGCTCATGCCTTGCCGCGCCACGGCGGCGGATCGAAAAATCGTGTCGCGGCTTCGAGGAAGACCCGTTGCCGCGCGGAGCGGCCGGTGCGCGACGGCAGCAGCGCGGTCACTGGCGCGGGCGGCAGATGCCAGTCGGGCAGCAACCTGACCAGCTTGCCGCTGGCCAGCAGCGGCGCGACGTCCCACTCGGAGCGTTCGACGATGCCGAGCCCGGCCAGTGCCCAGTCGGTGATGACGGTGCCGTCGTTCGACGAAAGCGCGCCCGTGACGCGAATCACCGCCGATCGCCTGGATTCGCCCTTGCCATCGCCGGCTTGCGAGAAGCGCCAGCGCGGAACGTCCTCGTCGTTTTCGCGCAGGCACAGGCAGTCGTAGCGGGCGAGATCGGACGGATGGTCCAGTTCGTTGATGCGCCGCGCGTAACCGGGGCTCGCGCACAGGAAGCGCTCGTTGGGCGCGAGCGGATAGCCGATCCACGACGACGACTTCAGGCTGCCGACATGGACGACCACGTCGGCCCCCGACGCGCTGGTCAGCGGACTCTCCGACAGGTGCAGTGAGATTTCGAGCTTCGGATGCGCGCGTTGGACGTCACGCACGATCCGCGCGACGTACTTGCGCCCGAAGCCGAACGGCGCGACGACGCGCAGCGTGCCCTGCACGTCGCCGTGATCGCCGGAGATGTTGGCCGGCAGTGCCTCGACGCGCTCGAGAATCCCGACGGCTTCCTGGTACAGCCGCTGACCCTCGTCGGTCAACGCGATCCCTTTCGGCCGCCGCACGGCGAGCCGGACATTGAGTCGTGCCTCCATCCGCTGCAGGCGGATCGTGACCGCGGGCGGGGTGAGGTCGAGCAGGCGCGCGGCGGATGCCAACGAGTGCGACGCGCCGATCGCGCGCACGAGTCGAAGATCGTCGAGGTCGAGCATTTCGTATCTTTTAATGCTGATGTTGCCGAGCATTAAACACCACATTGCATGATGAATCCATCGACGCATGTTCGGATATCGACAAGCGTTTGTGAGGATCGACGTGCGGGAATGCCTGCCCGGCGAACGGGGTTGGCGTTGACCGGGCCATCGCGCAGGGAAAGCGGGATGACGCTGCGTCACCCCGCACGCCGCTTCGTTCACTTCACGCGTCGAGCCCGAAAATCAACGACCGATGCGCGCCCACGCCGGCCGCGACGCCGGATGCCGACGCGAACGTCGCATTCGTCATCAGGCTCGACGCATCGCCGGCCGCGAACACACCGGGAATGCTCGTCTGCTTCCACGTATCGACGCGAATCGCCGTGCCCAGCGGCCCGTCGTCGAACGCACAGCCGAGCTGTTGGGCGAGATCGCTCGCCATCTCCGTGCGCGCGCCGATGAACAACGCATCGATCGGCACGACTTTCCCGTCGGCGAGCCGCAGCGCGTCGATCCGCGGCGCTTCGCCGAGGATCTCGACGACCGGCGACCGTTCGATACGCACGCCTCGCGCGGCGAGCAATGCGGCTTCCTCCTCGTTCGCTTCGACTACGCGTTGCGTGAACCACGTCGTCGGTCCCCAGTCAGGAATCAGGATCGCCTGATGCACGGAAAGCGGATGCGTCGCCAGCACGCCGAGTTGCCGGCCCGACACCTCGTAGCCATGGCAATACGGACAATGCAGCACGCTGACGCCCCAGCGTTCCGCGAGCCCCGGCAGCGCGGGCAGTTCGTCGCGGATGCCGGTCGCGAGGATCAGCCGCTCGGCGCTTGCACGGCTGCCGTCCGCCAGTGTCACGTGAAAGCGGCCGTTCGCATCGCGCTCGGCGGTGCGCGCCTCGCCGGCGATCCGCTGCACGGTCGGATAGGTCGCGAGTTGCGCGGCGGCTTCCGCGACGATCTGCGCAGGCGGCTTGCCGTCCTGCCCGAAAAATCCGTGCGCATGTTCGGCAAAACGATTACGCGGCCGCCCGGCATCGATCACGAGCACGCGGCGCCGTGCGCGTGCGAGCTGCATCGCGGCCGACATCCCGGCAAAGCTGCCGCCGATCACGATCACTTCATGATGGCTCTGCATGTGGTCACTCCTTTCCTGAATCCGTATCAAGCGAAGAACGTGCTCCGATGGCGGCCAACTCATGAAACACGAGAAGTTGCATGATAGGCCGATGGTATCATTCATGCAACTTCATAAGTTTCGAGAGTGGGAGCCAACCGTCCGTGAGAACCGATAGCCGTTTGTCGCGCATGCTGCATGCGCTGATCCACATGGACCAGGCCGACGGCCCGCTGACGTCGGAGGCGATCGCGGCGATGCTGTGCACGAATCCGGTCGTCGTGCGGCGATTGCTCGGCGGGCTGCGCGACTGCGGCTACGTGCAGTCGGAGAAAGGGCACGGCGGCGGGTGGGCGCTCAGCGTCGCGCTCGACGACATCACGCTGCTCGACGTCTATCGCGCGGTGGGCGAGCCGCCGGTATTTTCCGATCTGGTGGCCGAGGATGCACCCGAATGCCTGGTCGAACAGGCGGTCAATGCGCATCTGTCGGCCACGCTGAAGGAGGCCGAAGCGGTGCTGCTTGCGCGCTTCGGGGAGGTCACGCTCGGCATGCTGTCGCGCGATTTCGAGGCGAAGGCGGCGCGCCGCCGCAAGCCGCGCTGACGCGCCGCAACATCGCGACCGTCACCCGACCGTCACCCTATAGCCGGCATTCCGACGCATCCGGCGCGGCGCGAAACCCGCGCGCCGCCATGTTCTGTCCCCCAACTTCTGCCCGGTTTGCCCGCCACAGGGCAAAATACGGGTTTTCCGCACCCGAGAGGGCGCGCCCGAATCATGCGCCGGGCGGTGGCAGTGCGCAATCGCACGCCGCCACCGGGCGCCCAGGCAAGATGCTCGCCGTGTCGCGAGCCCACAGGAGTCCAGACCCCATGCCCGAATCCAACCTGTCCTTCTTCGGCCGGCTGTCGCTGGCCGTCGGCACGTTCTTCTCCGTGCTCGGCAACCGCGAGTTCGCGGCCGGCGTGCTGCGCGTGCGCGACGGCGCCCCGGCACCGGTCGCCCCGGCGCCGGTTGCGCCGGCCCCCGCCGCGGCTCCGGCGCCCGCGCCCGCGAAGGCCCCGGCCCCCGAGCTGCGCGAAGCGAGCCCGCAAGCCGCGCTGCAACTGCTCGGCCTGTTGCAGCGCGATGCGCGCTTCATCGACTTCGTCGAGGAAGACATCGCCGGCTATGCGGACGCCGACATCGGCGCCGCCGCACGCCTCGTGCACGACGGCTGCCGCGCTGCGCTGCGCGAGCACTTCACGATCGTGCCGGTGCGCGATGAAGCCGAAGGCAGCCGCGTGACGCTGCCGGCCGGCTTCGACGCGACGGCCGTGCGCGTGACGGGCAACGTGGTCGGTTCCGCGCCGTTCACGGGTACGGTCAGCCATCGCGGCTGGCGCGTGGCCGACGTGCGCCTGCCGAAGCTGACGGGCAGCCACGACGCATCGGTGGTTGCACCGGCGGAGGTGGAACTGTGAGCGATCCGCGCTATTCGATCGGTATCGACCTCGGTACGACCCATTGCGCGCTGTCGTACGTCGACAGCGCCGCGAGCGACGGCGAAAAGATCACGCAGCAGGTGCTGCCGATCGCGCAGCTGACCGCGCCCGGCGCGCTGGAGTCGCGCGACCTGCTGCCGTCGTTCCTCTATCTTCCGCATGAAAGCGAGCTGACGCAGGGCGATCTGACGCTGCCGTGGACGGCCTCGCGCGGCTTCGCGGTCGGCGAAATGGCGCGCACTCGCGGCGCGGGCACGCCAATCCGCCTCGTCTCGAGCGCGAAGAGCTGGCTGTGCCACCCGGGCGTCGATCGCCGCGCGGCGATTCTGCCGAGCGATGCGCCGCCCGAGGTGTCGCGCGTGTCGCCGCTGGAAAGCTCGATCCGTTATCTGACGCACCTGCGCGAAGCGTGGGATCACGCGCATCCCGACGCGCCGTTCGCCGACCAGGACGTGACGGTCACGATCCCCGCGTCGTTCGACCCGGCCGCTCGCGAACTGACGGCGGAAGCCGCGCGTGCCGCCGGCTATTCGCGGATGACGCTGCTCGAGGAGCCGCAGGCGGCGCTGTACAGCTGGATCCAGAAGAGCGAAGGCGGCTGGCGCAAGCAGGTGCAGGTCGGCGACCTGATCCTGTGCGTGGACGTCGGCGGCGGCACGACCGACCTGTCGCTGATCGCGGTGGTCGAGCGCGAAGGCAACCTGGAACTGCATCGCGTGGCGGTCGGCGAGCACATCCTGCTCGGCGGCGACAACATGGACCTCGCGCTCGCGCACGTGGTCGCGCGCAAGCTCGCGCAGCAGGGCACGCAGGCCGATCCGTGGCAACTGCGTGCGCTGACCTACGCATGCCGCTCCGCGAAGGAAACGCTGCTGTCCGACCCGACGACCGATGCGGTGCCGCTCGTCGTGCCGAGTCGCGGCTCGAAGCTGATCGGCGGTTCGATCCGCACGGAACTGACGCGCGCCGAACTCACGCAGACGATCCTCGAAGGCTTCTTCCCGCAGGTCGATGCGGCCGCGCGCCCGGTGAGCCGCGCGCGCGTCGGCCTGACGCAACTCGGCCTGCCGTATGCGCAGGACGCGGGCATCACGCGCCATCTCGCGGCGTTCCTTGGCCGCCAGGTCGCGGCGCTCGACACGCTCGAAGGCGTGCAGCGCACGCTGCCGCAAGGCGCGACGTTCCTGCATCCGACGGCCGTGCTGTTCAACGGCGGCGTGTTCAAGTCGACGCTGCTCACGCAGCGCGTGCTCGATACGCTCAACAGCTGGCTCGCCGCCGAGGGCGCGCCGCCCGCACGCCTGCTCGAAGGCGCCGATCTCGATCTCGCGGTCGCGCGCGGCGCGGCTTACTACGGTTACGTGAAGCGTGGCCGTGGCGTGCGTATTCGCGGCGGCACGGCGCGTGCGTACTACGTCGCGATCGAATCGGCGATGCCCGCGGTGCCGGGGCTGGAGCCGCCGGTGCAGGCGCTGTGCGTCGCGCCGTTCGGGATGGAGGAAGGCTCGGACGCGGCGCTGCCGCCGCAGGAGTTCGGCCTCGTCGTCGGCGAGCCGGTGCAGTTCCGCTTCTTCGGATCGTCGGTGCGCCGCCAGGACCAGGTCGGCACGCTGCTCGACTACTGGTCGCCGGAAGAACTTCAGGAACTCGAGGAAATCCAGGCGACGCTGCCCGCCGAAGGGCGCACGGTCGGCGAGATCGTGCCCGTGAAGCTGCATGCGCGCGTGACCGAAGCCGGCACGCTCGAACTCGAGGCGATCCCGAGCGGCACGGACGAGCGCTGGAAGGTCGAGTTCGACGTGCGCGGCGCCGCCTGAGCACGATGAAGCGCTATACGGTCGGCATCGACCTCGGCACGAGCAACACGGTCGTCGCATACGTCGAGGCCGGCTCCGACGCGATCCGCGTGTTCGACGTCGAGCAACTGGTCGGCCCCGGCGCGGTGGCCGCGCAGCCGCTGCTGCCGTCGGTGCGCTATCACCCGGCGGCCGGTGAGCTCGCGGCGGACGCGTTGAGGTTGCCGTGGCAGGCGGCCGGCGCGCGCGACGCGGCCGCCCGTTCGGGTGGCGGCCGTGACGGCGCCGCTGGTGACGCGCTGCCGCCCGTGATCGGCCGCTATGCGCGCACGCTCGGCGCGCAGGTGCCGGGCCGGCTCGTGACGAGCGCGAAGAGCTGGCTGTCGCACGCATCGGTCGACCGGCTCGCCGCGATCCTGCCGTGGGGCGCGGCCGACGGCGTCGACAAGGTGTCGCCGGTCGACGCGAGCGCGAGCTATCTCGCGCATGTGCGCGACGCGTGGGATGCCCGTTTTCCCGATGCGCCGCTCGCGAAGCAGGACGTGATCCTGACGGTGCCCGCGTCGTTCGACGACGGCGCGCGCGCGTTGACGGTCGAGGCCGCGCGGCGCGCGAAGCTGCCCGCGCTGCGGCTGCTGGAAGAGCCGCAGGCCGCGTTCTACGACTGGTTGTACGGCCAGCGCGAAACGCTGCGCGACACGTTCGCCGACGCGCGGCGCGTGCTGATCTGCGACGTCGGCGGCGGCACGACCGATCTCACGCTCGTCGATGTCGCGCCGGGCGACGGCGGCGAGCCGACCTTTACGCGCGTCGGCGTCGGCAATCACCTGATGCTCGGCGGCGACAACATGGACCTCGCGCTTGCGCGCCTGGTCGAAACGCGGCTGACCGAGCCCGGCACGCGGCTGTCGGCCGCGAGCCTGTCGCAGCTCGTCGAGCGCTGCCGCGCCGCGAAGGAGCGGCTGCTCGGCGACGATGCACCGGCGTCGGTCACCGTCACGCTGCTCGGCGCGGGCAGCAAGCTCGTCGGCGGCGCGCGTTCGGCCGAACTGACACGGCAGGAAGTCGAACAGATCGTCGTCGACGGTTTCTTTCCGCAGGTCGAGGCCGGCGAACTGCCGCGCCGCGCGCGGGCGGCGATCGTCGAATTCGGGTTGCCGTATGCGAGCGACCCGGCCGTCACGCGGCACGTCGCCGCGTTCCTGAACCGTCACGCGGAAGGCCCGCTGCCCGACACGCTGCTGCTCAACGGCGGCGTGTTCCGTGCGGGCGCGCTCGCCGGCCGTCTCGCGCAGACGCTCGGCGCGTGGCGCGGCGCGCCGCTCGACGTGCTGCACAACGCGCATCCGGACGTGGCCGTCGCGCGCGGCGCGGTGGCGTATGGCCTCGCGCGCGCCGGGCATGCGCCGCGCATCGGCGGCGGTTCCGCGCGCAGCTATTTCCTCGTGCTGGACGACGGTGCCGGCGATGCAGCCGCGCGCGGCGTCTGCCTGCTGCCGCGCGGAGCGGAAGAGGGCCGCGAGATCCGGCTGGAGGATCGTACCTTCGCGCTGCAGCTCGGGCAGCCGGTGCGTTTCCACCTCGTGTCGACGGTGGCCGACACCGCGTACCGTCCCGGCGATCTCGTCGCACTCGACGGCGGCGATTTCGTGCGGCTGCCGCCGATCGCGACGGTCGTCGAGCGGCAGGCGGGCAGCGATGCGCGCGAAACGCCTGTGAAGCTCACCGCGTCGCTGACCGAGGTCGGCACGCTCGAAATGCATTGCATCGCGACCGACGACGCGGCACGCCGCTGGCGGCTCGAATTCCAGTTGCGCGGCGACGCGCCGGCGCACGGCGGCGACGATGCATCCGCGCGGCATCCGCGTCTCGACCAGGCCATCGAGCTGATCGAGCGCTCGTTCGGCAGCAAGGCCGCGGACGTCACGCCGAAGGACACGCGCCGGTTGCGCGCGCAATTGGAACAGGTGCTCGGCCCGCGCGAAGAGTGGGACGTCGCGCTCGCGCGCGAACTGTTCGACGCGCTGCTTGCGCGGGCGCGGCGCCGCCGTCGCTCGGCCGATCACGAACGCGCGTGGCTGAACCTCGCCGGTTATTGCCTGCGCCCGGGCTTCGGCCATCCGCTCGACGCATGGCGCATCGAGCAGCTGTGGCCGCTGTTCGACGACGGCATTCAATACGTGAACGACGGGCAGGTGTGGTCCGAGTGGTGGACGCTGTGGCGGCGCGTGGCCGGCGGCCTCGACGACGATGCGCAGACGCAGGTGCGCGACGCGATCGCGTTCCTCGAACCGTCCGACGACAAGCGGCGCAAGCTGCCGTTCGATCCGGGCAAGGTCGGCCCGGCCGACATGACGCGGCTGTCCGCGTCGCTCGAACGATTGCCCGTCGAGCGCAAGGTCGAGCTGGCCGAGCGCCTGATCGCGCAATTGCAGAAGCCGGCCGAGCGCGCGCTGTGTGCGTGGGCGCTCGGGCGCATCGGTGCGCGCCGGCCGTTCTACGGCAGCGCGCATAGCGTCGTGCCTGCGGAAGTCGTCAATGGCTGGCTCGACGCGCTGTTCGCGCTCGACTGGAAGCAGGTCGAGCCGGCCGCGTTCGCGGCCGCGCAGATTGCCCGGATGACGGGCGACCGTTCACGCGACCTGCCGGACGATACGCGCGACGCGGTGATCAAGCGTCTGTCGGCCGCGAATGCGTCGGCCGCATGGATCGACATGGTGCGCGAAGCGATCGCGTTCGACGAAGCCGACACGGCGCGCGTGTTCGGCGAAACGCTGCCGGCCGGGTTGAAGCTGCTGGCCGGGTGAGTGGCGCGATGTGCTCCGGTATCGTTCGGATACCGGAGCATTTCGCGGCGTTGCCGATGCGGGCTGACGCGCGCCGATTCAATGCCCTTCGAACAAAAAAACGGCTGCCGTTGCATCGCATCGGCAGCCGTTTGCGCTTTGTGATCCTGTCGGTCAGATAGGCGGCGTCGTCTCGCGTGGCAATGCGGCCGACTCCGCGGCGATCGTATCCGGCACGGCCGCCCGCCGCGCGAGATGAATCCCCGCGAGCATGCAGCGCACCGATCCGCCGGCCAGTTCGATCGTCGGCACGTCGAGCGGCAGCAGCCGCGCGGAGCGCTCGATCACCGCACGCTGGTCAGGTGTGAGGCAATCGAACGCACGCCGCGACAGCGCGAGCACACGCCCGTTTCTTCCCGACAATTCCAGCGTATTGCCCGCGAAGTTCGCGATCTGCGACTGATCGAGCGCGATCACCGCGCGACCCGTTTCAGTCAGGCGTTGCGCGATCTCGGCGCGGCGCCGGCCGTCGGCGATCAGGTCGAGGCCGACCATCGCGAACTCCGTCGCGACGCTCATCATCACGTTCGTATGATAGATCGGGCGCCCGTCGGCGTCGGCCGTATCGAAGCAGATCGGCTCGAAATTGAAGTGCGTGCAGAAGCGTTCGAGCGCGACCGGATCGGCACGGCGCGACCGCGCGGTATAGGCGATCCGCGCGACGTGGTCGAGCACCATCGCGCCGGTGCCTTCCAGGAACACGTCGTCGCATTCGAGACCTGAATAGTCGATCACGTCCTGCACGCGATACTCGGCCTTCAGCATCTCGACGATGTCCGCACGCCGCTCGCGGCGGCGGTTCGGGCTGTGCATCGGATACAGCGCGACGTGGCCGCCCGGATGCGTCGAGAACCAGTTGTTCGGGAACACGGAATCGGGCGTGTCGCGCTCGCCGTGGTCGTCGAACACGTGCACGCGCACGCCCGCATCGGCGAGCGTCTGCGCGGCGGCCGTGACTTCGTCGCGTGCGGCGGCGGACACCGACGACGTGTCGGTCGAGCCGCCCCCGGCCGTGCGCTGGAACGCGTTGTCGGCCGCGGTCTGCGGGTTCGGCAGGAAACGGTGCGGCCGGATCATCACGACGGCGGCCGGCGCCTGGATCGATACGAGATTCATGGAAGGCAGGAGCGAAAGGCAGGGAACCGGGCAGCGCACGGGCCGCCCGGCGATGACGGTCAGCGCGCGAATGCGGCGACGGCTTCGGTGACGAACGCCGCGTGACCCTGCGCGATCGCGGCCGGGTCATCGATCAGCGCGAACAGGTTCTTCGGGTCGACGGCCGGCGGAATCAGCGCGATCTCGACACCGGCGTTGTGCTGCTGCGCGAGCGCGTACAGGTAGCGCAGCGCCGAGTAGTCCTCCAGCGCGAAGCCGACCGAGTCGAACACGGTGACTTCGTCCGCGCGTTCGCGGCCGGTCGTTTCGCGTTGCAGCACGCGCCACAGTTCGGTGACGGGGAAGTCGGCCGGCATCTGCTGGATCTCGCCTTCGATGCGCGACTGCGGCTCGAATTCGACGAACACGCGGCCCGCCTGCAGCACGCCCGCTTCAAGCTCGGTCTTGCCGGGGCAATCGCCGCCGACCGCGTTCAGGTGCATGCCGGGCTCGATCATGTCGGCCGTGACGATCGTCGCGTACGCCTTGTCGGCGGTGACGGTCGTCACGATGTCGGCGCCGCGCACGGCGTCGGCGGTCGATGCGGCGCGCACGACGCGCAATTCAGGGTATGCGGCGAGGTTCTGCACGAGCTTGTCGGTTGCGAGCGGATCGACGTCGAACACGCGGATTTCGTCGATGCCGAGCAGCGTGTGGAACGCGATCGCCTGGAATTCGCTCTGCGCGCCGTTGCCGATCAGTGCCATCGTGCGCGAGTCGGGACGTGCGAGACCCTGCGCGGCGAGCACCGACGTGGCGGCCGTGCGCAGCGCGGTCGTCAGCGTGAGTTCGGCGAGCAGCAGCGGGTAGCCGGTATCGACTTCGGCGAGCGCGCCGAATGCCATCACCGTGTGCATCCCGCGCGTCGCGTTGACGGGGTGGCCGTTCACATATTTGAACGCGAACAGCGACGCGTTCGCGACGGGCATCAGTTCGATCACGCCGTCGCGCGAGTGGCATGCGACGCGCGGCGACTTGTCGAAATCGGCCCACTGCAGGTAATCGGCGCGCAGCGTGTCGACGAGTTCGCGCAGGAACGTCGTGACGCCGGTTTTGGCGATCAGGCGGGCGGTGGCGGGAACGTCGAGGAAGCGAGTCATCGGTCTGTCTCCATTGTCTTTGCCGGTACGGGTGTCCTGGCATTCCGGTCGACCGGGCGATGCTTCGGTGCGGGCGCGGGCTTGCTGAAAAGCGGCGGCACGGCGTATTCGGCCGGTCGATGGAGTCATTATTTCCGGGAGTCGAGCCAACAAAAAGACGGCAAAAGTGGCAGATTTATCGATAGACTTGTCAAAATGCCGGCCATATCCGGCAGTTTGCCCGGTTCGCGCTGGTCGGAATGCGCAGCCTCCGGCACGCTGGCGGCCGGTTCACGCTCAACAGGAAGGCCCCTTCATGATCACGCTCGACGACGTCGACCGGCAGCTGATTGCGCTGCTGCGCGACAACGCGCGGCTGCCCGTCGTCGCCCTGGCGAAGGAATTGCGCGTCGCGCGCGCGACCGTGCAGAACCGGCTGACGCGGCTGGAGAAAAACGGCGTGATCGTCGGTTACACGGTACGGCTCAAGCCGGCGGCCGAACGGCACCGGATCCGCGCGCTGATGTCGATCGCGGTGCAGGGCAATCGCGGCGCCGAGGTGGTGAAGGTGCTGCGCGGGCATCCGAATGTCGCGTCGATCCACAGCACCAACGGCCGCTGGGATCTCGTCGCCGAGCTGCATGCCGATTCGCTCGAGCATTTCGATCGCGTGCTCGGCGCGATCCGGCTGATCGACGGCATCGCGAGTACCGAGACGAGCATTCTGCTGTCGACGCACAAGGCGTAGCTATCCAGTTGCATTGCTATTGCTGAAGTTGCGATGCTGCGGATGTCAGGAAACGCGCCGACGTCGACACGTTGTGGTGGCCGTTCTGCGGCCGCCAGTATGGACCGGCTGGTGGCGCGACATGAGGGGCACAATGCCGACGACGATCGCGACAGCGACGACTGAGCGTCTGTCGCCATGTGGCGTTCGATCGGTCGTATGTCAGATCATACGGTAACCTAAGCTTTGCCTGCGCGCTGCGTCGCCGCCCTCGGAAACGTCATCACCACCGCGAACCCGCCGGCATCCGGAAACGCGAACCCGATGCGCCCGCCGTGCGCTTTCATGACTTCCTGCACGATCGCGAGCCCGAGCCCCGACCCGGTTCGACGCTCGCTGCCGTCCGGCGCGATCCGGACGAACGGCTGCAATGCCGCCTCCCAATGCTCGCGCGGAATCCCCCGCCCGTTGTCGGTGACGGTCAGCGTCACCGCTTGATCCGCGTTGCCCGCGCTGGCGACCGACACGACGATATCGTCTGCATGTCCATGCAGCAGCGCGTTGTGCAGCACGTTCGACAACGCTTCTTGCAGACTGATCGCATCGCCGTCGATCCACGCATGCGGGGCGTCGCTCGCGAACGCGACGGCCACATCGCGCGTGTCCGCGAGCGGAATCGTGCGGCCGAGCACGTCCTTCGCGAGCGCGACGAGGTCGACGGGTTGCAGCGGCACGACCTCGGTGCGATGAATCACCATCGCATGATTGAGCAACTGCCCCGTGAGGCGGCCGACGTCCGCACTGGTCGCGCGCAGCGCGTCGAGCCGTGCCGCATGGCGCGCGGGATCGGATTCCCCGTCGAGCAATTCGATCTGCGCGTCGAGCCGCGCGAGCGGTGTGCGCATCTGGTGCGCTGCGTCGGCGATGAAGCGCTGCATTGCGTTGATGCGCTCGGCCAGGCGGTGTATCAACCCGTTGATCGAGCCGATGATCGCGTCGATCTCGCTCGGCGTATCGACGGCCACGGGCCGCAGGTCGGCCGGGTCGCGCGCGGCGATGAGCGTGCCGATCTGCGCGAGCGGGCGCAGGCCGCGCCGGATCGCGAGGCCACTCGCGCCGATCGCGAGCACGCTCATCAGCAGGATCAGCGTCCACACCTTGATGCTCATGTCGTTCGTGAGCTGCTGGCGCGCGTTGGTGGTTTGCGCAACGGTCACGAGCGCCCAGCCGGGCGTGCTTTCCTCGGGCATGTAGCGCGCGATGGTCGCCGTGCGGATCCGGTGCCCCTGGTAGACGGCGTTCGCGAACGCGGGGCCCTGTTTCGCGGCGGCGAGCGTCGCGGGGCTCGCGAGATCGTTGTAGCCGGCCACGACGATACCGCGCGAATCGACGACCTTGTAGTAGACGAGGTCGTAGCGCGACAGCGTCGACAACGCGGCGACGGGCGGGTTCAGCGCGAGCACGCCGCCTTGCACGTAGAGGTTCTCCGCGACCTGGATCGACGCGCCGGCGAGCAACTGGTCGTACGCGCGTTCGGCCGCGACGCCCGCGTAGTAGCGTGCGATCGCCGCGAGCGCGAGTGCGCCGGTCGCGACGACGAGCGCGATGAACAGCAGCGTGCGCCCGAACAGGGTCTTCGGGAACCAGTCAATGCGCGGCAATCTGATACCCCATCCCGCGCGCGGTGCGGATCTCGACCGAGCTGCCCTGCAGCTTCCTGCGCACGCGTGTCACGTACTGCTCGACCGCGTTCGCGGTCGGCTCGTTGCCGAAGCTGAACAGCTGGTTCAGCAGTTCGTCCTTGGAGAAGATCCGCTGCGGGCGGCTTGCGAGAATCTCGAGCAGCGCGAATTCCTGGCGCGAAAGCGACAGCGGCTGGCCGTCGAGTTCGGCCAGCCGGCTGCTGCGGTCGATCACGAGGCCGCCGAGCGTCAGCACGTCATTCGCATGGCCGCTGTTGCGGCGCAGCAGCGCCTGCACGCGCGCATCGAGCTCGCGGTAGTCGAACGGCTTCACGAGATAGTCGTCGGCGCCGAGGCCCAGGCCGCTCACTCGGTCGTCGATCGCGGAACGCGCGGTAACGAGCAGCACCGGCGTCGTGCTGCCCGACGCGCGCAGGTTGCGCAGCACCGAGAAGCCGTCGAGGCCGGGCAGGTTCGCATCGAGCACGACGAGGTCGAAGCGCTCGACGCGCAGCAATCCGTTCGCGGTCGAGCCGTCGGTTTCGAGATCGACGGCATGGCCGAGCCGCGCGAGGCGGCTGCGGATCGCCGCGCCGATTTCGGCATCGTCCTCCACGACGAGAATGCGCATGGTGCCGTTTGCAGGTAGATGAGTTAGGGGTTTTCCCGAGGCCGGGATGTCAGCATTTTCTCAGACTCGCTCGATAACCTGTGTTCAGCCGGAACGAGCGATGACGGCATTAATACCAGAGGAGACGGCAACATGCAGCATGTCACGGGCACGACGAAGGCGCGGCCGAATGCACGGCGAAGCCTGACGCGGGCTGCCGCGTCGTCGCTTGCCGCCCGCGGTACGCAGGCGTGCGCATGACGACGTCGCCCCGCCGCCGCGCGTTGCTCGCCGCCGGCCTCGGCATGCTTGCCGCACCGTCGCTGGTGCGCGCGAAGCCGCGCACGGTGCGGATCTCGAAAGGCTACGGCGTGCTGTACCTGCCGCTGCTCGTGATGGAGAAGCAGCGCTTGTTCGAGCAGCACGCGGCGCGGCACGGCGTGCGCGAGGTCGCGGTCGACTGGGTGCTGCTCGACGGCGGCAATTCCGTCAACGACGCGATGATGGCCGGCACGCTCGATTTCGCGGGCGCCGGCGCGCCGGGCTTCATCGAGCTGTGGGCGCGGGCACGGGGGATTCCGAACGTCGAGGTGATCGGCATCAGCGGATTGTCCACGACGTCGCTGTCGCTCAATGCGAATCGGCCGGGTCTCGCGTCGCTGCGCGACTTCACGCCGTCCGACCGGATCGCCGTACCGGGCATCCGCACGTCGCTGTCGGCGGTCGTGCTGCAGATGGTCGCGAGCCGCCAGCTCGGCGCGAAGCATTTCGCGCAACTCGATTCGATCACCGTGAACCTGCCGCATCCGCAAGCGATGCAGGCGCTGATCCGCCGCGAGAACGGCGTCACGGCGCACTTCACGTCACCGCCGTTCTCGACCCTCGAGTTGCGGCAGCCGGGCATTCATCGCGTCGTGAATTCGGTCGACGTGCTCGGCCCGCTGACGCTCGACGTCGTGTTCGCGCCGAAGCGGCTCGTCGATACGGAACCCGCGCTGGCCTCGGCATTTCTCGGCGCGCTCGACGAAGCGAACCGCCTGATCGCGCAGGACCCGCGCGCGGCGGCCGCGCTGTATGCGGCCTCGTCGGGTGTCGGCGTGTCGCACGACGACGTGATGCAGATGCTCGCCGCGCCGGACACGCGTTTCTCGGTGCGGCCGAACCAGCTGATGGACTACGTCGAATTCCTGTATCTCGCCGGCACGATCAAGGCGAAGCCGCGCGCGTGGCACGAGATGTTCGCGCCGATGCTCGACGACTACCGGACCGGCTGATCGCCGCCGTCCGTCGCCGGACCCCGATTTCATCGATCACCCCCGCGCCCGCGCGTGCATCGCGCGCGGCGCCGATTCAACCGACAAGCAACCGATTCACGGAGGAGCCCGCAGTGAATACCACCGAAACCCTGGACCCCGCGTCCGCCGAAGAGCAGCGCATCATGTCTAAGATGGCGCGGCGCCTGCTGCCCATCCTCGTCGTGATGTTCCTGATCGCGTTCATCGACCGGCAGAACGTCGGCTTCGCGAAATTGCAGATGGTGCACAGCCTCGGGATGACCGAGGCCGCGTTCGGTCTCGCGTCGTCGCTGTTCTTCATCGGCTACCTGCTGTTCGAGGTGCCGAGCACGCTCGCGCTGCATCGCTATGGCGCACGCGTGTGGCTTGCGCGGATCATGCTGACGTGGGGCCTCATCACCGTGCTGATGGGCTTCACGACGTCGATGCCCGCGTTCTGTTCGCTGCGCTTCCTGCTCGGGATCGCGGAGGCCGGCTTCTATCCGGGCGTGATCTATTACCTGACGTTGTGGTTTCCGCAGAGCTACCGCGCGAAGGTGCTCGGCATCTTCACGCTGGGCAGCGCGCTCGCGAACATGCTCGGCTCGCTGGTCGGCGGCGTGCTGCTGGGCCTGAACGGCGTGTGGGGGCTCGCGGGCTGGCAGTGGGTGTTCGTGGCGACGGGCATCCCGGCGGTGATCGTCGCGATCGTCGTGTTTCGCGTGCTGCCGGCGTCGTTCCGCGACGCACCGTTCCTCGACGAACGCGAGAAGCAGATCGTCGCGGCCGCGCTCGAACGCGAGAAGCCGGCGCAGGCCGAGCATGCCCAGCCGTGGAAGGCGCTACTCGATCCGCGCGTGATGCTGTTCGCGGCGACCTACATGCTGATGTCGACGTCGTTGTACGGCGTCACGTACTGGCTGCCGACGATCGTCAAGTCGTTCGGCGTGTCGAGCAGCACGAACGGCTTGTTGAGCATGCTGCCTTGGGCGCTCGCGGTATTGCTGCTGCTGTGGCTGCCGTCGAAGCTGCGCCGCGCGAAGAGCATCCTGCGCACGATCGCGATCGTCGCGGCGCTCGGTGCGCTCGGCTTCCTGCTGAGCCTCGTGCTGCCGTCGACGCCGTTGCGCTTCATCGCGCTCGTGCTCGGCGGTGCGTGCATCCCGCTGCTGTATCCCTGCTTCTGGTCGATGCCGCCGCGCTACTTCACCGGCGCGCGTGCGGCGGCGAGCGTCGCGGCGATCAACTCGATCGGCAACCTCGGCGGCTTCTTCAGCCAGAACCTGATGCCGTTCGCGGGCAAGGTGACGGGCACCGCGTTCGGCCCGATGATCGTGCCGATCGTGTGCCTCGCACTGCTCGGGGTCGGCGCGCTGGTCGCGTGGTCGCGCTCGGAGCGGGCGATGTCCAGATCCAACCTGGGACGATGCTGAAAGCCGCTCGCGCGGCGATAGAAATTGATTGGGCGAGTGGCGACGATCGACGAAAACGTTCGAACAACTCACCATCCTGACCGTTCGTCGCCAGCGGGAAAGGACGACGACTGACCCCCGCAGCGGCATTCCGCCGCTGCATCCTCACCGTTACCCGTGCGTCCGCGACGCCCCCGGTGCTTCATGCGCGATCGCCACATGCGCCGACGCCACCGGAATGTCCACCTCCACCGTCGTTCCCTCGCCGAGCGTCGTATCGATCCGCAGCGTGCCGCCGACGAGATACGCGCGCTCGCGCAAACCGACCAGCCCGAACGATCCCGACTTGCGCGGCGCACCGGGATCGAATCCCGCACCGTCGTCGCGAATCGTCAGCGTGATCGTCTCGTCACGATAAACGAGCGCCACGGTCGCGCTCGACGCGGCCGCGTGCCGCGCGACGTTCGCGAGCGCTTCCTGCGCGATGCGGAACACGGCCGTCGCATACGGTTCGTCGAGGTGCAATTCGCCCGGCTCGACGTGCAGCGCGCACGCCATGCCGTGTCGGTGCCGGAAATCCTCCACGAGCCATTGCATCGCGGCCGCAAACCCGAGGTCGTCGAGCATCAGCGGGCGCAGGTCCGTCGCGATGCGCCGCGTGGCCGTCACCGCGCCGCGGGCGAGCGCATGCATCGCCGCGATCTTGCGCGCCAGCGTCGCATCGTCCTGCGGCACGTGGTCGAGCAGCCATTCGAGATCGTTCTTCAGCGTCGCGAGGGTCTGCGCGAGTTCGTCGTGCAGTTCGCGTGCGATGCGGCGCTGTTCGGCCTCGCGTGCGCTCGCGCTGATCGCCGCGATCTCGCGCAGCTCCTCGCGCGACGCCTGCAGCGCCCGCTCCGCGCGCACGCGCTCCTCGACTTCGCGCCGCAGGTCACGGTTCGACGCGCTCAACTGCGCGGTGCGGGCCGCGACGCGCTGCTCGAGCCGTTCGTTCGCCTCGTTGAGCTGCGCGCTTTTCTGCACGACGAGCAGGTGCTGATAGCGCGCGCCGGCCAGCGCGCGCACCGTCTGCGCATGCAGCCTGCCGTTCTCGAACAGCAGCGCGAACAGCACGACACCGGACGCGACGAGCCCGTAGGTCCGCCCGGCGTAGAAGCCGAGGTCGAAGCGTCCGTGGTTCAGCATCGACGACAGCGCGATGTCGAACAGCCATGCGACGAGCACGATCATCACCCACAGGTCGAGCACGGAATGATGGCGCCGCTGCCGCCACATCAGCACGAGCGCGGCAAGATTCAGCGCCCAGACGACCGCGATCGCATTCGTCATCGTCGAGGCCATCCGGTTGCCCTGCATGATGCGGGGCAGCAGGTCGTGGCCGGCGGTCGCGAGCAGTGCGAGCGCGCCGGTCGCGCCGGCCGTCAGGGCGATGCAAAGCAGCAGCGGAATCGCCGCGCGGCGCTGCTCGAGCGACGGCGGATGCGCGCGCGGGGCCGCGCGCAGCAGCGCGTATGCGGCGACTGCCAGCGGAAAGCCACCGTGCCAGAACAGATAAAGCCACGCGGTGGTCTGTTCACCTGCACCGAGCAGGCCTGTCGGCGCGAACAGCCCCGGAAAGGTCAGCATGTGCGTGCCGGCCATGAAGCCCGTGAACAGGTAGCCGCCGGCGAGCGCGAGCAGCGATTTCTCGCGCAGGATCGCGTACTGGCCGAGCAGCAGGCCGGCCGTCACCATGTCGTTGACGACGATCGCCGACTGGTACACGGGGATGAAGCCCGACACGTGGGCAAGCGGCATGCCGGCGAACGGCGCGAGGGCGATGAAGATCATGGCCGACACGACGACTGTCGCAATCGCGAGCCGCCGCTCCCGCCGGTCGGGCGGCAGCGACGACATGAACAGGCGCGACGGCTCCGACGCGTCGTCGTCATCGGCCGCGGCCGGGCGGAAGCGGAATGCGGGCATCATGCGTCGTCGATGCCGAGATCGAGATCGTGGCGCATCGCGTAGCGCACCAGCGCGGCTTCGTGCGGCAGCTCCATCTTCTCGAGGATGCGCGTCTTGTAAGTGCTGACCGTCTTCGCGCTCAGCGTGAGGTCCGCCGCGATCCGCGTGACCGTCTGGCCCGCGACGATGCGGCGCATCACGTCGAGTTCGCGCTCGGACAACCGCTCGTGCGGCAGCATTTCGTACGGCGCGCGCATCGTGCGCGCGAGGCTCTCGGCCGCCGACGCGCTCACGTACACGCTTCCGGCCGCGACCTTGGTGACGGCCTGGACGAGTTCGGCGGTCGCGCTGTCCTTCGTCAGGTAGCCGGTCGCGCCGGCCTTGAACGTGCGCGCCGCGTACTGCGTTTCCGCGTGCATCGTCAGCACCAGCATGCGCAGCGATGGCACCTGCGTCTTGACTAGCCGGATCAGCTCGATACCGGTCGGCGCGGGCATCGACAGGTCGAGCAGCAGCACGTCGGCGGCGCAACGCTCGGCCAGCGCGAGCGTGGCCGCGCCGTCGCTCGCCTCGCCGACGATCTCGAAACCGCCGGCCGTTTCCAGGATGTGACGCAGTCCGTCTCGCATGACTGCGTGATCGTCAGCCAGAATTACCCTGATCATCTAGCGGCCCTCTTTTGGATAACGCGGCGGCGGTTCTTCTGATCAATATATGCCGCCGAATCGGGAAGTGGTGCTCCCGCGGGACATTTTTGAGACATCTGGGGGTGAATGTGTCTTGAAGCGAAATAATCGTCGTGAAATGGCTCGGGCGGTAGGGGCAGACGGGGAGGGTATTCCCGAGGAATCGTCACGGCCGGGCAGACGGCGTGCCTCGCGGCCCACCCTGATTCAGGGATAAACTGGTGCCCGATTGCATCGTCCAGACCCGAGGAGCCGCCACGATGATCGATCTTGCCGACATCCTGCCGTCCGCGTTGCCCGCCGCCGTCGCGTGGGCCGACGCGCAGGCGGCTCACGGGCTCGCACGGGGCGTGCCGCTGACGCCTGCGCAGGCCGACGACGCGCGTACCGTGGGCGTCGCGCAACCGGAGCGAATCCGCGTCGTGGTCGCCGACCGGCTGCCGTTCCCCGACACGCCGGCGCTGGGCGCGATCGCGCGCGACACCGGTCTGCTGTCGCCGGGGACGATCGGCCTCACGCTCGGCCATGCGGTGTTCGTGCTGCGCGGCCACGACACGCGACGCCTGCTCACGCACGAATTCCGCCATGTGCATCAGTACGAGGAAGCCGGGTCGATCGGCGCGTTTCTCGCGCGCTATCTGCACGAGATCGCGACCGTCGGCTACCACGACGCGCCGCTCGAGGCCGACGCGCGGCAGCACGAGTTCGACTGACGCCACCGGCCGGCGCGAACGCGCACACAAGCCAATGAACCTTCCTCACGCCATCGCCGGCCCGATGCGGAACCGTCGCGCCGCCACGCCGCGCGGCCCGCGATGAGCGCCACGATCCACGCGTGGCTCAGTGCGATTGGCGCGCACCCGGCGCTGGTGCTGGCGATCGTGTTCGCCACGGCCTGTGCCGAGGCGATCGCGTTGATCGGCACGGTCGTGCCGGCCGGTGCCGTGATGTTCGCGGCCGGCACGCTGATTGGCGCGGGCGCGCTCGACGGCTGGACGGTCGTCGGCGTCGCGGCCGCCGGCGCGATCGTCGGCGACGGGATCAGCTACGAGCTCGGACGCCACTACGGCGGTGCGATCCGGAATGGATGGGTCCGGCTGGGCTACGCGGATGCGTATGCGCGCGGCGAGCAGTTCGTGCTGCGCCACGGCACGAAGAGCATCGTGCTCGCGCGCTTCCTGGCGCCAGTGCGCGCGGTCGTGCCGGTGGTCGTGGGGTGCGCGACGCTGCCGCGCCGGTCGTTCTATCCGGTCAACGTCGTGTCGGCGCTGATCTGGGCGCCGGTGCACATCGCGCCGGGCATCCTGTTCGGCGCGTCGGCGCTGCTGGCCGCGGCGATCAGCGTGCGGGTCGCCGCGATTCTGCTGGTGGTCGCCGCGCTGGTCGCGCTCGTGTGGATCGGCGTGCGTGTCGCGCTGCGGCGCGGCTGGCCGCTGCTGCACCACGCGCTCGTCGCGGCCATGTACGCGTGCATACGCCGCTGGCCGCGGTTCGGCGCGCGGGTGCACGACATGTTCGTGCGCGTGCGCCGCCTGCCGGGCGCGGTGCCTGTGTTCGCGCTGCTGTTCGTCGGCTGCGTGTGGCTGTTTGCCGGCATCGTTCAGGACGTCGTCGCGAACGATCCGCTGATGCACGCCGACATCGCGCTGTATGCGTTCCTGCAGAACCTGCGCACGCCGCCCGTGGATGCCGCGATGCGCGCGCTTGCGGTGCTGCACGGACACGATACCGGGCTGATCGTCGCGGCCGCATTTCTCGTCTGGCTGATGATCCATCGCTGCTGGGTGACGTCCGCGTGGTGGCTCGCGACGGTCGGCATCGCGGTCGTGCTCGTGCCGGCGTTCGGCGCCGGCTTGCCCGGCACGATGCCCGCGAACCTGCCGCCCGGCGCGCTGCACGTGCCGCTGCCCGACGCCGATGCGGCGTTCGCGATGCTCGCGAGCAGCGGCATCGGCTGGGTGCTCACGCGCGACCGGCCGGCGCTGTGGCGCATCCCGGTCGTGACGGCGGTCGTGCTGTGGATCGTGCTCGGTGGTTTCGCGCGACTGTACGTCGGCGATACGTGGTTGTCGGGCTTGCTCGGCGGCTGGAGCCTCGGGCTCGCGTGGTTCGCGATGCTGGCGGGCGCTTATTCGTACTGGCGCGTGCGCGAGCACGTGCAGCCGCGGGGCGCACTCGTCGCGGTGCTCGTCGTGCTCGCGACGACCGGCGTCTGGACCGTGCCCGCGCAATGGCAGCTCGATCGGGCGGCGCGTCCGCACGTGGGCGACGTCGTCGCGATGACCGTCGATCAGTGGCTGCGGGGCGGGTGGCAGCGCGTGCCGACGCGGCGCTCCGAGATCGGCGGCGATCGCGAGGAATATCTGCCGCTGCAATGGTGCGCGACGTCGGACACGCTCGATCGCCATCTGTCGCTGGCCGGCTGGCAGCGCGCGACGCCGTGGTCGCCCGCCACGACACTGCGCTGGCTGCTGCCGCAGGCGCCGGCCGATGCGCTGCCCGTGCTGCCGCGCTACACGCATGGCCAAAGCACGCGCCGGGTGTTCGTGCGTGTCGATCCGGCCCGTCCGGACAGCCGCCTCGTACTGCGGCTGTGGCGTTATCCGTATGTGCTGCAGGACGCGCTCGGCACGCGGCCGCTGTGGTACGGCGCGCTGTATCGCGAGACGCTGCATCGGCCCGCGCGACTGATGACGATCGTGCGCACGACGACCGTCGACGATGCGGCGACGATCGCGCAGGCGCTGAAGATCGAGCCGACGATCGAGCAGCCGCCTGCGGGGATGAGCGCGGCGCCGGCCGCGATGCTGCTCGTGTGGATGGTGCAGCCTTGAAGCGCGTGCGGCGCATCGGGCGTGCGCCGGTTGCGCGGGGACGACGGACAGGCGCAGGCCGACCGTCTTGAGTGCCTCGAGCAGAAGTCGATCGGGTTGCCCCACGCAACGGGCATGTCCATGTGCACGCCGGTCGTGTATTCGCCAAGCGTGAAGCACTTGCCGGCAACGCCGGAACTTCACGGCGTCGTCGCCGTCGCCGCTACCCGCTGCGCAGCAAACCCTGCCAGCGTGCGCAACGCGTCCCGCGCCGAGCGCAGGTAAAACGCCTGCAGATGAAATACGTGCCAGCGCGCGGTATGAATCTCGAGCCGGCACGGCACGCCGCAGGCGAGCGCATGCGTCGCGAGTCGCTGCGCATCCGACAGCAGCACTTCCTGATCGCCGGCCTGCACCAGCATCGGCGGCAAGCCGCGCAAATCGGTGTCGAGCGGGCCGCGCGCCGCAGCCGAGCCTGCGCCGTGATACCAGCGCAACCCCTGCTCGAGCCAGCCGCGCCGGATCATCGGATCGTCGTGGCGGCGCGATGCGAGCGTCTCGCCACCCAGCGTCGGGTCGGTCACGGGCGAGATCAGCAGCAGCGCGGCCGCGGCCGGCTCGCCGCGCTCGCGCAGCGCGATGGCCAGTGCCAGCGCGAGCGCGCCGCCGGCCGAATCGCCCGCAATCACGATCCGGTGCGGCGCGTAGCCCTGCACGCGCAACGCGTCGTATGCGGCCAGCGCGTCGTTCAACGCCGCCGGGCTCGGATGCTCGGGCGCGAGCCGATAGTCGGGTACCCACACCGGCAGGCCGGCTTCGGCCGCGAGCCGGGTCGTCACGCCGCGATGGGTATGGGGGCCGCCGAGACAGAACGCGCCGCCGTGCAGGTAGAGGATCGCGCCGCCCGCGTCGCCGTGCTTCGGCGCGATCACTTCGACCGGCACGCCGGCGGCGGACGTCCGGTAGCGCAGCGTGCCGCTCGCACCCGGCATCAGCGGCGACAGCAACGCGACGACGCGGCGCTGCATGCGCGCGCCGAACGGCGGCCCGATCAGCGGCCGGAACGCGACGCGCAGGAAACCGCGCAACGACGCGGCGGCAAGCGCTTCCACGCGGCCGGCGGGCGGCGCGATAACGGTGCCGTGCGTCGGCGTGACGGCGCCGTGTGCCGGCGTGGCGGTGTCGGGCAGCGGCTGCGTGAAGCGGTACGCGGACAGTCCCGTGAAGCGCGTGATCCATCGATAGGTCAGCGTGAAGCCGGGCCAGTTCGTGCTGTTGTGGCCGGACGCATCGACGTACCAGCTCTTGCAGCCGCTCCACACCGAGCCGTCGAGCCGCTGCTGCACGTGCGTGTTGTAGCGCCGGTAGCGGCGCGGATCGACGTCGATCGCGCGTGCGCCGTCGCGCCGCAGCGCGCGCACGCAGCGCATCACGTGCGCGATCTGGCTTTCGAGCATGTAGACGATCGAGTTGTGGCCGAGGTTGGTGTTCGGGCCGTACAGCATGAAGAAGTTCGGGAAGCCTGGCACCGTGAGCCCGAGATACGCCTGCGCGCCGCGTCGCCAGGCGTCGTTCAGGTCGAGGCCGTCGCGGCCGGTGATGCGCATCGGCGACAGGAACGCGGTCGCCGCGAAACCGGTGCCGTAGACGATCGCGTCGACCGGATGATGCGCGCCGTCGTCGGTCTCGATGCCGGTCTCGGTCACGCGCCGGATGCGCTGCGTGACGAGCTCGACATTGTCGCGGTCGATCGCGCCGAGGTAGTCGCTCGACAGCAGGATCCGCTTGCAGCCGATCGGATAGTCGGGCGTCAGCCGTTCGCGCAGCGCAGGGTCGCACACGTCGCGCGCGAGCAGCTTGAGAAACGGCCGGCCGACCGCGACATCCATCAGCCCGTGCAGCCGCGTGAACGCGATCGCACGCGATTCATAGCGCACGTAGATCGACGCGCGATGCAGCTTCATTGCCCACGGCAGCCGGCGGAACAGCGCCCGCTCCCACGGACGATACGCGCGGTCCGGACGCGGCATCACGTAGGCCGGCGAACGCTGGAACACGACGAGGCGCTCGACGTCGCCGGCGATCGCGGGCACGAACTGGATCGCCGATGCGCCGGTGCCGACCACGGCGACGCGCTTGCCCGCGAGCGGATAGTCGTGATCCCAGTGCGCGGAGTGGAAAGCGCGGCCGCGAAACGTGTCGATGCCGGGCAGGTCGGGCATCGCCGGGCGGCTCAATTGTCCCGTGCCGCTGACGAGCATGGCGGTGCTGAGCGTCGTGCCGTCGGCGAGCGTGACGTGCCACAACGCACGGGCCTCGTCATACTGCGCGCGCTGGACGTCGGCGCCGAAACGCAGATGGCGCGCGAGGCCGTACTTGCGCGCGCAATGTTGCAAGTACGCATGGATTTCGGGCTGCGGCGCGAATACGCGCGACCAGTCCGGGTTGGGCTCGAACGAGAACGAGTACAGATGCGAGGGCACGTCGCACGCGGCGCCCGGGTAGCGGTTGTCGCGCCACACGCCGCCGACGTCGTGCGAGCGTTCGACGATCACGAAGTCGCGAATGCCGGCGCGTTGCAATGCGATCGCCATGCCGATGCCGGCGAAGCCGGCGCCGATGATGATCGCCGACAGCGGCGCGGCCGGTTCGGCGAAACGGGAGGCTTCAGGCGACGACATGGCGGGTCTCCTCGGTATGAATCGCATCGTGCGAATCACACGATGCAGGAACGGCATCGCCATGCGCTGGCGCAAGCGCCGCTTCGCATTCCGCGTTGGCGGATGATCGTGCCGGCACGCGCCGCACGTCTCGAATCAGGTCGATGGCCTTCTCGGCGATCATGATCGTCGGCGCATTGGTATTGCCGCCGATCAGCGTCGGCATGACGGACGCATCGACGATGCGCAGCCCCGTGACGCCATGCACGCGCAATTGCGGATCGACGACCGCGAGCGCGTCGTGTCCCATCCGGCACGTGCCGACCGGGTGATACACGGTGTCGGTGCGCCGGCGCAGCACGTCGCGGATCTCGTCGTCGGTCGTCACGTTCGCGGTGAACATGTCGCGCGTGACCCATTCGGCGAGCGCCGGTGCTTCCATCAGCGTGCGCGTGAGCCGGAAGCCGGCGACCATGTCGTCGAGGTCGCGCGGATCGTCGAAGAACGCGGGGTCGATGCGCGGCGCGGCGAGCGGATCGGCGCTGCGCAGCGTGACCGAGCCGCGGCTGCGCGGCCGCAGCAGGCACACGTGGCACGACAGCCCGTGACCGGCATGCAGCCGGCGCGCATGATCGTCGACGAGCGCGACGACGAAGTGCAACTGGATGTCGGGCGCATCGAGGCCGGGCCGCGTCTTGAGGAAGCCGCCACCTTCCGCGAAATTCGACGTCAGCATCCCGCGCCGTTCGCGGCGAAAACTCGCGAACTCGCGCAGCATGCGCAGGCCGCCGCGCGCGGACACGCCCATCGTGTCGACGCCGCGCACGCGGTAGCCGAGGATGAAGTCCGGATGATCCTGCAGGTTGCGGCCGACGCCGGGCAGGTCGGTTCGCACCGGAATGCCGAGCCGCTGCAGTTCACGGGCCGGACCGACGCCCGACAGCATCAGCAGCTGCGGCGTCTGCAGCGCGCCCGCCGCAAGCACGATTTCGCGCCGCGCGCGCAGCGTGCGAACCTCGCCGCGCTGCCGCACCTCGACACCCGTCGCGCGCGTGCCGTCGAACAGGATGCGCAGCACCTGCGCGTGCGTTTCGACCGTCAGGTTGTCGCGGCGGCCGATGTGCGGCAGCAGGTATGCGCGCGCTGCGCTCCACCGCTCGCCGTGCTTCTGCGTGACCTGGTACAGGCCGACGCCTTCCTGTTGCGCGCCGTTGAAGTCGTCGGTGAGCGGCAGGCCGGCCTGTCGCGCCGCTTCCAGGTAGCGCGCATGGAACGGGTTGCCGGTGCGCAGGTCGCTGACCCACAACGGGCCGTCGCGGCCGTGAAAGGCGTCGTCGAAGCGCTCGTTGTGCTCGCTCAGGCGGAAGTACGGCAGCACGTCGTCGTAGGACCAGCCTTCGTTGCCGAGCGCGGCCCAGCCGTCGTAATCGACGCGATGGCCGCGAATGTTGACCATCGCGTTGATCGCGGACGAACCGCCGAGCGCCTTGCCGCGCGGCTGATAGCCGATGCGCCCGCCGAGCCCCGGCTGCGGCACCGTGTCAAAAGCCCAGTTGTTCACGCGGGTCGGCAGCATCACGACCGCGCCGGTCGGCGCGTTGACGATCGCGTTGTCGCCGCGGCCGCCGGCCTCGAGCATGCAGACGGTGACGGCCGGGTCCTCGGTGAGGCGCCCCGCGACGACGCAGCCGCCCGAACCGCCGCCGACGACGATGTAATCGAACGTTGTGCTCATGAAATCGTCTCCCGATGGTCGATGGTTCACGCGCTGCACGCCTGCGCGTGCAGCGGCGGGTCGAAGCGCCTGTCGGACGGCGCGCTGCGGCTGCGGCGCCCGGTGTCGTTGCGGGACTCGTGCCGCGCGCGCGAGCGTGGTCCGCGATGCCAGCGGTCGAATGCGTTGCGCGGGGGTTCGAAGCGGGCGGCGAGGTCGGATGGGCGACTCGGTCGCATGGTGTCTCCTCCGGGGGGGGCGTTGGCGTCGTTCACGCGACGACTGATGACGCCGATGGTGCGGGCCGCATGGGAAAACACCAATGCTGCTTGGGGACAATTGTTTTAGTATTTGGGCCAAATCGGCGCTTCGAGGGTTTCTCCGCATGAGCTTCTGGGACTTCACCCGGAGTCCGGCCAGCGCGCGGCTGCTGGTCGATTTCGGCGACGAACGCGGCGTGCCGCGCACGAAGTTGCTGGCCGGCACGGGCCTCGTGGACGCGCAGCTCGACGATCCGAAGGTCGAGGTGACGGCCGCGCAGGAACTGCGGTTGACCGGCAACCTGCTGCGCGCGCTCGGGCGCGCGCCGGGCCTCGGGTTCGAGGTCGGACAGCGCTATCACTTCTCCGCGTACGGCGTGTGGGGCTACGGGCTGATCGCGAGCGCGACCGCGCGCGACGCGCTGGCGCTCGCGATGCGCTTCCTGCCCCTCACGTATGCGTTCACGGTGATCACGTACCGCGAGGAGCCGGAGACGGGTGTGCTGAATTTCGGCGCGCCTGAGCTCGATGCCAGCCTGAGCCGGTTCCTCGTCGAGCGCGACATGGCGGCCGCGGCCGTGCTGCTGCAGGAGATCGGCGGGGGCGATTTCGCGTTGTCGCGCTTCACCATGCAGGCTGCTCGTGCGACGAGCGCGTCCGCTTCCACGCCCGTGCTGCGCATCGCCGGCGTCGAGCCTGCGTTCGGCGCGCGCGCGAACAGCCTTGCATTCGATCGCGCGTTTCTCGATCGGCCGCTGCCGCATGCGAACCCGCTGACGGTTTCGATGTGCGAGCAGATGTGCAGCCAGTTGGTCGACGCGCGGCGCGCGCGGGTCGGCACGTCGGAGATGGTGCGGCAATATTTGACGGCGGCGCCCGGTAACGTGCCGTTCTCGCTCGAGGACATGGCGCGGCTGATGAGCACGAGCCCGCGCACGCTGAAGCGCCGTCTGCAGGAAGAAGGCACGACGTTCCGGGTGCTGCTCGCGCAGGCGCGCGGCATGATGGCCGAGACGCTGCTCGGCGATGCGCACTTGTCGCTGACGGAGGTGGCCGAGCGGCTCGGCTTCAGCGACCTGTCGAGTTTCTCGCAGGCGTTCAAGCGCTGGTATGGCGTGCCGCCGGGCGCTTATCGCAGCGGCCTGTTGCGCGACGGTGGCCCGCAATGACGCTCCGACGCCGTGTCGCGCCACGCGCGTCGGCTCGCACGCGCGCATTCCCCGATCCCTTCACGAGAGAACCCGCATGATCACGCTTCGCCCGATGACCGAAGACGATTTCCCCCGCTTCTGGCCCACGTACCACGCAATCGTCACCGCGCAGGAGACCTATGCATTCGATCCGGCGACGACGCGGGAGGCCGCTCGCGCGCAGTGGCTCGACGCGCCGCTCTGCACGTGGGTCGCCGAGGAGGATGGCGTGCTGCTCGGCTCGTACTACCTGAAGGCGAACGCGGCCGGGCCCGGCAATCACGTGTGCAACTGCGGGTATATGGTTGGCGAGGCCGCGCGCGGCAAGGGCGTCGCCCGCCTGATGTGCGAGCACTCGCAGCAGGTGGCGCGCGAACGCGGCTTTCTTGCAATGCAGTTCAATTCGGTGGTCGCGACGAACGAGGTGGCGGTGGCGCTGTGGCAGAAGCTCGGCTTCGAGATCGTCGGCCGCTTGCCGCGCGCGTATCGCCACGCGCGGCTCGGCTTCGTCGATTGCCTGGTGATGTACAAGTGGCTCGGCGACACGGCGGCCGCCGAAGCCTGATTCGACAGTCAGACGGCGAACGCGCCGTCGAACACGATCCGCTCGTCGAACGCGAGCGTGCCGCGCGCGAAGATCAGGTCGAGGTGGTGGCTGCCGTTCGCGCCGCCGCCGAGGCCGAGATGCAGCCCCGGATGGCGTTCCTCGAACCCGGCGTTGCGGCCGTACAGCGCGCGGATGCCCAGATTCGTGCCGATGCCGAATTCTTCGATGCGCCGGTGATTGTCATGCCGGTCGAGGTACGACGCGAAGTCGCGCCGGAAGCCCGCGTCGTCGCTGTCGAAATCGACGATCAGGCTGTCTTCGACGTGCAGCGTCGCGAGCCGCTCCGTCACGCGGTACTTGATCGCGAACGGCACGGTGCCGAGGAACGTGCCGCTGAATACGATCGAGCCGTGCAGGTCGGTGACGTGCGTCGCGATCTCGCCGGGCACGACGTCGAGATTGCCCATCCCGTCCACGCTCGTCCATTTCTGGTCCGGTGAAAGCGAGCCGGTCAGCGTGTTGCCGGCTTCGTCGATGAAGCGGATCTGCGATGCGCGCGCGGCCGCTTCGATCAGCCGGCCGTTGCGCGCGGCGATGTCGTCGAGCGATTCGGCGAACGCTTCGTCGAGATGTGGGCCGTAATCCTTGAACAGTACCGACTTGCTCCAGTGCTCGACGATCGCGGGACGGATCGCGGCCAGGAACGGCGGGCCGCTCGGCGACGGTGTCGGCAGGCACGACGAGTCGTACAGCAGCACGAACAGATCCGCGCGCGCGAGCGCGGCGGCGATGTCGGCGGGCGGGGTGGTTTCGAGGCAGAGGGTCGTCGCGTCGAACGAGTCGGGCAGGGCGGAAAACGCGCGCAACGCGACGTCGCGGTTGCGGGTGTCGTAACCGACCAGGAGTTTGCCCGTTTCGCCGCGTGCGAGCTTGTCGCGCAGCGCCGGGTGACAGCCGAGCGCGCGGTGCAGGTTCAGCATGCGTGTCTCCGGAAGCGGCGGAAGGGCCGCGGCCCTTCCGCGGGAACGGGCTGGCCGCTCAGACTGGCCAGAGCGCGGTGCCGAACGGCACCACGGCATCCTCGACCATCATGTCGACGGCCTCGGGGTGCGTGTCTTCCTGCATCCAGTCAAGCAATTCGATCTGCCGGGTTTCCTGCATGTCAATTCTCCTGTGGTGAACATGAGCGATTCAACATGAAAGCGCGGTAAAGGGATTACCGCCGCTCGTCCGGAATTTTTTTGAATACCGGGCGAGTGGCGTCGATATTAGTCTGATGATTTAACGAATGCAACGCGTTGCATCGTTTTTAGCTGTGGTGTGCTAAACAAGCGGGTTCGCTGCATATCGCGCAATGAAGGCGAATGAATCGGATCGTGAAGGTCGTGGATTATTTTTTTGAATATCGAGCCCGTCAATGATGAATTCATTCATGTGATTTATTTAAATTGCGAGTGCAATCGCGTCGATCGTTTCGGTTTTCATCATTCGCGAACGATGCGCACGCGGCTGGTGTCCATGCGAATTGTGCGCAAGCAGTCGACGAGCCGGCTCCGGCGGCTGCCACGATTTTCTGGCACCATCTGACGACTTCGCGTGCGGGCCGCAGCCGCGCGCGCACCGCCGTCGCGGCGGCACGATTCGAACCACGATGGAGACATGCGATGCGCGCAGCGCCGCAACCGGAGCACGCCGGCCGAGCAGGGCCGCATGCCGGCGCCACCGAATCCGACCGGATGGCAGCATGGCGGCTCGCGATCTGCCTGTCGCTCGGCAGCGCGATCGCGCTCGGCCTCGCGCGCTTTTCGTATGCGTTGCTGCTTCCGCCGATGAAGGTCGATCTCGGCTGGAGCTTCGCGCAGGCCGGCGCGTTGAACACCGCGAACGCGGCCGGCTACCTGATCGGCGCGCTCGTCTTCCCGTTCCTGTCTCGGCGCTGGCGCACCGGCACGCTGCTGGCGGCCGGCTGCGCGCTGACCGCGGTGCTGATGGCCGCATGCGGGTTCTCGTCCGACATGAACGCGCTGCTCGTCGAACGGCTCGCGACAGGCGTCGGCAGCGCGCTGATCTTCATCAGCGGCGGCGTGCTGGCGGCGCGGCTCGCGTCCGCGTCGCCGCGCGATGCGGGGCTGCTGCTCGGGCTCTATTACGGCGGCACGGGGTGGGGCATCGTCGCGTCGTCGCTGCTCGTGCCCGCGACGCTCGTACATCGCACGCACGGATGGCAACCCGCATGGTTCGCGCTCGCGGTCGCGTGCGTGCTGTTCTCGGCGATCGCCGTGGCGGCGGCGCGTCGCATCGAGCATGCGCACGCGGCACCGGCCGTGCGGCGCGACGGCGCCGCGCCGGCGGCGAGCGCGAGCCCCGCGCGCTTCGCGCTCGCGCTCGCGGGCTACGGACTGTTCGGCGTCGGCTATATCGGCTACATGACGTTCATCGTCGCGCTGCTGCGCGGCACAGGGATGAGCGGCACGGTCGTGTCCGCGTTCTACGTGATGCTCGGCGTCGCGACCATCGTGTCGGCGCGGCTGTGGTCGGGGTTGCTCGACCGGATGCACGGCGGCCAGGCGCTGGCCGTGCTCAATGCGTTGCTCGGCGTGGCGACGCTGATGCCGGCGCTGTTCGCGCATCCGGCGGCTGCGTTCGCGTCGGGCGTGCTGTTCGGCGCGACGTTCCTGTCGGCGGTCGCGTCGACGACCGCGTTCGTGCGCCACAATCTGTCGCCGGAAGGCTGGGCGAAGGGCATCAGCGCGTTCACGACGATCTTCGCGTTCGGGCAGATCGCCGGGCCCGTCGCGATCGGCTGGGTATCCGACAGCGCGGGGCTCGCGCGCGGGCTCGTGTATTCGGCGCTGACGCTGTTCGCGGGCGCGGCGCTCGCGGCGGGACAGCGCGCGTTGCGCTCGGCGTAGCCCTGCGCGATCGGCGAGCGCGGCACCGTTTCGTTACCCCCGACCGTTACCGCACGCAGGCGGTACGCGATACGCGATGGAACGCGCGGCTGAAGTAGATGAGGCTGTCGCCGTCGTTGCGCACGCGAATCGACGTCGCCTCGATGAACATCACCGAATGCGAGCCGACTTCCTTCATGTCGGCGATCGTGCCTTGCAGGCTCGCGAGCGCATCGCGCAGCACGGGCACATCCTGCTCGCCGCGATCCCACACCGGCAGCTCGAAGCGGCGCTCCATCGGCAACTCGGTGAGTCCTGCGAAATGCCGCGCGAGCAGTTCGTGCTCGGCCGGCAGCACGTTGATGCACACATGACGATTGCGCTCGAAGGTCGCATGCATCGCGCTCGACCGGTTCAGGCACACGAGCAGCGTCGGCGGCGCGTCGGTGACGGAACAGACGGCGCTCGCCGTGATCCCGCAGCGGCCGTGCGGCCCCGCGGTCGTGATCACGTTGACGGCCGCGCCGAGGTGGGCCATCGCTTGCCGGAAGGCCTGTTGCGCGGCGGTGGGTTCGGCGCGCGCCGGTTGCGGGGTATCGGTCGGTGCTGACATGGGCGCTCCTGGGTGAATGAGGTGGCGATCGTGCGAGCCGTCGATGCGGCATCGAATCGTCGACGATGCAGCAAGCGTACGTCGCGAAAAAGCCGGCGAACATTCGCACGAGTGATGATGAAGATGGCGTTCTCGCCAATGCATCTAAAGGTTCTACCTAGATGCGCGGCACGGCGCGCGGAAAAAAGTGCGATGGAGCATTGATGCGGCACGTGAAGGGGTATTCAGCGCATTTTCTGCTCGTTATGATGTGCCGCACACCCCGACGAACGACGCCTGCCTCACCCGCGGCGCGTGCGATGCCGATACCGATATCTTGCGAGACACCCCGATGACGTCACCCGCTCCGATCGTATACATCGTCGACGACGACAGCGGCATGCGGACGTCGCTCGCCTGGCTGCTCGAGTCGGTCGGCATCGCGTCCGAAGGCTTCGCGAATGCCGCCGATTTTCTCGCGCGCTTCGACGTGAACCTGGTCGCGTGCCTGGTGCTCGACGTGCGGATGCCGGAGAAAAGCGGTTTCGACGTCCAGGCGGAACTGAACGCGCGCGGCGCGACGCTGCCGGTGATCTTCGTGAGCGGACACGGCGATATCCCGATGTCCGTGCGCGCGCTGCAGAACGGCGCGATCGATTTCGTCGAGAAGCCGTACAACTCGCAGCAGATGCTCGAGCGCGTGCAGCGCGCGTTGCGGCTCGCGCAGCAGCGGCACGCGGTCGGCCAGCGGCATCGCGAGCTGCGCCAGCGGCTCGACGCGCTGACCGCACGCGAGAAGGAGGTGCTGCGCGGCGTCGTCGACGGCAAGGGCAGCAAGCAGATCGCGTCGGATCTGTCGATCAGCGTGAAGACCGTCGACGTGCATCGCGCGAGCATCAAGGAGAAGCTCGGTGCGACGTCGATCGCCGCGCTGGTGCGCGACGTGATGGTCGTGTGGGGGGACGACGGCGACACGCCGCGCTAGATGCACGAATGCGCGCCGTCGCGCGCGCCGCGTTCAACGCATGTATAACCCGCCGTTGATGTCCCAGCACGCGCCGTTCGCGAAATGCGCGTCGCCCGACGCGAGCAGCACCGCCGCATCCGCGACGAAACCGGCCGATCCGAGCTTGCCGCCCGGCAGGCTCGCGAGCACCTGCCGCAGCTTTTCCGGCGCGACGCTTTCGTAGACGATCGGCAGGTCGAGCGGGCCCGGCGAGATCGCGTTGACGGTCACGCCCTGCGCGGCGAGGTCGCGCGCGAACACCTTGGTCAGCGTCAGCGTGCCGCCTTTCGCGGCCGCATAGTGCGCCCCCGTCGCCGAGCCGCCGTTCTGCCCGGCGAGCGACGCGATGTTGACGATGCGGCCCGCGCCGCGTGTCGCGAAGTAGTGGCCGAACACCTGACAGCCGAACAGCACGCTGCGCAGGTTCACGTCGATCACCTGGTCGAACTGCTCGGCCGTGATCTCCATCGCGGGCACGACCTTCGATGCGCCGGCATTGTTGACGAGCACGTCGATTGCGCCCCAGCGCGCGACGAGCGCATCGCGCGCGGCTTCGAAATCGCGTTTCGACGTGACGTCGAGCGGCAGCGCGATCGCGCGTTCGCCGCTCGGGTCGATTTGGCGCGCGTGCGCATGAATGGCGTCGGCGGCGATGTCGGCCAGCGCGACGCGATAGCCGGCCGCGAGGAAGCGTTCGGCGATGACGGCGCCGAGCCCGCGCGCGGCGCCGGTGACGAGGACGACTCGGTCTGACATGGTGCGTGATTCCCTGGTTTGCGGGCGCGTGGCCGAAGCGGCACCCGCATCGTGGTTCATGCGGCAAGCGCCGTTTCGAAGTGTGCCGCAATCGCGCACACCTGTTCGTCCGCGCCCTTGCGGCCGACGATCTGCAACCCGGCCTTCAGCGGTGTTCCGGCGAGCGGCAGCGGCAGGCTGAGCGCCGGATGGCCGCTCAGGTTGAACGGCCGGATCAGCGACGACATCGCGATGACCGATACGCCCTCGCGCGCCTGTTGAAGCGTGATCGGCAACGCGGGCAGCGTCGGCAGCACCAGCACGTCCGCGCGTTCGAGCGCGGCATCGACCTGAGCGGTGAAGCGCGCGCGTACGGCTTCGGCTTGCACGAGCGCGGCCGGTGTCGTCTGCGCGGCCATGCGCAGCCGCGCATCGAGATCCGCGCCGAGCTTGCCGGTGTCGACGAGATGCCCGAATGCGCGCGACGTTTCCGCGTTGATGACGGCGAGCCCCGCGGCGAACGCGGCAGGCAGTTCGTCGAGCGCAACATCGTGCGTGCGCAGGCCCGATGCGCGCACCGCCGCATCGAGCGCGGCGGCGATGGCCGGATCGGCATCGGCGATCACGTGCGCGATCGTGCAGCCGGCAACGGGCGCTGTCGCGCGCGTCGGATCGAAGTCCGGTGCAATGGCGGCCATCACGGCTGCGAGCGTGCGGACGTCGCGCGCGAACGGTCCGACGCAATCGAGCGTGGTGTCGGTGGGTGCGACGCCGCGCCGCGACACGCGGCCGAACGTCGGTTTCAACCCGACCACGCCGCAGCAGGCGGCCGGCCCGCGAATCGAGCCGCCGGTGTCGGTGCCGAGCGCGGCGTCGACGACACCGAGCCCGACGAGCGACGCCGATCCGCTCGACGAGCCGCCGGGAATGCGCGTCGGGTCCTGCGGATTGACCGGCGTGCCGGTGGTGTCGTTGATGCCGGTCATGCCGAACGCGAGCTCGTGCATGTTCGCCTTGCCGGCGATCTGCCAGCCGGCGTCGAGCAGCAGGCGGACCACGTCCGCGTGCTGCGCGGCGGGCGGCGCGTCGGCGAGTGCGCGGCTGGCCGCGCGGGTCGGATGGCCTGCGATGTCGATCGTGTCCTTGATCGCGATCGTCGGACCCGGGCCGCCCAGCGTGAAGGTATCGATGAAGCCTGTCATGGTGCGATGGCGTGGGAGCGGAGTGAAAGGGTTCAGGATTGCGGCGCGGCGGCGAGTGGCCACGGGCCGTCGAGCACGCGCTCGGTGCGGAAATGGCGGATCAGCCAGGTCGCGCCGCCTCCGGCCGGCGCGAAGTCGACGCTCAGCCGCGCGGCGATCAGCTCCGCCGTGCCGTCCGCGTAGCGCGACGCCTGCAGCATGATCCAGCGGCCCCGTGCGCTCGCATGGTCGGCGCCGACGTCGATCGACTCCGACGTCAGGAAATGCAGGTTCGCCGCGAAATGCGGATCGGGCGGCAGATAGCGACGCAGCATCGCGACGATCGCATCCGTGCCTTCGAGGCGGCCGAACTTGCGCGCGTACTGCGGGCCGATGCCTTCCCACACCGCGTCGGACGTGAACAGCGCAGCGAGCGCCGGGCCGTCGCCGGCGTCCACGGGCACGTCGCACAGCGCCATGTAGCGCGTGATCGTCGCGCGCACCGCGCGTTCGGCGTCGAGCGCCGCCACGCGCCGTTCAAGCGCTTCGAGCGCCGCGATCGAGCGCGAAGAATCGGGGCCGGTCATCGCGCGCCTCACGCTGCGGGTTTCGCGGCCGGCGGCACGGTCAGCGCGCGGCCGACCCGCGCCTCGATCTTGCCATAGCGCCACAGGTTGTATTCGCCGACCGGCGTCGTGCGGTACAGGTTGCAGACCGCGACCGTCGTGTCGAAGTCGGCGACGTCGGCCATGATGTAGAACGTCCACGGCGCGCCGTCGGCCTGGCCGACCACGAGGCGGTCGTCATCCATCACGCCGAGCACGCGCACGCCGGGCATCGCCTCGACGGCGGCGAGCATCGCGCCATACGCTTGCCACACTTCGCCGATCTTCTCGCGCGGCAGGTCAAAGAAGTTTTGCGACACGCCGCAGCAGAACAGCACGCGCAGCGGCAGCGGATTCGAATCGGACATGACAGGTTCTCCTGAAGAATGCGTCGAGCGGCGTTGAAGCGAATCGATACGAATCGACGCGGATTACAGATAGCCGGGAAACGGCGTGACGCCGGTGAACACCGCGCCAGCGCCGTCGAAGTTGCCTTCGCCGAGAAACGCGTGCTGCGTGACGACCATCGCGTCGCGCAAGAGGCGCTGCAGTGGATGCGTGCGATAGATCGCGGCCGTGCCGCCGAGGCGGTACGCGCGCTCGACGACGCTCGCGCCTTCGCGTGCGATATGCGTGGCGGCGAGTCTCAGCAGGCTGACCTGCTCGGGCGTGACCGGGTTGCCGGCCAGAATCGATTGCCAGACCGAGTCGGTCGCGTCGTAGAAGAACGCGCGCGCCGAGCGCAGCTGTGCCTCGGCCTTCGCGAGTTCGATGCGGAAATACGCGCGATCGGCGAGGCGCGGCGCGCCGGTGGTCGTCTGGCGGCCGCCCGACATGCGGTTCGCGACGTCGAGCGCCGCGCGGGCCAGCCCGAGGTTGACCACGGCGAGCACCTGCGCCGCATATGCGACGGTCGGATAGCGGTACAGCGGCTCGTCGACGGTCGCCTCGCCGCCGCGCACGAAGGTCCACGCTTCGGGCACGAAGCGGTCGTCGACGCGCAGGTCGTGGCTGCCCGTGCCCTGCATGCCGACCACGCTCCAGTTCTCGACGATCTCGACTTCGGTGGCACGGAACACGGCCGTGCGGGGCTTGTTCGGCGCGGCATCCTGCGCGCCGGGCACCGCGATGCCGACGCCGAGCCAGTCGGCGCCCTTGCAGCCGCTCGCGAACTTCCACGTGCCCGTTACGCGCCAGCCGCCGGGTGCCGCCTGCGCCGGCTGCACGGGGAACAGCCCGCCCGCGAACACCTGGTCGGGGCCGCTCGCGTACAGCTCGGCCTGCGTGGCGAGCGGCAGCGCGGCGAGATAGGCGTTGGCCGAGCCGAAGCTCGCGACCCACGCGGCCGACCCGTCGGCGGTCGCGATCCGCTCGATCATGCCGAGGAACGCGGTGGGCGCGAGCGCATCGCCGCCGAAGCGGCGCGGCGTGCCCGCGCGATAGATGCCGGCCTCCTTGAACAGCGCGATCACGTCGCGCGGCACATGCGACAGGCGGTCGAACTCGTCGCGGCGCGCGGCGACGGTCTCGATCACCGCGTCGAGCGGCGACATACGTGCGGCCGCTTCGCGGACCGCATGCGGCGAGGGGGGCGCGGCGTCGATGGCGAGGGCGGCGTTGGGCATGGCTGTCTCCTGGGGATGGGGTTCGATTGCGGGGATGGACACGGCATGGACCTAGTCTAGAAACGCCGAAAACACGCAGCAATTGGTGCGTAGGGCTGCGTGACTGGTGTCGCTCCGTGCCGGGCTAAAGAAATCTTCAGATGCGGGCCGCGCACGCCGGTGCTATGTTGGACATCCGGCCGCGCGACGCCGCGTGCCTTCATCCGGATCCGATCATGAGTTTTCCCGACGAAGACGATTTCCACCGGCTGCTCGACGCATTGACCACCTGCGTGCTGCTGCACGACGCGCATACCAAGGCGATCGTGTGGGCGAATCGCGCCGCGTGCATCGCGCTCGGCTTTTCCGTCGAGGAACTGCTGCCGCTGAAGGCGCCGGACATGACGCGTCCCGAACCGAAATACCAGCGCGAGATCGCCGTGAGTGCGTGGGATCGCGCGCTCGTCGACGGGCCGCAGGTGTACGAGTGGTGTTACCGCTCGCGCACGGGCGTCGACATGCTGTCGGAGGCGACCGCCACTTACGTGCCGCTGCGCGGTCGCGACGTCGTGATGGTGCAGTTCCGCGACATCAGCGCGGAAGAAGCGGTGCGCCAGCAACTGCGCCGCTACGAAGCACGGCTGCGCGAGTTCATGCAGGACCTCGATGAAGGGATCGCGGTCGTGACACCGCACGGCGGCGTGCAGTTCATCAGCGAGTCGGGCCGCCGCGTGCTCGGGCTCGCGCCGGACGAAGCGCTCGGCGAGGTGCTCGACTATTGCAGCGCGGCCGACCGCGACCGGCTCGTCGCGCAGCTGCGCGATGCGCCGTCCGCGTGCCCGTCCGAGCCGCAGCGTTACCGGATCGTGCGGCGCGACGGCTCGGCGTGCTGGCTGCGCATCCAGTGCCGGCAGGTCGAGATCGAAGGCGATCTCGACGGGCTGCTCGTGCAGTTTCGCGACGTGAGCGACGAAGTGGCGATCGAGGATGCGCGGCGCGCGCAAGCGCGGATGCTCGAATACGCGGGCCGCTACAACGCGATGGGCGAGATGGCGAGCGTGATCGCGCACGAGCTGAGCCAGCCGCTCGCGGCCGTGCGCAACTTCATCGAGGGCGCGGTGCAGCGGCTGAACGCGCGCGGGGCCGTCGACGACGCGATCTGGGGCCTGCGCAGCGCGGACCGGCAGGCCGAGCATGCGGCGCTGATCATCAAGAGCGTGCGCGAGTTCATCGTGAAGCGCGAGCCGGTCGTCGCGCTCGCCGATTTGCGCGAGATCCTCGCTGACGTCGCGTATTTCATCGAGCTGCGCGCGAAGGAGGCGGGCGTGACGGTGACGATCGTGCAGGCCGATGTGCCGCTGCCGATCCGCTGCGAGCGCGTGCTGATCGGGCAGGTGATGCTCAACCTCGCCTTCAACGCGATCGAGGCGTTCGCCGGCTGCGAGCGCGCACCGTGCATGCTGACGCTCGGCACCGCGAACGTCGACGGGCACGCCGAGCTGCGCGCGATCGACAACGGACCCGGTATCGCGGAAGGTGCGCACGATCGGCTGTTCGACGGCTTCTCGTCGTCGAAGGCCGGCGGCAACGGGATCGGGCTGTCGCTGTGCAAGAGCATCGTCACGCGCCACGGCGGGCGCATCGGCGCGAGTCCGGCCGAAGGCGGTGGGCTCGACTGCCGCGTGACGCTGCCGCTCGCCGGAGCGCACGCGTAGCCGCTGCGCTGCATCGCGTGCATCACATGCGTCACGGCAGGGCAGCGACGCGCGGCACACGGTCAGCGCCCCAGCGCCCGCGCAGTCTGGCCGCCGATCCCGAAGTCGGTGTTCGGGATGTCCTTGATCATCACGCGCGTTGCCTGCAACGGCGCATCGAGCACGTTCGCGGCAGCGTCGGACAGCGCGGCGATCAGCGCGCGTTTCTGCGCATCGGTGCGGCCGGCGATCAGGATCGCGACGATCACCGGCAGCGACGGCGGTGCGCCGTCGGCGGCCGTGCGCCCGCCGAGGCCGATATGCGTCGCGGGCAATTCGGTGAGCAGCACGCGCACCGATTCGATCGGCGCGCTTGTCGCGTCGACGGTCGCGCTGCTGAGCCGCGCAATCAGCTCGGCCTTGCAGGCGTCGTCGTGGCCGGCCGGCAGGAAAACTTCGAGTGTGGGCATGGTCGTCCGGAAAGGTGAAGGTGACCGGTTCACCGTTGCGGATTCGGCGGTGAACCGGCGGCGGCTTACAGCAGGAAGCCGATCGCGCTGAGCGCTTCGGTCGAGTCGATCAGGCGCACGACCTTCTCCGCGATCCGCATCTCGCCGTCCGCATCGACACGCAGCTTGTGCGTGACATTGGCCGCGAACAGGGTCGCGACGCCACGCTTGTATGCGACGACAACCTGCGCGGATTTCAGCTCGACGGTGTCGGCGCTGCCGCTTTCCAGCGTGAAGCGCGACACGGTGCGCACCGTGCGCGCCGCGTCGGACGCCGACGCCGAATAGCCGGACAGCATCCGCTGCACGCGCTTCTCGCGCATGTCCTGGTCGTCGAACACGTAGTTCAGCGTCGCCGCGAAATCGGTCGCGTCGGGATCGATCGGCACCACGTAGTGGCCGGCCGGGTCCCACAGGTCGAGCCACGCGCGATAGTCGCGGCGATCGAGCATCTCGGCTTCGCGCCACACGAATTCGACCGCGCGGGCGAAGGTCTGCTCGGAAAAAAGGGCGTTGCGGTCATCCATCACTGTTGCTCCATCATTTTTCGCCATTGCTGGTAGGCCTCGCGCATGCCCGTCTCGTCGGTGGCATGCGCGGTCTTTTCGCCGTTCGCGGCCGTCGTCTCGCGGTTCAGCCCGCGGTTCACGAGGATCGGCACGTCGGGGCCCGCATGCGCGCCGCGCTGTACGCGCTCCCAGGCTTCCGCGTCGTCGGGGCTGCCGAAGCCGAACGGGCCCTGGAAGTGCTCGTGGATGCGCAGCCGCTCGCGGTTCGCCTCGTCCGGGCCGCCGTCCATCGCGAGCGCGACGTGGCGGATCTCGGTCTCGTTCGCCGAGATCGGCCGCAGCACGCGGAAGAACGCCATCGATAGCGCGAGGTTCGGAAACAGGTTCAGGTTGAAGCCGACGCCCATCAGCGAGCGCACGATGCGGCGCACTTCGTCCGGCGCGTGGCGCTCGGCGAGCTTCGCCGCGAGCGGCGCGAAGCGCTCGGGCAGCGGCGCGCCGTCGTCTTCGTCGAGATCGATCAGTTCGGGCATGAGCACCGCGAGGCTGTGGCCGTTGCCCAGCGCGCGGCAGAACGCGTCCTCGCTCGTCATGAAGCTCGTGATCGCGGCGGCCGTCTCGTCGTCGATCGACTTCATCCACGACTTGTGCACGACGGGGAAGTGATAGAGGTCCGTCGTGTTCTCGAGCTGGATCTTCCAATTGCCCTTGAACTTGAACTTGTGCTCGCCGTTCGCCTTGATCGGGTAGCCGGCACCCTGCTTCATGAACAGGTCGATCCACGGTTTCGCGCCGCCGAGGAAATCCTCGAGCGGTTCGATGGCGTCGTCGAAGCTCGCGAAGATCAGCCCCTGGTACACGCCGACGCGCAGCTTCACGAGCGGCAGGTCGCCCTTCTCGCACACGCCTTCGTAGCCGTCGCCATACGGCAGCGCGCGCAGCGTGCCGTCGAGCGCGTACGACCAGCTGTGATACGGGCACGTGAAGCCTTTCGCGTTGCCCTTGTGCGATTCGCACACGGTCGCGCCGCGATGGCGGCAGCGATTCTGCAGCACGTTGATCTCGCCGGTCTTATCGCGCACGACGATCACCGGCTGGCGGCCGATCGTCGTCGTGATGAAGTCGCCCGGGTTCGGCAGCTCGCTTTCGTGCGCAACCCAGATCCAGGTGCGGTAGAAGATGCGGTCGAGCTCGGCTTCGAACAGCGCGGGATCGTGATACATCGCGGGTGCGATGCGGTCGGGCTGCGCGAAGCCGTGCAGCGCGCGGGTGTCGATCGTCTGGTAGGAAATGTCGCTCATCGTCGTCGTGGGGAAAGAGTCGCGAGGAAGTGCGGGTCCGGTCGGGCGGACCTCGCACGGATAGCGGGACCAGTTTCGTCGTCGCGTTTTCATCCGTCAAATTGATCTAAAAAAGGCGATCAAATAAGCGCGATGGATAATTAGATGGGCGACTCGCGGCACGGCATGCCCATGCATGCGATTCATGTTCATCATTTTTGGCGGGAATTTGACCGCATTCCGCTGCGCTCTTATCGTGATTCGGACGCAGTGAACAGATTCGATCGCGGACCTGCCGCCCGATGCCGGACAGGCAGGACAACTGAACTTATCCTCCAACACACCATGAACTCACCAGCGCCCCTGTCAGCGGTTTCGTTGCCCGTTTCCCGCAGCACGAGTTCGGTCCGACGCGCGGTCGCGACCGCCGTGATCGGGCAGGCACTCGAATGGTACGACTTCTTCCTGTACGGGACGGCCGCCGCGCTGCTGTTCGGCAAGCTGTTCTTTCCGGTCGGCAGCGATCCGCTGACCGGCACGATCGCGGCGTTCGGCGGCTTCACGGTCGGCTTCGTCGCGCGTCCGATCGGCGGGCTGCTGTGCGGGCACATCGGCGATCGCTACGGGCGCAAGACCGTGATGATGCTGACGATGTTGACGATGGGCGCGGCGACGGTCGGGATGGGGCTGTTGCCGACCTATCGCGAAATCGGCATCGCCGCGCCGGTCGCGCTGGTATTGCTGCGCGTGCTGCAGGGGCTCGCCGCCGGCGGCGAGTGGAGCGGCAGCATCCTGCTGATCCATGAGAACGCGCCGGCCGACCGGCGCGGTGCGCTCGCCGCATGGAGCCCGTGCGGCGCGGCGTTCGGCTTCGTGCTGTCGACTGCCGCGTTCCTGCTCGTGCAGCAGCTGCCGGCAGCCGACGTCGAGCGCTGGGGCTGGCGCATCCCGTTCCTCGCGAGCATCGTGCTCGTCGGGTTCGGCCTGTGGATGCGCCGCTCGATCGGCGAGAGCGCGGAATTCGCCGATGCGCGGTCGACACGGAAGTCCAGCGCGACGCCGCTCGTCGACGTGCTGCGCGAATGCCCGCGCGAAGTGCTGACCGTGTTCGGGCTGCGGTTCGGCGAAGGCGCGGTGTCGTACCTGTTCTTCGCGTTCTCGCTCGCGTACGGCAAGTTCATCGGTCTCGATGCATCGTGGCTACTGAGCGGGCTCGTGATCTCGATGCTGCTGATGATTCCCGTGACGCTGCTCGCGGGCCGCCTGACCGACCGGATCGGCCGCAAGCCCGTCTACTTGCTCGGCGCCGTCGCCGTAGTGCTGATCGCGTATCCGTACTTCACGTTGCTGCAGTCGGGCCGCTTCTCGCACGTGATCGTCGCCCTGCTCCTGGCCAACAGCATCGCGATCGGCATTCTCGAAGGCGCGCAGCCGGCGTTCATCAGCGAACTGCTGCCTGTGCACCTGCGGTTCTCGGGGCTCGGAATCGGTCGCGAGATCGCGTCGGTGCTCGGCGGCGGGCTGTCGCCGGCGATCGCGACCGCGCTGCTCGCGCACTACCGCAGCGCGACGCCGATCGTCATCTATCTCGTGCTGCTCGGCGCAATCACGGTCGTCGCAACCTGCATCGCACCGGAAACCCATCCGAAGACGATGCGCGATGCTGCCCGATCGCGCTGACCGGCGCACCGTCTTTCCTCCATACCTTTCGCCTTTTCAGGACATCACCATGCAAGCTCATTCCGCCATCCGTGCCGTCGTGCCCGACGTGCCCGTGCCGCCGCAACCGGCCGACCGGTCACCTTTGCCTCTCGATACGGTGATCGCCGAGGTCGAACGCCGGCGCGACGAATTCGACCGGCTGTCGCACGTGCCGCGCGACGTGGTCGCGATGATGAAACGCGCGGGCATCTTCCGCGCCGGCACGCCGGCGCGCTTCGGCGGCGACGCGCTGCCGCCGCACGTATTTCTCGCGATGCTCGAACGGATCGCGATCGCCGACGGTTCGGCCGCGTGGGTCGCGGCATTCGGCTCGGCCAACACGTATCTCGCCGCGCTGCCGCTCGACACGCAGCGTACGATCTACGCGGACGGCCCCGACCAGGTGTTCGCGGGCGGGCTTTACCCGCTGCAGCCGGCCCGGCCCGCACCGGGCGGCTACCGCGTGACGGGCCGCTGGCGCTTCGCGAGCGGCTGCAAGGGGGCGGACTGGATCGGTGTCGGCATCGGCGGTGCGCCGGCCGACGGCGGCGCGCCGGGCAAGCCGTTCACGGCCGTATTTCGCGCCGAGGACGTCGAGATCGTCGAGAACTGGCACGTGGTCGGCATGCAGGGCACCGGCAGTCACGACCTGGCGCTGAACGACCGGTTCGTCGATGCAGCCTGGACGTTCGTGCGCGGCGGCGAGCCGACCGTCGACGAGCCGCTGTACCGCTATCCGGCGGTCGCGTACCAGGCGCAGGTGCATGCGGCCGTGAACGTCGGCATCGCGCGCGCCGCGCTGGACCTGCTCACCGCGATGTCGGGCGCGACGAAGACGACCACCGGCGCGCCGCGCCTCGCCGATCGTCCGTATTACCGCGAAGGGCTTGCGAAGGCCGAGGCCGACTGGCGCAGTGCGCGGGCGTTTTTCTACGAGACGGCGGAAGCCGCATGGGCGTCGCTGGCCGCTGGCCGGCCCGTATCGCCGCAGCAGGCGAACCTGCTGCGCCTGAGCGCGACGCATGCCGCGCAGGTGTGCGCGAAGGTCGTGATGCAGGCCTACCAGCTTGCCGGCACGGCCGCGATCTATCGCGAGAACCGGCTGCAGCAGCTGGTGCGCGATTCGATCGTGGTCACGCAGCACGCGTTTCTCGGCGAGGCGACCTACGACGGCTCCGGCGCCGTGTTTGCCGGCATCGTACCCGTTACGCCGTACCCGTGATCGGCACCACGCCGATTTTTCGCAGCAGGAGCACAAGATGAACGAAGCAACGATCCAATGCGACGTCCGCCAGGATTTTCGCGAGGCGATGTCGCGCCTGCCGGCCGGCGTCAATGTCGTCACCACCGACGGTGCGCACGGCCGCTGGGGCATCACCGCGAGCGCGGTCTGCTCGGTGACCGATATGCCTCCGACGATGCTGGTGTGCATCAACCGCGGCAGCCGCGCGCACGACATCATGCGCGGCAACGGGCGCGTCGCGATCAACCTGTTGCCGTCCGCGTGCCAGGAGGTCGCGAGGACGTTCGCAGGCATGACGCCGGCGCCGGGCGATACGCGCTTCGACGACACGCGCTGGCTGGACGGCAAAACCGGCGTGCCGGTGCTGGCCGATGCGAACGTCAGCCTCGAAGGGCGCATCATCGACAGCAAGTCGGTCGGTTCGCATTCGGTGATGTTCGTCGAGGTCGATCACATCGCGCTGCATGCGGCGGCCGACGGGCTGATCTACTTCGGCCGCGCGTTCCACCGGCTCGCGCATCCGCTGGCCGCGCAGGCGGGGTGACGGATGGAAGTCTGCCTGTTCCTGATCGTCGAGCATGGCGCCGATGCCGATGCCGATGCCGATGCCGATGCCGACGTGCCGCTGGCCGGCATCGGCGGTGCCGTGGCGACGTTGCGCGCCGCGCCCGGGCTGGAGCGGCTGGTCGTCCATCGGCCCGTCGCATTGGCCGCCGACCGTGCCGACCCCGTGGCGCGGCCGCCATCGCCCGCATGCGTGCTGCAAGGCTATTTCGCCGAGCTCGACGCGCTCGAAGCGACGCTTGCGCCGACGGGCGCCGCATACGCCTGCATGGTGCGATGGCAGGCGGCAGCTTGGCGCGTCGCGCAGCAGGCGATGGCCGTGCGCCGGATTCCGGTGGCGGGCCCGGGTGTGGGCCCGGGCGCGCGAAGCTGTACCTTCCTCGTCAGCTATGAAGGCGAGGCCGAGGATCCGAACGCGTGGCTGTCGCACTACCTCGATCGTCATCCGCCGCTGATGGCGCAATTGCCGGGCATCCGCGCGATCGAGATCTACACGCGCGTCGATTACCGGAGCGCGCTGCCGGCGCCGCGCGCGCACGCGATGCAACGCAACAAGGTCGTGTTCGACGATGCCGATGCACTGGCGCACGCGCTGGCGTCGCCGGTCCGCCTGCTGATGCGCAGCGATTTCGATGCGCTGCCGCCGTTTTCGGGCGCGACGCCGCATTTCCCGATGGCGAGCGAAAGTTTTGAGATAACATCGGCCGAGTAGTCTGCGCCGCGTCGCGCGACCGCTTGCCGGCCGTGCCGACGCGCCCCCGCCGCGGCTTGCGAGCGCCATGACCAAATCCCATCCGGTCGTCACCGACCTCAACCTGTTGCGGGTGTTCCTCGCGATTTCGGAGCTGCGCAGTCTCACCGCGGCCGGCGAGCGGCTCGGGCTCACACAGCCGGCCGTCAGCCACGCGCTGCGGCGCTTGCGCAATCTCTTCGACGATCCGCTGTTCGTGCGCACGCCGGCCGGCATGGCGCCGACCGACGTGGCGCGCCAGCTGCACGGCCCGCTGACGCGGGCATTCGGAATCATCGATCTCGCGGTGCAACAGGTCGCGCATTTCGATCCGGCCACGGCCAGCCGCACGTTCCGCCTCTCGATGTCCGACATGTCGGAGTTCTATTTCCTGCCGCCGCTGCTCGCGAAGCTCGCGGAAGTCGCGCCGGGCATTCACGTCGAGATCGCGAGCGCGGCGGTCGAGGCGGTCGGCGCCGCGATGCGCAGCGGCGAGATCGATCTCGCGCTCGGCTACGTGCCCGACCCGGGCCCCGGCTGCGTGAGCGAGACGCTGTTCTCGGACGAGCACGTATGCATGGTTCGAGCGGGCCACCCGCTGCGCAAGCGCGCGCCGACGCAGGAAGACCTGACCGCGCTGCGCTACGTCTACGCGAGCAGCAGCGCGACCGGCCACCGCATGGTCGAAAAGTGGCTCGACGAGCTGCACGTGGAGCGCACCGTCGTGCTGCGGTTGCCACATTTCATCGTCGCGCCGGAGATCGTTCAGCACACCGATCTGGCGATCATCTTTCCGCGCAGCGTCGCCGAGCGTTTCAATCGCGGCCGCGCGTTCCGGATCTTTCCGCTGCCGTTCGTGCTGCCGCCGATCGAGATCCAGATGCACACGCACGTGCAGTTCGCGGCGGACCCCGGCATCGCATGGCTGCGCGGTGTCATCCACGAGATGTTCCATCGGCCGGAAGCCTGACAGCGAATTCTCGCCGCCCGCGTAATAATCCGCTTCACTGATTTAGAATGCGTTCACGCATCAATTGGACGAATAGTGGAGGCGGTCATGACATCGGTCGATCATCTCGATCTGAACCTGCTGCGCGTATTCCAGGCGATCGTCGAGGAGCGCAGCCTGACGAAGGCCGGCGAGCGGCTCGCGCTGTCGCAGCCGGCCGTCAGCTATTCGCTCGGCCGGTTGCGTACGCTGTTCGACGATCCGCTGTTCGTGCGCACGCGCGCGGGCATGCAGCCGACGCCGGTCGCGCTCGAACTCGCGGGCATCGTCGGCAAGGCGCTCGACATGGTGCGTGTGGCGCTGCGCTACGCGGAGCGCTTCGATCCGGCCACCAGCACGCGCACGTTCCGGCTGTCGCTGTCGGACGCGGGCGAGATGGCGTACCTGCCGGCGATCTGCCAGGCGCTGCGCGAGCGTGCACCGCGCGTGACGCTGAGCGTGCAGCCGCTGCCGGTGGAGGAGATCGAGGAAGCGTTGCGCGCGAGCCGGCTGGATTTCGCGATCGGCAACCTGCCGGAGCTGATGCCGCGCACTCGTCACCAGGTGCTGTTCGAGGAGACCTACGTTTGCATGACGGGCCGTCGGCGCGGGCTGCCAGGTGGCGCCGTGCTGAGCCTCGACCAGTTCGTGCGCGCCGCGCACGTCAACGTGAAATCGGTCGAGCACAGCCATCACGCGCTCGACGACGCATTGCGCGCGCAGGGCGTGGGCCGCAACATCGCGCTCGAAGTGCCGCATTTCGTCGCGCTGCCGAGCGTGCTGTCGGTCACCGATCTCTATGCGACGCTGCCGAAGCGGCTCGCGCAGATCCTGAACCGCGATAACGCGTTCCGGCTGTACGACCTGCCCGTCACGCTGCCGCCCGCGCCGGTGACGATGCACTGGCACGAGCATTTCCACGAAGACGAGGGCAACGCGTGGATGCGTGCGCTGCTCGCCGAGATCGTCGAGCGGTTCGACGCGTGACGGCTGCGCGGCGCGTGCGCGCCCGCATGTCGGTTCTTCCATGCATCAAGGCATCAGAGATCGAGGACGAGCACCGCCGATCGCGCACGCGACACGCAGCAGCAGATCACCGTATTGCTCGCACGCTCGGCCTTGCTGAGGCAGTGGTCGCGATGATCGGGCTCGCCGTCGAGCACCGGCACCATGCAGGTGCCGCACACGCCTTCGCCGCATGACGTATCGACCTCGATGCCGATCCGCGCGAGCGCGTCGACGATCGACGTGTCGGGCGTGACGCGTACCGACTGCCCGCTGCGCTGCAGGCGCACTTCGAAGCCGTGTGCGGGGCCGGCGCCGGCATGGTCCGCACCGACGGCGGCCGGTTCGGCAGCGAAGCGTTCGAGATGAATCGAATCGTCGGGCAAGCGCGTCGCGGCTGCCGCGACGACTGCATCCATGAACGGCCCCGGGCCGCACGTATAGACGTGTGCGTGCGCATCGACCGATTCGACGCAGCGGCCCAGCTCGGCCACGAGCGCATCGGGCTCGATGCCGTAGTGGAACGTCACGTGCGACGCGAACGGTTCGGCCGACAGTTCTTCGACGAATGCGGCGTGATCGCGGCTGCGCGCGAAGTAATGCAACCGGTAGCGCGCGCCGCGCTTGTGCAGCGCATAGGCCATCGACAGCAGCGGCGTGATGCCGATGCCGGCCGCGATCAGCACGTGCTCGCTTGCGTCATCCGTCAGACGAAACAGGTTGCGCGGCGCGCCGATCGACAGCTCGGCGCCGACGGTCACGTCGTCGTGCAGCGAACGCGAGCCGCCGCGCGACTGCGCTTCCTTCTTCACCGCGAACAGGAAGCTGCCGCGCTCGTCGGGGTTGCCGCACAGCGAGTACTGCCGCGTGATGCCGGACGGCGCGGTGACGTCGATATGGGCGCCTGGTTCGTATGCGTCGAACGGCTGGCCGTCGACGCGCGAAACCCGGAAACAGCGGATGTCCTGCGCCGCGTCGATCAGCGCGTCGATCCGGACTTGGTGGCGGTTCGCTTGCATGGGTAAATCCGTGGGGGAGGAGGAACACGCGGCGCGGCAGACACCGCGCCGTCATGCGATCGAGAATAGGGAGAGGCATCGCATAAATCAAATCGATTAAAAAGCGATGCCTGAATCAGTGAGATGGATGATGGCCAGGCGACCGATTGCGCTCGATGTTCAGCGGGCGGCGATCGCGTTGGCAGCCTCGGCCGCCTGCGGCGCGGCTGCCGATGCATGGCCGCGTTCGCGATCGAGGCTGCGGCGATAGTGCCGGCACCCGGCTGCCAGCAGCAGCGCGGCGAGCGTGGCCGCCGCTACGTTGACGATCGACATCGAATGGCCGACCGCGGCCGGCGCGCCGAATACGCGATCGGTAAACAGGGCGACCACGGTCGTGCCGATACCGAGCGCGATCAGGTTCGACACGAGCAGGAACAGCGCGGAGATCTGCGCACGCATCTGGTTCGGCGCGAGCGTCTGCATCGCGGCGGTCGACGTCGGCATCGGAAACGACGCGAAGAACATCGCGACGACGAGCATCGCGAGCGACGCCGGCAGGCTGTCGAGCTGCGTGAACAGCGTCGCGGGAATCGCCATGCATGCGGCACCGATCGCGCCGGCACGCATCGGCGCATCGGTGCGGCCGCGCCGCAGCAGCCAGTCGTTGAGCCAGCCGCCGCAGAACACGCCGGCCGTATTCGCGACGAGCAGCACGATGCCGAGCGTGTAGCCGGCTTCGACGGCCGTCATGCCGAAGCGGCGGATGTAGAACGCGGGCGTCCAGCTCAGCAGGCAGTAGAGCGTCATCGCGTAGAACGAAAAGCCGAGGTAGTGGCACGCGAAGGTTGTGCGATGCGTGCCGACGAAGCGCAGCGAGTCGCGCATGGACACGCGTCGCACGGCGCCCGAGCGATCCTGCGCGAGCCCCTTGCGCTGCGGGTCGCGCACGGTGGCCGCGAACAGCAGCGCGACGAGAATCCCCGGCAGCCCGACGATCAGGAACGTGACCTGCCACGCATGCACCTGCCCGACGACCGGCAGCGTGAACGCGCTCGCGTGCTTGAGCAGCGCGATCACGTAGCCGCCGATCAGGAATGCGACGCCGCCGCCGATGAACGAGCCGAGCGAATACACGGCGATCGCGCGGCCGAGCCTCTCCTTCGGGAAATAGTCGGCGAGCATCGAATACGCGCCGGGCGACAGCGCGGCCTCGCCGACGCCGACGCCCATCCGCGCGACGAACATCTGCACGAAGTGCTGGCTGAACCCGCAGGCGGCGGTCGCGACGCTCCACAGCGCGATGCCGAGCGAGATGATGCGCGGACGTGCGTAGCGGTCGGCGAGATACGCGACGGGCAACCCCATCACCGCGTAGAACAGCGAGAACGCGAACCCGTTGAGCAGGCTGAACTGCGTGTCGGTGAGATGCAGGTCGCGCTTGATCGGTTCGATCATCAGGACGAGCACCTGGCGATCGACGAACGAAAAGACATACGCGAGCATGCAGATGACGACGACATACCATTCGTACGTATAGCGCTTGCCGTCGGCAGCGCGGGCCGTGGGTGCAGACATGCGGATTCTCCAGGAGCGGGCGGTGGAAAAGCGCGGCGCCGGCCTCGCGGGCCGGGTGCCGTCGCGGCGCGAAAGCGTGCGGGTGACACGATTGGAGAGGCAGCGTAGTCGGCCAAATTCGGCCGCCATAGCCGGAGTGACAGCCGCGCCACACGGACATCTACCGACCCGGATAAAGAAAACACCGAGGCCGTGCGCACGGGGCGCCCCGCAGCGCGCGTGCGGCGGGGCGCGTGCGCATCATGCGGCACATCTATAAGCGTTATAGAGCGGATTGCGTCGACGTCCGAAATTGTCGTTCCTAGACTCGGCCCGTTTTTGATCGGCAGCGTTGGCCCTTCGCGGCGAATGCGCTTCACATCAAGCGGCGCGATGCCGACAGGCGCCGCAATCTCCACGGGACGACCAAGATGAACCATCCGAACGGGCGAGCCGACCGGCTTGCCGCACCGCTTGCCACGCTGGCTGCCGCGCTGCTTGCATGCGTATCGCTGCCGGCTGTCGCACAATCGAGCGTGACGCTCTACGGCCGCGTCGATACCGCGATCGAGTACGCGAACGCCGGGCCGAACCACGTGACACGCATGGGCAGCGGCAACCTGTGGGCATCGCAGTGGGGATTGAAGGGTGTCGAGGATCTCGGCGGCGGCTACGCGACGATCTTCAAGCTCGAGGACGGCTTCAACGCGGCGAGTGGCGCATTGTCGAACAGCAGCGCATTGTTCGGCCGCGAGGCCTGGGTCGGCATCACGGGGCCGTTCGGTGGCGTGCAGCTCGGCGAGCTCTACACGATCGTGCATACCACGCTCGTCACGTACAGCCTGCCCGGCCTCGGCGCGGGCCTCGCATGGGGCAACGCGACGAACAACTTCGTCGGACCCGCGTTCCTGCGCGTGCGCAACGCGATGCGCTACACGTCGCCGCGTTATGCGGGCTTCATGCTGCGCGCGATGGCCGCGCGCGGCACCAACGGCGCGGCCGGCCGGCCGGCATCGCTCGGCGACACGTACGGCGCGGGCCTCAACTACGTGCGCGGCGGGTTGTCGGTCGACGTCGACTACATGCAGCAGAAGTTCAGCCCGGTCGCCGCACCCGCGCTCGGCGACACGAGCCCGGCCGCGAACGGCAACTACACGGTCGGCGCGATCTCGTACGACTTCGACGTCGTGAAGGTCGCCGCGCTGTACATGCGGCATCGCGGCGGCCCGGACGTCGCAGCCGCGATCGACAGCCAGAGCGCGTATCCGCACAGCGACACGATGGAACTCAGCGCGACGGTGCCGATCGGGCGCGCGTCGCTGCTGCTGAGCATCGGCCACTACCGGAAGGTGGCCGACAGCGATGGCAACGCCGATTCGTACGGCATCCGCTTCGACTATCCGTTGTCGAAACGCACGGTGCTGTACACGGGGGCCGCGATGGTGCGCAACGGCGCACATGCGCGCTTCGTCGTGAACGGCGCGGCGGGCGGCGGCGTCGCGGTCGCCAAGCCCGGCGCGACCGCCAGCTCGATCGTCGCGGGCATCCTCACGTCGTTCTGACCGCCGACGGTTGGCCCTGTCCGCCTGCGCCGCTACGCGCAGGCGGGTGGTTGCGGCGCGAGCCATGCATCGAACGGCGCCTGCCGGCCGATATCGAACAACTCCAGCAGCAGCGCACGCAGCCACCGATGGCCCGGGTCCGCATCGAAGCGCCGGTGCCAGTACGCATTGACCGCCCACTCGCCGGCACCGGCGATCTCGTACAGTGCGCACGGCTGCCGCGCGGCGAACGTGATCGCGATCGTTTCCGGCAGGATCAGCGCATAGTCGCCCTGTTCGAGCAACGCAGGCACCACCATGAAGTCGGGGAGCGCCGCACGCACGCGCGGCATCAGTCCGTGCCGCACGAGCAATTGCATCGACTGCGGATGCGCGGACACCGCGACGAAGCGCAGCGTGTCCGGCGCGTCGCCGTCGAGCACGAAATCGTCGGGCAGCGCGACGCGCTGCGCGGTGCGGCGCGGCATCAGCAGCACGCAGCGCTCGTGCAGCAGCGCGGTGCGCTGGAAGTGGCTCGACGCGTCCGCGAAATGTCCGAGCGCGAAATCGATGCGGCCCGACTCGAGCGCGACGTTGAGCTGGCATTCGTCGACGTGCAGCGTCTCGATCACCGCGCCCGGTGCGCGCCGGTCGAATTCCGCGAGCAGCGTCGGCAGGAACGCGCTCGCCGCGAAGTCGCTCATGTGTAGCCGGAACACGCGCTGCGTGCTGTCTGGCACGAACCGCGAGCCTTCGTCGAGCACGTCTTGCAGGATCGCGAGGGCCTTGTCGACCGACACGGCGAGCCGTTGCGCGCGCGGCGTCGGCTCGACGCCGGTGCCGGTGCGCACGAACAGCGCGTCGCGAAACATCAGCCGCAACCGGCCGAGCGCGTAGCTGACCGACGGCTGCGTGACGCCGAGCCGCAACGCCGCACGGCCGACATGCCGCTCCGTATAGACCGCGCGGAACGTCTTCAGCAGATTCAGGTCGAGGTCCTGCACGCGCAGGCCGTCGGGCGCGTCCGCGTCGTGCGGCGCGGCTTCATGGCGGGCCGGCGGCCGGCCGGTGGCGGAATGCGTCATCGTGCTCGCCTCGCGGTGACGGAAGGTGCGTGGCCGTAACGCCGCGCGTAGGCCTTCGCGAAATGGCCGAAGCCATGAATGCCGTGCGCGAGCAGCACGTCGGTCACGCTGCGTGCGTCGCCGCGTTCCAGCGCGGCGTGCACTGCGGCCAGCCGGCGCTCACGCACGTATGCGGCCGGCGTGGTGTTCAGGAACGCGCGAAATGCGTGCTGCAGCGTGCGCGGCGCGACGCCCGCGACAGCTGCCAGCGCGGTGAGCGCGAGCGGATCCCCCAGATGCGCGTCGACGTGGTCGCATGCGCGGCGCACATGCGCCGGCAGCGGCGGCGTGCCGCGCGCCAGCGCAGCGCTGTACGAATGCGGCAGGTGTGTGAGCAGCAGCGACATCAGCCAAGCGGTGAGATCGGCGCCGAACGTCGTCGTCGACGCGCCGATGTGCGGCTGTGCGCCGAGCCGGCACAGGTATTCGAAGGTCGGCAGCACGAGCGCGACGCCCGTGCCGTTGCCGCCGGCGGCGAGATCGAACTGCAGCGGCCGCGTGAGCGTCGCGTGCAGCATGTCCCGCAGCTTGCGTTCGAGTGCGCCGCGTTCGAGTCGCAGCACCAGGTTGCGGCAATCGGGACTCGTGCATAGGCGGCTCGCGCGCGCCGGCGACGACACGGTCAGCTGGCCCGGGCCCGCCCGCGCGACGCCATCGCCGGCCCGCAGTTCGCACGCGCCCGACAGCGTCAGCCGGAACAGGAAATGATCGGCATCGTCGCCGAAATCGATGCGCGTTTCGCGGCCGTAGCAGAGTTCGAGCAGCGCGCCGTGATGCAGCGGCACCTCATACAGCTCCGCATGAAACGGATCGCGGCCGCGCGCGGCCATCCGGTGCGGCCCGAGCCGGTGCGCGACCGCGCGTTCGACTTCGTCGGGCGCATGCAGCGTGCCGAGCCGGTTCGGCGCATGTCGGGAGAGCGCGATATCCATATGGTGGCCTCGTATTGGATGCGTGAGCGCGGCGGCGTGCGTGTTGTTGCGATTGCGTTGCGCGAACGGGCGTGCCGTTGCGCGTTTCGAAGCGACGCGATATGCGCCACCGCGTAGTCTCGGAACCATCCACTCACCGGGAGACAACGATGAAGGTATGTGTACTGGGCGGAGGCCACGGCTGCCATGCGGCCGCGATCGACCTGTTCGAGAAGGGCCACGACGTGACGTGGTGGCGGCGCGACCGCGAACCGCATGCGCGGCTGCGCGAGCTCGGCGCGTTGCACGTGACCGACTATCGCGGCAAGCGCGCGGTGCCGCTCGGCGACGCGCCTGGCGCGATCCGCCTGACCGACGATCTCGAGGCCGCGCTGCGCGGCGCGCGGCTCGTCGTGGTGCCGCTGCCGGCCGTTTCGCACGACGCGCTCGCCGCGCAGGTCGCGCCGCTGCTCGAGGACGGCCAGGTCGTGTTCCTGCCGCCCGGCACGTTCGGCAGCTTCGTGTTCGCGCGCGCGGCGGCCGACGCCGGCAACCGTGCGCGCGTTGCGTATGCGGAGACGGGCACGCTGCCGTATCTGGTGCGCAAGCACGGCGAGAACGCGGTCGTGATCAGCGCGTATGCGACGCGCCTGCCGACCGGCGTGTTTCCCGCGAACGCGGCCGGCTGGGCGTTCGACGTGCTCCGCGCGGGCTATCCGCCGGTCGAGCCGGTCGAGGATGCGCTGTCGGGCGCGCTGATGAATGCGGGTCCGGTGATCCACCCGCCGCTGATCCTGATGAACGCCGGGCCGCTCGAACACTTCGACGCGTGGGACATCCACAACGAAGGCACGCAACCGTCGATCCGCCGCGTGACGAACGCGCTCGACGCAGAACGCATCGCCGTGCGCGAAGCGCTCGGCTATCGCGCGCCGCATTTCCCGCTCGCGGACCACTATGCGACCGACGGCGACGAATGGATGTACGGGCGAGGCGCGCACGGCAAGCTGACCGACAGCGGCGACTGGCGCGAGAAGATCGATCTGTGCACGCATCGCTACATGCTCGAGGACACCCGGCTCGGGCTGTCGTTCATCGTGTCGTGCGGGCGTTGGGCGAACGTGCCGACGCCCGTTGCGCAGGGGCTGCTGAGCGTCGCGTCGGCGGTGACCGGGCGCGACCTGTATGCGCAAGGCCGTACGCTGGACGGGTTCGGCCTTGCCGCCCTGTCGCGCGATGCGATGCGCGCGCTGCTCGATGCGGGATACGCCGCATGACGCCCGCCACCGACGTGACGCGCGTGCACGTGCTCGGCGCCGGACGCATGGGGCAGGGGATAGCGCTCGTCTTCGCATTCGCGGGCCTCGACGTGACGCTGATCGACTTCAAGCCGCGCGACGCGCAAGGATGGCGTGTGTTCGAGGATCGCACGCGAGGCGAGATCCTGCGGCCGCTGCATGCGCAGGTCGCGCTCGGGCGTATCGACGACACGCAGGCCAGGGCCGTGGTCGCGCGTATCGCACTGGTCGCGCGAGACGGCGCGGCAGACGCCGTGCGCGGCGCCGGCATCGTGTTCGAAGCGCTGCCCGAAGTGCTCGATGCAAAGGTCGACGCGCTGCGCTGGCTGGGCGCGCATGTCGATGCGCGCGCAACGATCGCGTCGACGACGTCGACGTTCGTCGTCACCGAGCTGCAGCGCCATGTTGCACACCCTGAACGGATGCTGAACGCGCACTGGCTGAACCCGGCGTTGCTGATGCCGCTCGTCGAGATCAGCCGCAGCGGCGCGACCGATCAACGGGTCGTCGATGCACTGGCCGCGCTGCTCGAACGCGTCGGGAAGAAGCCGGTGATCTGCGGGCCGGCGCCGGGCTACATCGTGCCGCGCATCCAGGCGCTCGCGATGAACGAGGCCGTGCGCATGGTGGAAGAGGGGGTCGCGAGCGCCGAGGACATCGACACCGCGATCCGCACCGGCTTCGGCCCGCGCTTCGCGGTGCTCGGGCTGCTCGAGTTCATCGACTGGGGCGGTTGCGACATCCTGTACTACGCGTCGACGTATCTCGCCGGCGAAATCGGCCCGCGCTTTGCGCCGGCCGACAGCGTCGTGCGCAACATGGAAGCCGGGCGCGACGGCGTGCGCACGGGGGCTGGCTTCCACGACTATGCGGACGTCGACGTCGCCGCGTACATGCGGCAGCGGCTTGGCGAGTTCGGGCGCTTGCTCGATCATCTGGGGCTGGCGCCGGCGTTCGACGGCGCGGGGCGGGCATCGGGTATGTAGCCGTCGCGGCAGGGCCGCGTGGGCGCCGGGCGGTGCTGGCAGGGTGGGGATGCCTGCGCCGCACGACGCGCTGCTGCATCGGCCACGGCCGGCTGGCGCACGTGGCCCGACCTGCGTGCGGGCGCGCCGCACGCTCACGCCCCGTCGCCGTGCGAATCGCCGGCCCGCACGACGCGCGTCTCGCGCATCGCGCATAGCGTCACGACCGTCACGAGGCCGAGCGCAACGAGGAACAGCGACACAGGCCATGAAGCCTGGTAGCGCGCGAGCAGCGCGGTCGCGATCAACGGCGACATCCCGCCCGCGAAGATCGACGCGACTTCATGACCGAGCGCGACGCCCGAATAGCGCACCTCGGTGCTGAACAGCTCGCCGACCAGCGCGGGCAGCGTGCCGATCATCGCGCCGTGGCTCACCGCGGTTCCGACCGTCAGCGCGAGCCACACGAGCGGCGTCGCGCGCGTGTCGAGCAGCCAGAAGAACGGGAATGCACACGCGATGAGGCTCAGCGCGCCGATCAGGTACACGGGCTTGCGGCCGATCCGGTCGGACAGGCGGCCCCACGCGAGCATCGCGGCCATTTCGACGACCATCGCGATCATCACGCCGGTCAGCATCACGCCGTTCGGGATGCCGACATATCTGCCGTAGACGAGCGAGAACGCGAGGAAGATGTACGCGCCGCCGTTTTCGGCGACACGGAGCCCCATCGCGAGCAGGATTTCCTTCGGATGGCGGCGGAGGCATTCGACGACCGGTAAATGCGTGTGCGCGCCGCGCTTGCCGGCCTGTTCGTAGTCGCGGCTTTCCGGCAGGTGGCGGCGGATATAGATGCCGATCGCGAAGATCGCGATGCTCGCGAGGAACGGCAGCCGCCAGCCCCAGGTGCGGAACGCGTCGTCGGGCAGTGCCTGTGCGGCGAGAAACGCGGCCGACGACAGCACGAAGCCGCCGCCGACGCCGAGCTGGCTCCACGCCGCGTAGTAGCCGCGCTGCTCGGGCGGTGCGTTCTCGCTGATCATCAGCACACCGCCGCCCCATTCGCCGCCGGACGCGATGCCTTGCAACAGCCGCAGCACGACGAGCGCGGCCGGTGCCCACAGGCCGACCTGCGCGTAGGTCGGCAGCAAGCCGATCGCGAATGTCGACGCGCCCATGATCAGCAGCGTCCACACGAGTGACGCCTTGCGGCCGTAACGGTCGCCGACATGGCCGAACACGATCCCGCCGAGCGGCCGCGCGACGAAGCCGAGCGCGAACGCCGCGAACGCGGCGAGGCTGCCGGCGAGCGGCGACGCGCCCGGTGGAAAGAACACGTGGCCGAACACGAGCGCGGCGGCCGTTCCGTAGACAAAGAAGTCATACCATTCCATCGCGTTGCCGGCGACGGAGGCGATGACGATTCGGCGAAGCTGCCGGTCGGCGAGCGGCCGGGCGGCGCTCGGGGACTGCACGGTGTCGGTCGGGTACATGGCGGACTCTGAAGGGGGCGGGTGCGTGCCGTCTCTGGAACGCATGCGGCACTGCGGGCTAGTGTTGTCGGCACCGCCGCCCCGGTCAAATCCGCAGAAAAAGGGGAGTGTCATCACTCCCGCAAATGATGGTCGCGGCGCGCACGGCCGTGCCCGCGCGCGCCGGCGCCTGTTAACGCTCGATCTGCCGGTTCCAGCGCGTGTCCCACTGCGCGCGGCGCGCGTTGATCGCCGTCCAGTCGACCACCGTCACCTTGCGCACCAGCTCGTCGACGTTGCCGAGGCTTTGCTGCATCGCGGCGGGCATCTTCGCGAGACGGTTGGTCGGGATCTGCTTGCCGGCCTCGGCCGCCTTCGTCTGCGCCGGCGCGGACAGCAGGAACTGCGCGAGCTTCTGGGCCAGTTGCGGATCCGGGTTGTTCGCGACCACGCACAGGTCGACGAGCAGCAGCACCGGGCCTTCCTTCGGGTTCGCATACGCGACCGGGATGCCCTTGTCCTGCAGGTCGCCGACGCCGGTCGGCGTCAGCGGGAACAGGCCGGCCTCGCCGGTCTGCACCATCTCGGAGATCTTCGCCGAGTTCGGGATGTACTCGACGACGTTCGGCCCGACCGTGCTCGCCCACTTGCTGAAGCCGGGCTCGACGTTCTGTTCGTTGCCGCCGAGCAGCCGGTTGATCGCGAGAAATCCGTGCAGCCCGAACGTACTGCTCGACGCCGACTGGAACACGACCTTGCCCTTGTATTTCGGATCGGCGAAATCCATCCACGACGTCGGCGGCGCCCAGCCTTTTTCCGCGAACAGTTTCCTGTTGTACGCGATGCCGGTCATCCCGAGCTGCACGCCTGCGCCAACGTCATCCTTCATCCGCGCGAACGGGTACAGCTCCTTCAGCACCGGCGAATCGTCGAGCTTCTGGCACACGCCGAGGCTGACCGCGCGTGCCATCACGCCGTCGTCGAGGAAGGCGACGTGGATCTGCGGCTTGTTGCGGTTCGCGAGCAGCTTCGCGAGCACGTCCGATGACGTGCCGGGTACCACGACGACCTTCACGTTATTCGCCTTCTCGAAGTCGGGCAGCACCTGGCTCGTGTAGGCCTTTTCCATCGGCCCGCCGTTCATGCCGACGTAGATCGTCTTCGTTTGCGCGAACGCGGGCGCGCCGGCGCCTGCGATGCAGAGGGCGGCAGCCGCCGCGATCGTTCCGAGCAGTTTCATCGTTGGGTCTCCTCTTGACGGAAAGGGGCGGTCGGCATGGTTCGCGGTGCGAAGCGTCCGATCGAGAATGCATCGAGTGGCGTGGCGGTTTCACCGGTCGTGACGAGATCGGCGAGCACCTCGCCGACGCCCGGCGCGAGCAGGAAGCCGCCGCCGGAAAAGCCGAACGCATGCAGCAGGTTCGGCGTGGTGCGGCTCGCGCCGATGATCGGGTTGTGGTCCGGCGTGCAGCCTTCGACGCCGCTCCACGTGCGGATCAGCAGCGCGTCGCGCAAGGCGGGCAGCAGCGCGCACGCATCGCGCATCACCGAGCGTGTCGTATCGACCGACGGCTGGCCGAAGTCGCCGTCGCCGCTGCCGCGCCCGCCGCCGATCACGCAGTTGCCGCGCGCGACCTGCCGCGCGTACACGCCGCCGCCGTACACGCCGAGGTTGTGCGTGATGAACGGCGGCAGCGGTTCGGTCACCCACATGTTCGGATAGATCGGCTCCATCGGCACGGCTTCGCCGAAGCGCTCTGCGATCGTGTTCGCCCAAGCGCCGGCCGAATTGATCAGCCACGTTGCGGTGCGTGCGTGGTCGCCCGCATGAACGTGAAAGCGCGTGCCGTCGTACCGGACATCGTCGACCGGCGCGTGCTCGAATACGTCGGCGCCTGCCGCGCGGGCTGCACGCGCGAACGCGGGCGACACGACGCGCGGGTTCGCGTGTCCGTCGGTCGCGCACAGCGACCCGCCGACCGCCGCGCGGCCGAGCCATGGATAGCGGCGACGGAACGCATCGCCGCGCATCACCTGCAGCGGCAGGCCGTGCTCGCCGGCGAGCGCCGCATAGGCGTCGAGTGCATCGAGATCGGCGTCGCTGCGCGCGAGGCGCAAATGGCCCGACACGACGAACTCGCCGTCGATGCCGATCAGCTCCGGCAGGCGATCCCAGATGCGGCGTGCGCGCAGCGCGAGCGGCAGCTGTTCGGCCGGGCGGCCCTGGCAGCGCACGCCGCCGTAGTTCACGCCGCTCGCCTGTGCGCCACAGTCGCGGCGCTCGAACAGGGCGACGCGCAAGCCGCGCCGCGTCAGCGCCAGCGCGGCCGATGCACCGACGAGCCCGCCGCCGACGATCGCGACGTCGTAGTGGCGAAGGTCACTCATCGCGCGCCTCGTCGGGAATCGCCGCGACATCGTCGCCCGCGAGCGCGGCGGAGATCGGAAACGGCTTCACCGGCGGTTGCGCGCGCAACCGACCGACGTCCGCGAGCGAGCGGCCGGTTTCCGCGGCGAGCACGAGTGCGGTCGCGTCGCCGCACATGCGGCCCTGGCAGCGGCCCATCCCGGCGCGTGTCAGCGCCTTCAACCGATTCAGCTCGGTCGCTTCGCCACCGCGAATGCAGCGTCGCAGCGTACCCGCGTCGATTTCCTCGCAGCGGCACACGATCGTGTCGTCCGGGCAGCGCGCGGCGAGTGCGGCGGGCGGCGCGAACGCTGCTTCGAGGCCCGCGCGGAACGTGCCGAGCCGGGCGAGCGTGCGTTCCAGCATCGCCGCATCGGGTTTGCCGGAACGCGCGGGCGACGGCGTCTCGATGCCCGCATCGTCGAGTAGCGCCAGTGCCGCGCGTCGCCCGGACGCCTCGGCCGCGTCGGCGCCTGCGATGCCGGCACCGTCGCCCGCGACGTAGATTCCGCGCACCGACGTGCGGCCTGCCGCGTCGCGTTCTGGCAGCCATGCGCGGTTGAGCGGATCGAAACGGAACCGGCAGCCGGCGAGATCCGCAAGCTGCGTTTCCGAACGCAGCCCGAAGCCGAGGCCGAGCGCATCGCAGTCGAGCAGCCGCGGCGGCGCGTCGCCGCCGGCCGCGCGCCAAGCGAGTCCCGTCACGTGCCGATCGCCGAGCACGCGCTCGAGCGTGACGCCCGTTTCGATCGCGACGCCGTGCGCGCGCAGCCACCCGATGTAGTACAGCCCCTTCGCGAACGTGGACGGCATGCGCAGCAGCGCGGGAGCCGCCGCCGCCTGCTGGCGCAGCGGGCTCGTGTCGAGCACCGCCGCGACCTGCGCGCCGGCCGTCGCGTACTGGTAGGCGACGAGGTACAGCAATGGTCCCGTGCCCGCGAACACGATGCGGCTGCCGATCGCGCAGCCCTGTGCCTTCAGCGCGACCTGCGCGCCGCCCAGCGTGTAGACGCCGGCGAGTGTCCACCCCGGCACCGGCAGCATGCGATCGGTCGCACCGCTCGCAACGATCAGGTGCGAGAACGGCACGGTCGTCTCGCGGCCGTCCTGGAGCGCGTCGACGCGGCCCGCGCCACACGCCCATGCGAGCGTGTTCGGCCGGTAATCGACGTGCGGCAGCAGCGCGGCCATGGTCCGGTGCACGGCATCGGCCTTCGCGGCCTCGAAGCCGTACAGCACGTGCTTGCCGCGCGCGAACGCACCGTCGGCCGGCGGTTGACGATAGATCTGTCCGCCCCAACGCGCGTTCTCGTCGATCACGACGGGGCGCAGCCCCGCGTCGACCAGCGCCTCGGCCGCGCGCACGCCGGCCGGTCCCGCGCCGACGATCACCGGTCGCAATGCGTCGTTCATGATGCATCTCCGGCTGCGGCGGGCTGCGCGCCGGTGAGAATCCGCATGCCGTCGACGATCGGTGTCGAGCATGCGCGCACGCGTGCGCCGGCCTCGGTGCGCACCCAGCAGTCCTGGCACGCGCCGATCAGGCAGAAGCCCGCGCGCGGCTTGCCGCTGAATTCGCTCACGCGCACACGGCGCTGCGCGACGAGGATCGCGGTGAGCACGGTGTCGCCGGCGAGCGCGTGCGCGGGACGACCGTCGAGCGTGAACGCGACGGCGGCGCGCTCGCGTTCGGCGATGCGCACGAACTGCGCGCCGTCGTCCGCGATGCCGGTGGAACGGGAAACGGAAGTCGTCATCAGTGTTGGCCGATCAGGATGCGGTTCAGGCCGTACACGCGATCGAGCAGCAGCATCGCGCCGGCGGTGATGAAGATGACGAGCGCCGACACCGACGCCATCATCGGGTCGATCGATTCGGTCGCGTACATGTACATGCGCACCGGCAGCGTGACCGTCTGCGGCGACGTGACGAAGATCGACATCGTCAGTTCGTCGAAGCTGTTGATGAACGCGAGCAGCCAGCCGCCGGTGATGCCGGGCACGATCATCGGCAGCGTGATGCGGCGGAACGTCGTCCACGGATCGGCGCCGAGCGAGCACGCGGCCTGTTCGACGCTGCGATCGAGGCCGGCGACGGATGCGAGCACGAGCCGCATCACGAACGGCGTGATGACGATCATGTGCGCGAGCACCAGCCACGCGAACGAGCCGGTCGCGCCGATCAGCGCGAAGAACCGCAGCAGCGCGATGCCGAGCACGAGGCCGGGGATCACGAGCGGCGACAGCAGCAGGCCGTTCAGGAACGCGCGGCCGGGAAACGCCGCGCGGCCGATCGCGAGCCCGGCGGGCAACGCGATCGCGAGCGACAGCGTCGCCGACGCGAACGCGAGCTTCACGCTGTTGGCAAATGCGGTGACGAAGTCCGGATAGTCGAGGATCGCGCGGAACCAGCGCAGCGACAGGCCGTGCGTCGGCAGCGTCAGTGTTTCGTCGGGCGTGAACGCGACGAGCACGACGATCACGAGCGGCGCGAGCACGAACAGGATCACGAGCGTGTGGAACGCCAGGGCGAACGGGCCGTTCTTTCTCATCGGGAAGCGCCTCCGAGGCTGCGCGCATAGCGGCGTTCGAGCACGCGGTAGTAAGTGAGCATCACGACGAGGTTCGCGACCAGCAGCAGCACCGCGATCGTCGCGCCGAGCGGCCAGTTCAGCGAGCCGAGGAATTCGTCGTAGACGGCGGTCGCGGCGACCTTCAACCGGCGTCCGCCGAGCAGGCCCGGAATCGCGAACGCGCTCGCCGACAGCCCGAACACCATCAGGCTGCCGGACAGCACGCCCGGCATCAGCTGCGGCACCACGATGCGGCGCAGCGTCGTGAACGGCGACGCGCCGAGCGACAGCGCCGCGTGCTCGGTCTGCGGATCGAGCCGCTGCAGCGCGGTCCACACGGGGATCACCATGAACGGCAGCATCACGTGCACCAGCGCGATCACGATCGCGAACGTCGTGTATTCGAGCTTGTACGGCCCGAGACCGACGAGCCCGAGCGCCTGGTTCACGAGCCCGCTCGTGTTGAGCAGCATGCTCCAGCCGAACGCGCGCACGACGACCGACACGAGCAGCGGCGCGAGGATCGCGAGCAGGAACAGCGAGCGCCACGGGTCGCGCATTTTCGACAGCACGTACGCTTCGGGCGTGCCGATCGCGACGCAGATCGCGGTGGTCAGCGCGGCGATGCCGAACGTGCGCGCGAAGATCGTGTGGAAGTACGACGAGCCGAGCACTTCCGCGTAGTTGCCGAACTGGAACGCGGCAATCGGGCCCGTGGCCGGATCGTAGCGGTAGAACGTGAGCGCGAAGGTCATCGCGAGCGGCACGAGCACGAGCGCGGCGAAGAGCAGGAACGCGGGCGCGCACATCAGCCACAGCGGCGCATGGGCGCGCCATGACGCACGCAGCGTGCGGCCACTGGTGGCGCGGAGCGGCGCCGTATCGACCGACGCAGCGGCTCCGGCCGATTGCGCGAGCGCGGCCGGCGTGCCGTCGGTCGGGAGCGGTCGGGCAGGCTGTCCCATTCAGGCCTCCCGCCGCATCACGCGCACCGCGTCGCTGTGCCAGTCGACGCCGACCGGCGCACCTTCCGCGAGCGGCTCCGCGCCTTCGTTCTGGCAACACACGAGCACTTCTCCGAGCGCGCTGTCGACGCGGTACAGCCACTGGCTGCCGAGGAAGAAGCGGCTCGTGACCGTCGCGGCGAAACGGCCCGCGCCCGGCGCGCACAGTCGCAGTTTTTCAGGGCGGATGCACACCGACACGGCGTCGCCGATGCGCACGTCGCGCTCGCGCGCCGGCAGGTGCGCGGTGCGGCCCGTTTCCGCGAGATCGTGGCCGAGGTCGATGCGGATCGCGTCGCCGTCGTTCGCGACGATGGTGCCGGGCAGCAGGTTCGCCTTGCCGATGAACTGCGACACGAAGTGGTTCTCCGGGCGCTCGTACGCGCGATACGGCGTATCGGTCTGCGTGATGCGGCCGGCTTCCATCACGACCACGCGATCGCTGATCGACAGCGCTTCCGATTGATCGTGCGTGACCATGATCGTCGTCGTGCCGATCTTGCGCTGGATCGCGCGCAGTTCGAACTGCATCTCTTCGCGCAGCTTCGCGTCGAGGTTCGACATCGGCTCGTCGAGCAGCAGCACCGGCGGTTCGATCACGACTGCACGCGCGATCGCGACACGTTGCCGCTGGCCGCCGGACAGCTCGCGCGGAAAGCGGTGCGCGAGCGCATCGAGACGCACGAGCGCGAGCGCCGCGCGGATGCGCTCGGCGCGCTCCGCCTTGTCGACGCCGCGCATGTCGAGGCCGAAGCCGACGTTTTCCGCGACGCTCATGTGCGGAAACAGCGCATAGCTCTGGAACACGATGCCGAGCCCGCGGCGGTTCGGCTTCATGTGCGTGATGTCCTGACCGTCGAGCGCGATGCGGCCGCGCGTGACGTCGACGAAGCCGGCGATCATCTGCAGCGTCGTGGTCTTGCCGCAGCCCGACGGCCCGAGCAGCGACACGAATTCGCCTTGTTCGACCGACAGGTTGACGTCGGCGACGGCGGTGAGCTCGCCGAACGATTTCGTCAGATCCGTAAGCGTGAGAAACGACATGGGGAGCTCCGGGTTCGCACACCGGATGGCCGGTGCGTCATTGACGCGGACTCTAGCCAGCCATATTGGGGAGCGTCAATTTGGAATTCTGCTCAGCGGGATGAATTTCTGAAAAATTCCGATTGGCGGAATACTTTTGGGCATGGAAGAAAAATCGTTCCGTTGAATGAAGGCTGGCCAGGCGGTGAAAAGCGCGCGTCAATCCCGTGCACACCCGGATGCCCGACGCATTTCGGCGGCACGACAATGGCGTCTGGCATATTCCGTTCAATGAAATCATCGAGGAGAACTCGCATGCAGGAACCGCATTCGCGCGGAACGTCGCGTGCCGCACGCATGCCGTCCCCGGACGAGGACGCCGCTGCCGATGCCGCCGACGCGGCCGGCGCGCCGGGCACCGGCATGCTGCAGCGCGCGTTCGCGATCCTGCGCGCGCTGGCTGGCATGCAGCAGGACGGCGTGCGCGTCACGCACCTCGCGAAGGCCGTCGGCCTCACGCAAGGCACGGCGCATCGGATCCTGCAATCGCTGATCGCAGAAGGGATGGTCGAACAGGACGAGCAGTCGAAGCTGTACCGGTTGAGCGTCGACTTCTTCGCGCTCGCCGCGCTGGCCGGCAACCCGAGCAGCATGCGTACGCTTTGCCGGCCCGCGCTGCTGCGGCTGTGCGCGAGTCTCGGCGAGACGATCTTCCTGCTCGTGAAGAGCGGCTTCGACGCCGTGTGTCTCGATCTGTGCGAAGGGCCGTTCCCGATCCGCTCGTTCACCGGCGACATCGGCGGGCGCATCGCGCTCGGCGTCGGGCAGGGCAGCCTCGCGATCCTCGCGTTCCTGCCGGAAGCCGAGCGCGAGGAAGTGATCCGCTTCAACGTGCCGCGCATTCGCGGCTACGGCGTGCTCGACGAGGTGTACCTGCGCACCGAGATCGAACGCGTGCGCCAGCTCGGCTATGCAGGGCGCAACAGCGGCGTGCTTGACGGGATGGCCGGCGTCGCGGTGCCGATCCTCGACCGCACCGGTTATCCGGTCGGTGCGCTGAGCGTCGGCACGCTGGCGTCGCGCCTCGGTGACGACCGGATGCCGATGGTCGTCGAACTGCTGCGGCGCCAGGCCGATGCGATCGGCCCGCGCACGAACCCGTTCGACGCCGCATTGCGGCGGCCGATGCACGGGCTGTCCGGGAAAACCGCGTAGCCGCCGCATAGCCGCATCACGCGTCGCCGTTTCGTCAGCTTGCTTACACGTGCCATTCACGTCTGAGCAAAGTGCGCCACGTCACGCGGGTCTCGATGCTTTCTGTTTGCTTTCAGTCGCGCGCTTTTTCCGCCCACCTCCGCTTCGTCCGTCTCCATTTGATTTTCAACTGCCGGCCAGTTGAACATTTCATTTCTTGATGCGATTGCGGCTGGATACCATCCAGCCACTGTCCATACAAGCCGACCGGCGCGTATGGCCAGCATCGAGAAAACACAACACAACATCGACAAGACGGTTTGGAGAGGAGAAGACGGAGATGGTGCGAACGATGGGCAGGAAGACGGGCGTCGCGTGCATGAGCGCGGCCATTGCGATGATGTTCGCCGGCGCCGCGCACGCGCAGTCGACGGTGACGCTGTACGGGATCGTCGACGCCGGCGTGACCTACACGAACAACGCGAAGGGCCATGCGCTGTGGCAGTTCACGGGCGGCAACGAATCGGGCCCGCGCTGGGGCTTGATCGGCACCGAGGATCTCGGCGGCGGCCTGAAGGCGAACTTCCGGCTCGAGAACGGCTTCAACGTCGCGAACGGCGCGCTCGGGCAGGGCGGCCGGATGTTCGGCCGCTCGGCATGGGTCGGCCTGAGCGGCGCGAGCTGGGGTGCGGTGACGCTCGGCCGCCAGTACAACTCGACGCAGGACATCCTCGGTTCGCTGCAGATGAGCAGCTTCCTCGCGCAGTACTCGACGCATCCGTTCGACAACGACGACATCAACAACACGTTCCGCACCAACAACGCGGTCAAGTACGTGTCGCCGACGATCGCGGGCCTGCAGGCGAACTTGATGGTCGGGTTTTCGAACTCGACGGGCTTCTCGAACGACAACACGTGGAGCGCGGGCGTCACGTATGCGAACGGGCCGCTGAACGCGGGTGCCGCCTATGCGCGCGTGAACCATCCGGCGGCCAGCGCGACGGGCGCCGTCGCGTCCGACAACTATTACCCGGGCTCGGCGTCGGTGTTCGGCGCCGGCCTGTCGAACGCGGTGCGCCAGCAGATCTGGGGCGCGGGCGGCAGCTATGCGATCGGGCAGGCGACGCTCGGGCTGCTGTACACGGGCTCGAACTTCGGCCAGGCGACGGGCGGCGCGCTGCGTTTCAGCAATTACGAAGGCAGCGTGCGCTACCTGATCACGCCCGCGTTGATGGCCGCGGCCGGCTACACGTATACGAAGGTCGCGCGCGGCGGGGACGACGGTCACTACCAGCAGGTGTCGGCCGGCGTTCAGTACCTGCTGTCCAAGCGCACCGACGTGTACGTGAACGGCTTCTACCAGAAGGCGTCGTCGGGTGTGGGCCATGCGTGGATCGACGGCACCGACGGCCCGTCGTCGACGACGTCGCAGGTGGCGGCGGTGGTCGGCATCCGCCAGAAGTTCTGATGCCCTGACGCGTTCGCGCGTCTTCCGGAGGAGACATAGATGAAATTCAAACTGTTGCTGGCGGCGTTGCCGTTCGTCGGGATGTACACCGGCGGCTCGATCGCCGAGGTGCGGCCGCTGCTGTTCGGCCTGCCGTTCCTGCTCGTCTGGAACCTGATCTGGATGGCGGCGACCGCCGCGATCCTCGCGATCCTGTTCCACCTCGACGAGCGCGGCGAGGGCCATAAGGCCCGCGACGGCCGCACGGGAGACGCGCGATGAACGCATCGATCCTCATCATCGCGGCGTTCGCCGTGTTCGCGCTCGCGATCGGCGTGATGGCACGGCGCGGCCGCAAGCTCACGCTCGAACAGTGGGCGGTCGGCGGGCGCGGCTTCGGCTCGCTGCTCACGTTCCTGCTGATGGCCGGCGAGGCGTTCTCGACGTTCTCGTTCCTCGGCGCGAGCGGCTGGACCTACAGCAAGGGCGTGCCTGCGTTCTACATCCTGTCGTACGGCTGCCTCGCGTTCGTGATCGGCTACTGGATGCTGCCCGCGGTGTGGCGCTACGCGAAGGAGCGCGGGCTCGTGTCGTTCGCCGATTACTTCGCGTCGAAGTACGACAGCCGCGCGATCGGCGTGCTGGTGTCGGTCGTGGCCGTGTTCGCCATGGTGTCGCTGCTGATGATCCAGCTGCGTGGCCTCGGCGTGATCGTGTCGGAGATGTCGTACGGGCTGATTCCGCAATCGGCCGCGATCTGGATCGCCGCGTCGCTGATGGCGGTCTACATGGTCGTGTCGGGCATTCACGGCTCCGCGAGCATCGCGATCTTCAAGGACGTGCTGATCCTCGCGATCGCGATCTTCCTCGGCCTGTACCTGCCGATGCACTATTACGGCGGTCTCGGCGAGATGTTCGCGAAGATCGACGCCGCGCATCCCGAACTGCTGCGCATGCCCGAGCACGGCTTCAACCTGAGCTGGTACAACTCGACGATCCTGCTCACGTCGCTCGGCTATTACCTGTATCCGCACGGCTTCACCGCGATCTACGTCGCGAAGGACGAACGCGCGCTGCGCCGCAACGTGATCCTGATGCCGCTGTACCAGGTGCTGATCGCGTTCCTGTTCCTCGTCGGCTTCGCGGCCGTGATGACCGTGCACGGGCTCGAAGGCGCGCAGACCGATCTCGCGCTGCTGCGCCTCGTGAAGCAGACGTTCCCCGCGTGGTTCGTCGGCATCGTCGGCGGCACGGGCCTGCTGACCGCGCTGGTGCCGGGCTCGCTGATCATGCTGAACGCATCCACGACGATCGCGCGCAACATCTACCGCGATGGCTTCGCGCCGAATGCGACCGATCGCGAGGTGACGAGCGTCGCGCGAATCGCGCTGCCGATCTTCACGCTGGTGGTCGTCTACTTCGTGCTGCGCGGCGGTGCCACCTTCGTCACGCTCGCGATCTTCTCGTCGAGCCTGCTCACCCAGCTCGTGCCGATGCTCGCGTCGAGCTTCCTGAAGCGGCCGTTCGGCACGCGGGAAGGCGCATTCGCCGGGATCGTCGCCGGTGCGATCGTGATCGCGATGACGAACTACTACGGCGTGACGCTCGCCTCGCTGTTCCCCGGCGCATCGAGCACGTTGACGTCGATCAACCCCGGGCTGGTCGCGCTCGCCGTGAACGCCGTCGTGTTCATCGCGATCAGCGCGGCGCAGCGCAAGCTGAAGGCGCGAGTGGCGGCACCCGTCCGCTCCGCATGACGTCACGATCGACATGCCGCCGTCGAGCCGCCGGGCAGCCGCCCGGCGGTTTTTCCGTTCGGCGGCCCCTTAACCATTTCGCATTCCAACAGGACACCAGGCGATGACGACCGAGGACAAAGCCGACGATCGGCGCGAAGCAATCGATACGCTGATCGCGAACGGCTGCGTGATCACGATGGACCCGCAGCGGCGCGTGATCGAGAACGGCGCGGTTGCCGTGAAGGGCGATCGCATCGTCGCCGTTGGCGACACCACCGGGTTGCAGGCGCGTTTCCGTGCCGCGCGCACGATCGACGCGCGCCGCAAGGCCGTACTGCCGGGCCTGATCGATTCGCATGCGCACGCGGGCCACGCGATGCTGCGCACGATCGGCGGCGCGGACGGCGATGCGTGGTCGGCCGCGGCCGAGACGATCTATACGCGCGCGTCGGACGAGGCGTTCTGGGAAACCGAATCGCACCTCGCGGCGCTCGAACGGCTGAAGGCCGGCGTGACGACGGGCGTGTCGCTGCTCGGCGGTGGCAACTCGATCATGCGCGTCGATGATCCCGTCTACGCGCGGCGCCATTGCGATGCGGTCGTGCGCACCGGCACGCGCTCGATCGTGGCGGTTGGCCCGTCGCGCCCACCCGCGCCGCGCGCGTACACGCGCCACGGGCCGGACGGCAGAGAGACGCGCGACGTCGATTTCGACACGATGTACGACGTGTGCGAGCGCATCGTCGACGCGTGCCATGGCGATGCCGGCGGCCGGATCCGGATCGCGCTCACGCTGCCGGTGTACGGTCCCGAGCACGACCCCGAAGTCGCGCGGTACGAGCGCGACTTCCGCGACCAGGCGGCGCGCTACGGCGCGCTGGCGCGCGCACGCGGCCTGACGTTCACACAGGACGGGCATCGCGCGGGCACGCTCGCGTTCGCGCATCGCGAACTCGGGCTGCTCGGCCCGACGTCGTTCATGTCGCACAGCATCGACCTGACCGACGACGACATCGCGGCGTGCGTGGAAACCGGCACCGCGATCGTCCACAATCCGAGCGCGATCATGTCGATCATCGGCCGCTGCCCGGTGCCCGAGCTGATCGATGCGGGCGTGACCGTCGCGATCGCGTCGGACGGCGCGGCGCCAGATCGCGGTTACGACATGTTCCGACACATGTGGCAGTGCATGCACTACCATCGCCGCCACTTCCGCGACCCGGACGTGTTGCCGCACGGCAAGGTGCTGGAGATGGTGACGATCGACGCGGCGAAGGCGCTGTCGCTCGATCACGAAATCGGTTCGCTCGAAGCCGGCAAACTCGCCGACGTCATCCTCGTCGATCTGTTCCGCCCGCACATGATGCCGATGAACATGCCCGTGTATCGCGTGACGTGTTTCGCGAACGCGGCCGACGTGTGCATGACGATGGTCGGAGGACGCGTGCTGATGGACGATCGCCGCGTGTTGTCGGTCGACGAGAACGAGATTCTCGAGCGCGTGACGACGGTCGCGGAGACGATGATCGCGCGCAGCGGGTTGCGGCACCTGCTCGACGAGCCGAAGACGCTGTGGGGGCGCAGTCGCTACTGAACGCCGCCGTGGCGGCAGTGGTTTGCGCGGTGCAATGACGGCGAGGTCGGCCCGGTTCGGGCCGGGTTTTTTTCTGGTTTCGCCGCCGACGGACATGCTAGGATTTCCGTCAAACAACTCCGGAGACTGCTATGCCGTTCATCTGCGAAAACGTTGAATGCCGCGCCGTGCTGGCTCGCGGTCAGGTCAAGCCCAGTCGCGAAGAAGCGGGGTGGTGTTTCTACTGCCCGGACTGCAAGGCCAGGAACGAGTTGACGATTGCCGGCGTGCCGGACGGTCCTGTCGAGTGGCATCAGCCGGAGAGAGCCAGTCCCCCGCACAAGGTCGTCGCGACGGCGCGCCCCCTTGAGGACGGCGGGTTCGCAGCCCAGCTGCGCGTTCAGCGGGCGCTCGCCGTGAAAGGGACCTACGCGGCCGAAGAGCGCTGGGAGCAGCTCGGCGTATTCCCCGACGCGCAGGAGGCCGTCGCGCACGCGAAGTCCTTCGCGATGGACCTGCTGGCACGGGCGGCCTAGGCGCGAGCGGCCCACGGACGATCCACATTTTGCCGGCAACGACACCGGGCCGCGGCTCGGGTGTCGTGCCGCGCCGGCAGGCCCGACACCGGTCGGACCGGTCACATCACGCCGCCGCCGCCACATCTCGAAGACGGAATTGCGCGACGGCATCGCTCAGTCGTGCGCTCTGATCCTCGAGCGACAGCGCCGCGGCGGCTGCTTCTTCCACCAGCGCGGCATTGCGCTGCATGGTCTGCTCCATCTGGATGACCGCGGCATTCACCTGCTCGATGCCGGCAGATTGCTCGTCGAATGCGATGCTCGTTTCGCCCATGATCGCATTCACGCGCTCGACCGCGGCGACGAGTTCGTTCATCGCCGAGCCGGCGAGTGCGACGAGGCCGCTGCCGTCTTCGACGCGCTGCGCCGAGTGGCCGATGAGTTCGCGAATCTCCTTCGCCGCCGACGCGCAGCGCTGCGCGAGCCCGCGCACCTCGGTTGCCACCACGGCGAAGCCACGCCCCTGTTCGCCCGCGCGTGCCGCTTCGACCGCGGCATTCAACGCAAGGATGTTCGTCTGGAATGCGATGCTTTCGATCACGCCGACGATGCCGGAGATCCGCGTGGAGCTGTGCGAGATCGCCGACATCGTTTCGACGACGCGCTGCATCGCGTCGCCGCCTTTCGATGCGATGCCGGCCGCGCCTTGCGCGTAAGTGCGCGCATCGCGCGCGTTGTCCGCGTTCTGCCGCACGGTCGCCGTCAGCTGTTCCACGCTCGCCGCCGCCTGCTGCAGCGACACGGCCTGCTGCTCCGTGCGCGCGGACAGGTCGACGTTGCCGCTCGCGATCGTGCGGACGTCGCCGACGATCGTCTCCGTGCTCGAGCGCACCTGATTCACGGTTTCGACGAGGCCGTCCTGCATCCGCTTCAATGCATTCAGCAAATACGCCATTTCGTTTTCGCCGGGAATGACGACCGTGCCGGTCAGGTCGCCTTTCGAAATCCTGTCGAAATGCGCGACGGCGAGATGGATCGGCGCGATGATCGCCTTCGCGAGCACGCGCTGCGCCAGGAAGCCGACGATCAGCGCGAACAGCGCGACCGCCACCATGGCCCACACGATCCGGTGGAAGCGCTCGCCGGCTGCATCGTAGCGCGCCTTCTGGCGGGCGACCTGGAACGATTCGAGTGCGTCGATCGCTTCCTGGTAGGCGGTGAAGAGTGCCGGCGGCGCGGTGCGGTGCGTGTCGAGGAAGTCGAATGCGTTGTCGTGATCGAGTTGCGACATCGCCTTCAGGAACACCTGGTCGAGCAGCGTGCGACGGCGATTGCGCAGTGTGTCGAACAGCGCTTGCTCGTCGGCGTCGCGCGTGTGCAGGCGCGTGTACGCGTCCAGTTCGTCGTCGCTCTGCTTGAGGAGCGTGTGCAGTTGCGCGATTTCCGCCTTCGCGGGCTGGCCGGCGCTGATGATCTGCGCGACGTCGCTCACGCGTTCGCGCAGCACGAGCATGCGCTCCGAGCTGGTTTTCAGGTGCAGCAGCGACGCGGTGTCGTCGCGGTACATCGCTTCGAGCGAGCCGTTGCCCGCGTAGAGGGCGGCGATGCACGCGCCGACGACCAGCACGAGCAGCGCCGTATAGCCGGCGATGGTCGCGACGAGCCCGCCGCGGATGGTGAGTTTTCGCATGACGTTCCCTTGCCGGCGGCCCGACGGGCGGCCGACGGCGGATGTGGATTCCGGATCACGAACGACGACGGCGCGCCGCGTCGAAATGCGGGGCGCGAGGGTTGCGAACGGGTTAACGGCAGGCGCGGCGCGGAGGTTTTATCTGCACGCGACGCGAATCTGGACGAATGCGACAGAAGGGCGGCGGTGGAGGGCGGATACGTTGCCGTGGTGAACGGCGTGCCGACGGCCGAGGCACGCATCGCCGCCGCGAAGCGACGCGCACTCGCCGTTGGCGATCGCGAGCGGGCGGGAGGCGCCGGGCATGGCCGTCGTGCGTTCGCCGTCGGCCGTTGCGGTCATCGCGGGGCATCGTTCGCGCCACATGTCGATCGCGCGGTGGTCGTCAGACGATCGAGCGGCGCAATTGCACAGGCGGCTGGTCAAAGAGAACTTCGCGGACCGGTTGCCGAAAGCAGGAACGGGGCATCGCGCTCGCGCGCGACGCCCCTTCGCATCGGCAGGCGGCCGCAGCCGCTCGCATCCGTCAGTTGTAGATATCGAACGAGAAATACTTCTTCGCGATTCGCTGATACGTGCCGTCCTGAATCAGGCTCGCGAGCGCCTGGTTGATCTGCGTGCGCAGCGCGTCGTCATCCTTGCGCACGCCGATCGCGGAGCCGACGCCGAGCGTCTTCGGATCGTGCAATGGCGGCCCCGCGAATTCGAAGTTCGCTCCCTTCGCCGTCTTCAGGAAGCCGAGATCGGCCTGCACCGACGACTGCAGCGACGCGTCGAGGCGGCCCGCAATCAGATCCTGATAGACGAGATCCTGCGTCTGGTACGTGCGCACGATGACGCCCTTCGGTTCCCAGTACGTGCGCGCATAGGTTTCCTGCGTCGACCCCTGCTCGACGCCGACGCTCTTGCCGGCCAGCGACCCGGCCGTCGGTTGCAGGTTCGAGCCGCGTCGCGCGACGAGGCGCGGCGGCACGTTGTTGATCTTGTCGGTGAACGCGATCTGCGCGAGGCGCTTCTCGGTCACGCTCATCGACGACAGCACGCCGTCGAACTTGCGCGCCTTCAGCGCGGGGATCATCCCGTCGAAGGCGTTCTCGACCCACACGCAGCGCACCTTCATGCGTTCGCAGATCGCGTTGCCGAGATCGATGTCGAAGCCGACGAGCTTGCCGTCCGGTGCGAGCGATTCGAACGGCGCGTAGCTGGGATCGACGCCGAGGCGCAGGACGGCCGGGTCTTTCGCGGCGGCGGCGCCTGCCGTCAGCGCAAGCGCGACGGCGATGACGAGCTTTTTCATGATTGTCTCCATGATCGATTGTTGTGGTGTGCGGTGAAGCGAATGTGCGGCCGGTGGGCGTGACGGCCCGCGCCCGGCCGTGCGCGGGCGGCTGGACGAGCGCCGGCGGATGCCGGCGATCGTCCGGATCGGGGAATCCGGTGGCTCGGTGTCAGTGCGCGGCGCTGGCGATGCGCGCCATGCTGCGCCGATAGCCGTCGGGAGAGAACGCGGCGTTCAACGCGGCCATCAACGCGATCACGCCGACATGCAGCCACCACGCGATCGCGAAGCCGCCGCCCGCGTCGCGCAGCCAGCCGATCAGCCAGGGGCTCGCGGCGACGATCAGGAAGCCGATGCCCTGCACGAACGCGGCGAGCGCGCCCGCGAGCCGCGCATCGGGCAAGTGGTCGAGCGTGACGATCAGGCTCATCGAGAAGAATCCGCCGAGCCCGACGCCGACGCTCGCGACCGACAGCCACGGCGCGAGCGCGGGCACCGTCGCGAAGCCGACGAAGCCGACCGCCTGCAACGCGAGCGTGAGCCACAGCACGGGGCGGCGATCGTGCGAGCGTTTCGCGAGCAGCGGCATCGCGAGCGCGCCGGCCGCCTGGAACAGCGCCATCCATGCGAGCTGGTTGCCGCTCGCTTGCGAGCTCATGCCGACGCTGCGATAGAACGCGGGCAGCCACGCGACGAGGCTCGCGTAGCCGCTGTTGCTGAGGCCGAAGAACAGCGCGAGTTGCCATGCGCGCGGAATCCGGGCGAACGCGGTGACGGGCGCCGATACCGTCGCGGCATGCACCGCGTCGCGCGGCGCCTTCGCGCGCCACAGCGCGAGCGTCACGAGCGCGGGCACGGCCCAGACGGCGAGCGACAGATGCCAGCCGCCGTGCGCGGCGAGCCACGGGCTCGCGACCGCGCCGAATGCGCCGCCGCCGACGAGCGCCGCCGAATAGAGCCCCATCGCGAGCGGCAGCCGGTCGGCGAACCAGCGCTTGGCGAGGCCCGGCGCGAGCGACTGGACCACCGCGACGCCCGCGCCCGCGACGACCGCCGTGACGACCAGCCCGGTGCTGTTTCCGGTCCACAGCCGCGCGATGCAGCCCGCGGCGATCAGCGCCAGCGCGGTGGCGAGCGCGCGCTGCTCGCCGACGTGTCGTGCAAGCCCGACGCCGACGCCGGCGACGACGCCCATCAGCACGAACGGCAGCGTGGTCAGCAGCGCGGCCGCGCGGAAACCGAGGCCGGTGTCGGCACGCACGATGTCGAGCACGGGGCCGAATGCGGTCAGGAACGGACGCAGGTTGAGGCCGGCGAGCACCAGCAACGCGAGTGCGCCGCAGGATACGGAGGCCGCGTGCGGGCGGGAAACGGCGTGTGCGGTGCCGGGGTCGGTCATCGGAATGCTCCAGGGGCCAGTGGCCTTGTGATGCGATGCCGAAAGGGTAAAGGCGTGCTTACCCAGGTGAAAATTAAATATTCGACTGGGTGTCAGTGCGGAATGTGATGGATGGGCGCGGTGTGACGGGGCCCGATGGGCGACGCAGTCGGGGCGGGCGGCGTGGCCGTTTCGGGCGCGGCGCCGGGTGCGAATCCGGGAGCGGCTCCGGGCGCAGATTCGACACGCTAGGCGGCCGACACGTGCGGTCCGTCGTCCCGTTCGCGGGCCTTTTCACGCGCGGCGACGAGTGTCCGGATGCGCGCACGATCGGCCGGCGTCGCTGGCGTGAAGATCACGAGACTCAGGTCCGGGCGGCCGGTCACCGAGAACGCCGAGTATTCGAGCGCGATCCGGCCGGCTCGCGGGTGACGAATCTCCTTCGTCCCTTCGTCATGCGAATGAATGTCGTGGTCGCGCCACATCGCGTCGAACTCGGCGCTCGTCGCGCGCATCTCGTCGACGAACGTCTGCACGGCCTGCGTCGCCCCGCCGCGCGCGATGTCGGCGCGAAACGCGCCCACCGCGAACCGCGCGACGCGTTCCCAGTTCTGCTGCGCGTAGCGCACCCCGGCATCGACGAAGATCAGCCGCAGGATGTTGCGCGCGGGCGGCGGCAGCGTCGCATAGTCGGTCAGCGTCGCGGCGGCCGCGTCGTTCCACGCGACGACGTCCCACGTCGCCGTGCGCACGATCGCGGGGCTGGCGTCGAGCGAATCGAGCACGTGCTGCAGGCGCGGCGTGACATCGCTGCTCGCGTGATAGCGCACCTCGGGCGGATGGCCGAGGCCGATCAGGAACAGATGCTCGCGTTCGGCGTCGTTGAGCAGCAGCGCGCGGGCGAGCCGGTCGAGCACGTCGGCCGACGGCGCGCCGCCGCGGCCCTGTTCGAGCCACGTGTACCACGCGGCGCTCACGTGCGCGCGCTGCGCGACTTCCTCGCGCCGCAGGCCCGGCGTGCGGCGGCGCGCGACGGGCAGCCCGAGCGCGGCCGGATCGAGTTTCTCGCGGCGGTCCCGAAGGTACGCGCCGAGCAGGTTGTCGGATGCGTCAGCCATAGCCTGTTAGTTCGTTTACCGGTAAACCGTCACGTCTTCACCGCGCGCGACGGTCGACAGATAGTAAGCCTCTCGTTCATTCGGAGGTGTCGAAATGCGTGTCTTTGTTACGGGAGCGTCGGGCTTCGTCGGCTCCGCGGTCGTTGCCGAACTCGTGGCCGCCGGGCATGCGGTGCTCGGTCTCGCGCGGTCCGACGCGGCCGCCGCGGCGGTCGCGGCCGCGGGCGCCGATGTCCATCGCGGGTCGCTGGAGGATCTCGACAGCCTGACGCGCGGCGCCGAGGCCGTAGACGCGGTGATCCACACGGGATTCAATCACGACTTCTCGCGCTTCGCGGAAAACTGCGAGCTCGACCGCCGCGCGATCGAGACGATCGGTGCGGCGCTCGCGGGGTCGGCGCGGCCGCTGGTCGTCACGTCGGGCCTCGCGCTCGTCGCACCCGGCCGCGCGGCGACGGAGGACGATCCGCATGTGCCGGTGTCGGCGACCTATCCGCGCGCGTCGGAAGCGACGGCGGCCGCGCTGGACGCGCGCGGCGTATGCGCGTCGGTCGTGCGCCTGCCGCCGTCCGTGCACGGCGATGGCGATCATGGCTTCGTGCCGCGCCTGATCGCGTTCGCGAGGGAGAAGGGCGCCTCGGCGTATCTCGGCGATGGCGGCAACCGCTGGCCGGCCGTGCACCGGCTCGATGCGGCGCGCGTGTACCGGCTCGCGGTCGAACGCGGCGCGCCCGGCGCGCGCTATCACGCGGTCGACGATACGGGCGTGCCGTTCCGCGAGATCGCGGAGGTGATCGGCCGCCGGCTGAACGTGCCGGTCGTGTCGAAATCGGCCGCGCAAGCCGGCGAGCACTTCGGCTGGTTCGCGATGTTCGCTGGAATGGATGCGCCCGCAACGAGCGAGCGCACGCGGGCGTCGCTCGACTGGGCGCCGGTGCAGCCGGGGTTGCTGGCCGACATCGACCGGCCGCGGTACTTCGAGACCTGATGCGCGAATGCGCGAGGCGTGCCGTCGTTACCGACCGGCACGCCCGGCGGCGCAACGTTCAGACGGTCACGACGATCCTGCCGACCTGCGCGCCGGCTTCCATGCGCCGACGGGCCTGGGCGATGTCGTCGAACGCGAACGGCCCTCTTCGCACACGGTTCGACGCCGGGGCGCCGCGCGCAACGCAAGCGCAAACCGGACGCGCGGGAAGCGGATGCGCGCCCGCCGGTCGCGCCTCATTCGCGCCTCATTCGACCGGATGCAGGTCCTGCAGCAGCGTCGGCACGAGCTCCGACACGGTCGGGTGAATGTGCATCGCGCGGCTGATCGTCGTGTACGGCGCGCCGGCGGCCATCACGTCCAGCAACCCGTGCACGACTTCGTCGCCCGTCACGCCGAGGATCGACGCGCCGAGGATCGCATGGGTGTCCGCGTCGACGATCACCTTCATGAAGCCCTGGCTCTCGCCTTTTTCGACCGCGCGGCCGACCCGCGTCATCGGCCGCGTGCCCACCAGCAGCCGGCGGCCGGTCTGCCTCGCTTCCGCGAGCGTCATGCCGACGCGGCCGAGCGGCGGGTCGATGTACATCGCGTACGCGGTGATGCGGTCGGACACCTTGCGCGGATCGTCGTCGAGCAGGTTGGCCGCGACGATTTCGTAGTCGTTGTACGCGGTGTGCGTGAATGCGCCGCGTCCGTTGCAGTCGCCGAGCGCCCAGATGCCGGGCACGTTGGTGCGCAGCTGGTCGTCGACCGTGATGTAGCCGCGCGCGTCGACCGCCACGCCTGCCTGCTCGAGCCCGAGATCGTCGGTGTTCGGCACGCGGCCGACCGCGAGCAGCAGGTGCGAGCCCGCGACCTCGCGGCGGCCGCCCGTGCAGTCGAGGCCGACCACGACGCCGTCGCCGTCGCGCCGCGCGGTCAGGCAGTTCGCATCGAGCTGCACGTCGATGCCTTCGTTCGCGAGAATCTGGTGCACGGCCTGCGAGACGTCCTCGTCCTCGCGACGGATCAGGCGCGACCCTTTCTCGACGATCGTGACCTGCGCGCCGAAGCGGCGGTACATCTGACCGAATTCGAGCCCGACGTAGCTGCCGCCGACGATCACGAGATGCTCGGGCAGGAAGTCGACGTCCATCATCGTCGAGTTGGTCAGGTACGGCACCGCGTCGAGGCCCTGCATCGGCGGGATTTGCGCGCGCCCGCCGACGTTGATGAAGATGCGGCCGGCTTCGAGCACTTCGTCGCCGACGCGTACCGCGTTCGCCCGCTCGAATCGGGCATGACCCTGAAACACGGTGGTGTTGTCGAGCCCCCGCACCCATTGCTCGACGCCGTGGTTCGAGCGGCCGGAAATCTGGTCCTTGCGCGCCTTCACGGCCTTCATGTCGACGCTGACGGTGCCGACCGACACGCCGTATTCGGCCGCACGACGCGCAAGCTGCGCCGCGTACGCGCTCGCGATCAGCGTCTTGGTCGGAATGCAGCCGGTGTTCACGCAGGTGCCGCCGAAGCGGCCGCGCTCGATGACCGCGACCTTCATGCCGGCGCCCGCGAGCCGCGCGGCGAGCGGCGGACCGGCCTGGCCCGTGCCGATGACGATCGCGTCGAAGTGTTGCGTCATGACGTCCTCCTGCGCTGGTTCAACGTGGGAAGGGTGGCGCGCAAGACGCATGCCGCGTCGGCGCGCGCCCGAACGGCGACGAGCGCCTATGGTAGACCGGTTGGCGGGGGGAGGCGAGTTGCGTCGATGCAAGCGGCGGAACCTCGTTCGCCCACGGTTTTTCAGTCCGTGCGCCGCCATTGGCCGAACGTCACCGGCCGGTGCGCATCGGCGCGCATGACGGTGACTTCGTCGGGCTTGTCGTCGAGCGGAAACGATTCGGTGTAGATCTCGCTGGAGAACAGCCAGCCGTGGGTGCGCGGGTCGTAGCGAAACGTCACGTAGTCGCTCCAGTGCTGCCCGCACGCGACGAAGTTCTGCACGGTGAAATAGCGGCCTTTCACCGAGAGGCCGCTGTCGGCGGCGTCTTCGGGATCGAACGGATCGCACTGGCCGCCTTCGTTCGCGCGCAGGACCACGTGGTCGTTGCGCGCGGCGAGCCGGTACGCGTGATCGGGCCGCTCCTCGAAGATCAGCAGCGGGCGGGGCGACGGCTGCCCGCGCGAATCGGCCGCGCGATGCACGACGACGAGAAAGCTGCGCCGTCCGTCGCCGAGGTCCGGCCCTTCCTGCGCGACGAACGGCTGGTAGCCGGACGGCAGTTGCGTCGCGATGGATTGCGGCAGGCCGTCGGCCCGTGCGCCGGACGACAGCGCGGCGAGCAGCGCGAGGAGGGCACGGTGCGCGGTCGTGCCCATCACAGATCCCGCCCGAGAAACTCGGTGCCGGGCACCGGATTGAACGCAACGGGCGGTGCCGGCGTGAAGCCGAGCGAACCATACAGTTGCCTTGCGGCGACGAATTCCGGCAGCACGTCGAGACACATCCGCGCATAACCGGCCGCCTTCGCGTCGCACAGCAGCCGCTCGACGAGCTGGCGGCCGACGTTCAGCCCGCGCGCCTCGGGACGCACGTATACGCGCTTCATCTCGCACGTCGTCGCGTCGATTTCGCGAAACGCCGCGCAGCCGACCACGCGCCCGGCGCGCCACGCGAGCAGCAATTGCCCGCGCGGCGCCGCGTATTTGCCCGGCAGCGCGGCGAGTTCCGGCTCATAGTCCTGGAACGCGAGGCTGACCGTGGGGCTCGCGATGTACTCGCGGAATATCGCTTCGACGACGGCGGCATCGTCGGGATAGCGGGCGGCGCGAATCTCGATCATTGGGGGCGTGGCGCGATGGCGGGAACGGCACCCAGCATAGCAGTGCGCGGATGCTTCCGGCGGCCCGCGAAGCGTGCCAGAATCGTCGACTTCACCGTCGGGAATCGACACGCAGGCGCCGGCGCTTCGGCGTCGCTGATCAAGGAGACTTCGATGACTGCATCGGCTGCCGTACTCGCCATTCTGGCCGCGCTGTGGCTTGGCGCGATGATTCCGGGCCCGAGTTTCGTGCTGGTCGCCCGCAATTCGATCGGGCTGTCGCGCCGCGACGGGCTGGCGACCGCGCTCGGCATGGGCGTCGGCGGGATCGCGTTCGGCGGCGTCGCGCTGGCCGGGCTCTACACGCTGCTGCAGGCCGTCGAATGGCTGTACGTGGGACTCAAGCTGGCGGGCGGCGCCTACCTGATCTACATGGCGTCGAAGATCTGGCGCAGCGCCGACAGGCCGATCGCGATGGAAGATGCGCAGGCCGTCGTCGCCGGCAGCGCGCGCAAGTCGTTCTGGATCGGCCTCACGACCCAGCTCAGCAACCCGAAGACGGCGATCTGGTACGGCAGCATCTTCGCGGCGCTGTTGCCGCAGCATCCGCCGCTCTGGTGCTACCTGGCGCTGCCGCCGCTCGTGTTCGGCGTCGAATTCGGCTGGTACACGATCGTCGCGCTGTGCTTCTCGACCCGCCGGCCGCGCGAACTCTACCTGCGCGCGAAGAAGTGGGTCGACCGCGTCGCGGCCGGCGCGATCACGCTGCTCGGCCTGCGGCTGATCCTGAACGCGCCGAAGGCGGGGATCTGACGGCAGGCGGTGTCGCCGGGGGCGCGCCGCCGTTGCATTCCTGACAGGCATGCCGCCACGGCCGCTCATTCCGGCACATGGCGTGGCGGGCGCAGCCACGGCCCCGAATCACCGCGCCCTGCGCGCGCCAAGCGCGCGTCACACCGCCGGAAACCGTTCGAGCAGCGCCGCGAACCGCGCGTCATCCGGAAACGCCGTCACTTCATACCGCACCGGCCGGTGCGCGGTGGCCGTCATCAGGTCGCCGCATGCGTCCCGCAGCGCGGCCATCGGCACGTGGGCCGACTGCCGCGTCGCTTCACGATAGAGCACGACGATATCCGTCTCGGGCAGCAGCGTCGGCACGCCGTCGCTCCACACGCCGACGCTGAACAGCTCGCCGTTCTGCCGCCGGTACACGGTGTACGACGCCACGAAGACGTCGGTGCCGTCCCGCTTGTGCAGATCGTCCAGCAGCGTCCGCTGATCCTGATAGTCGCCCGCGAGTTCGTCCACGCGCAGCGCGTGCAGCTTCGCTTCCAGCCCTGCCGGGACGAAATTCCGCCACGCGGCGCCGTCCCAGCGCAGCATCAGCGGCGGCAGCGGACGCGGCTGCGCGCGCGCCTGTTCCGCGAGTTCGACCATCGTCGCGAGCCCGGCCGCGTTGCGGTCGCCGGTGAGCAGCAGCACGGCCCGGTTCGGCGCCATCACCACCGGCGCGCCGGAGATCGGCTGGCGGTGCAGCAAGTCGGTCAGCAGGAGCCGCGCCGCGTCGTAGTAGTCGCCGAACTGCGAAACGAACACGCCGTCGCGCAACGCGGCCCACGGCGCCGACGACGCACCGCGCAGGTTGTCGATCGCGATGTCGCATGCGTCGTCGAAGCTGACGCCCCATTCGGCGAGCCGCGCGCTCGTCAGCCGCGCGACGCTGAATTCGCCGTCGTACGCGATGCCGATCTCGAGGTTCTCGCACAGCGTCCGGAACGCGACTTCCGACGCGGCGGGCTGTCCGGCGAGCTGCAGCGCGACCGTGCCGCGCTCGGTCGCGCTGCGGATCACGGGGCGCAGCCGTGCGCGGACGTCCGCGAAGTTCGCCGGAATCTCGTGCTGCATCATCGCGCTCGCCTGGCGCTGCAGCGTCGCTTCGCGCTCGGCCGGCTTCGCGTCCGCATAGTCGCGGAACAGGTTGTGCAGGTTGATGATGTTCGACGGGACATCCGCTTGCACGAGACGGCCCTTGTCGTCCTCGTGACGCCACTCGCGCGTGTCGCCGGTCGCGCGCAGCGCGGCGATCAGGCGGTCGGCGAAGTCCTGCCGGGTAGGCGGTTTGCTGAAGCGCTCGCGCAGGCGCGCGACGAAGTCGGAAAGCATCGTGAGCGGTCGGGCAGGCCCGTCTGTTATCAGTCGTTGTCATGGGCGGCGGCGCCGGTCTCCCGGGGCGCCGCCTGCGTCCCGCGGATATCGGCCGGATATCCATGGTGCGGGCGGCCCGCGCGCCGGTCGCAGGGCGGCGCGGGCCCGCATCGGGCGCGAATCGGGTGCGAATCGGGTGCGAATCGCGCGGCGGGTGTCGCGATGGTACCGCACGTCCGTGACGGAATCGTATGCGGGCGAACAGGATGTCTGGCGTGAACCGGCGCCCGCCGGGGGCTTCGGAAGGCGTCCGGATGCGTGGCCGGCGCCGCGCCGGCGCACCGGGAAACCCCGGCGATCGGCCTGCGAGCCTTGTGCTGCGGGCGTTCGCGCCGGTTGCGCGGCGTACCGGGCCGAGCCGCTTCCGCGATTCTGGCGGTCGACCTCCCGACGACGTGTAAACTGCTGCCTTTTTGACGGTTTGCAGCATGGTGCAAGCACCCCCGCGCCCGGCAATGAGCGGCCCGACGCTCGTCCGGCTGCTCGCGCGCCTGACCGATGCCGACGTTGCGGAATCCCGGCTGACGCTGTCGGACCGCCTGAGCCAGTGGCTCGGCTGGACCGACGCGATCACGCTGTCGTCCGCGCTGAATGCGAGCCCGCCCGGCGTCGCGGCCGGCGTGCGTGGTTACGACGCGGAGCGTGACTGCGCGCGCGTGCGCCACGACCTCGCGCAGGCGATCACGGCCGCCCTCCGCCCGCGCACGCGGCGGCGTCCCGGCGAGTTGCCGCCGCCGTCCGCCGACACGGCCGACTTCGCGGATTTCCGCCAGAGCTGTCTGTCGCTCCAGCAGGAAATGGAGACCGCGATCGGCCAGTTGCGCGGCCGCTTGCGGGTCGCGGTCGCCGCGCGCTCGTCCGGGATGGCGCGGCTCGCGACGCTCGACGCGATCATGGAGCGCGTGCTCGGCGCGCGCGAGCGCAGCCTGCTGTCCGCCGTGCCCGCGCTGCTCGGTACGCGCTTCGAGCGGCTGCGCGACGCGGAACGGCAGGCACTGGCCGACGCGCAAGCGGCGGCCGATGCCGAGGGCGACGCCCCGCCCGCCGCGGCGATCGTGCCCGGCACGTGGCTCGACACGTTCCGCAACGAGATGCAAAGCATCCTGCTCGCCGAACTCGAAGTCCGGTTTCAAACGGTAGACGGGCTGCTCGCGGCCCTTCGTACCTGCTAATCCCTACGCTATGTCCAGAATTCGTCTTGATCTCGTTGTCTTCATCGCCGGTCTGCTCGCAGTGTGCTGGATCGGCATCGGCTATGTCGCGTCGAACCCGCTCGCGACGGCCGTCACGCTGCTGATCGGCGCATGCTATGTCGCCGGTGCGTGGGAACTGCGGCGCTACCGGCAGGCCACCGCCACGCTGTCGCGCGCGGTGGCCGGCCTGACCGAACCCCCGGCGACGCTCGACGCGTGGCTCGATACGCTGCCCACGGGCCTGCGCGGTGCCGTGCGGGCACGCGTCGAAGGTGCGCGCGTCGCGCTGCCGGGCCCGTCGCTCACGCCGTATCTGGTCGGCCTGCTCGTGCTGCTCGGCATGCTCGGCACGCTGCTCGGGATGGTCGTGACGCTGAAGGGCACGGGCGCCGCGCTCGAAAGCGCGACCGACCTCGACGCGATCCGGGCTTCGCTGATCGCGCCGGTGAAGGGTCTCGGCTTCGCGTTCGGCACGTCGATCGCGGGTGTCGCGACGTCCGCGATGCTCGGGCTGCTGTCCGCGCTCGTGCGCCGCGAACGGCTCGACGCGGGCCAGCAGCTCGACGCGAAGATCGCGACGACGCTGCGCGTGCATTCGTCCGCGCACCAGCGCGACGAATCGTTCCGGCTGCTGCAGCGCCAGGCGGACGTGATGCCGGCGCTGGTCGACCGGTTGCAGACGATGATGACGACGCTCGAGGCGCGCAGCATCGCGCTGCACGATCGCCAGATCGAAAGTCAGCAGACGTTCTTCGATCGGACCGAGCGCGCGTATGCCGGCCTGGCATCGAACGTCGGCGATGCACTGAAGGAAAGCGCCGCCGAGAGCGCGCGCGTGGCCGGGGCCGCGCTGCAGCCGGTCGTCGCGGCGACGATGACGGGGCTTGCGCAGGAGATGGCCGCGCTGCGCGATACCGTGACGAGCGCCGTCCAGCGTCAGCTCGACGGGCTCACCGACGGTTTCGAGAAGACCACCGGGAACGTGACGGCCGTCTGGAACCGCGCGCTCGACGAGCAGCGCCGCGCGGGCGATGCAGTCGCGCAGCAGTTGCAGACGACGCTCGGCCAGTTCACCGACACCTTCGCGCAGCGTTCGACGGACCTGCTCGACGGCGTCGCGACGCGCCTCGAATCGACCGAAAGCCGGCTGTCCGACGCGTGGCGCGATGCGCTCGCGCGCCAGGAACAGGTCGGCGAGACGCTGGCCGGCCAGCATGCGCAGGCGCTCGGCGAAGCCGCCGCGACGTTCGAGCGGCATTCGAGCGCGGCGCTCGCCGCGATGCGCGAGTCGCATGCGGGGCTGCAGACGCAACTGGCCGCGCGCGACGAGGAACGCCTGTCTGCGTGGAATGCGTCGCTGGCCGCGATGGCAGCGAAGCTCGGCGACGAATGGCAGCGCGCGGGCGTGCACAGCGCGGGCCGTCAGCAGGAAATCTGCGATGCGCTCGCACAAACGACGCGCGATCTGACCGCGCAAGCGTCCACGTTCGAACAACGCTCGGCCGACCTGCTGTCGACGATTCGCGAATCGCACACGGGCCTGCAAACGCAACTGGCCGCACGCGACGAGGAACGTCTGGCGGCATGGAACAATTCGCTGGCCGCGATGGCAGCGAAGCTCGGCGACGAGTGGCAGCGCGCGGGCGTGCACAGCGCGGGCCGTCAGCAGGAAATCTGCGACGCGCTCGCACAAACCACGCGCGATCTGACCGCGCAAGCGTCTACGTTCGAACAACGCTCGGCCGACCTGCTGTCGACGATTCGCGAATCGCACACGGGCCTGCAAACGCAACTGGCCGCGCGCGACGAAGAACGTCTGGCGGCATGGAGCGATTCGCTGGCCGCGATGGCAGCGAAGCTCGGCGACGAATGGCAGCGCGCGGGCGTGCACAGCGCAGGCCGTCAGCAGGAAATCTGCGACGCGCTTGCACAAACCACACGCGATCTCACCGCGCAAGCGTCCACGTTCGAACAACGCTCGGCCGACCTGCTGTCGACGATTCGCGAATCGCACACGGGCCTGCAAACGCAACTGGCCGCGCGTGACGAAGAGCGTCTGGCGGCATGGAACGATTCGCTGGCCGCGATGGCAGCGAAGCTCGGCGACGAATGGCAGCGTGCGGGCGTGCACAGCGCGGGCCGTCAGCAGGAAATCTGTGATGCGCTCGCACAAACGACGCGCGATCTCACGGCACAAGCGTCGACGTTCGAGCAACGCTCGGCCGACCTGCTGTCGACGATTCGCGAATCGCACGCGAGCCTGCAAACGCAGCTGGCCGCACGCGACGAAGCACGTCTGGCGGCATGGAACGACTCGTTGGCCGCGATGGCCGCCACGCTGCGCGACGAATGGGCGCAGACGAGCGCACAGGCCGCGGCGCGCCAGCAGGACATCTGCGACACGCTGACCCGCACCGCGAACGACATCACCGCCCAGGCGCAGGTGCACGCGAGCGACACGATCAACGAAATTTCGCGCCTCGTGCAGGCCGCGTCGGAAGCGCCGAAGGCCGCGGCCGACGTCGTCGCCGAACTGCGCCAGCGCCTGTCCGACAGCATGGTGCGCGACACCGCGATGCTCGACGAGCGCAGCCGCCTGCTCGCGACGCTCGAGACGCTGCTCGGCGCGGTCAACCACGCGTCGACCGAACAGCGCACCGCGATCGACGCGCTCGTCAGCACGTCGGCCGACCTGCTCGACCGCGTCGGCGCGCGCTTCAACGACACCGTCGATGCCGAAACGCGCAAGCTCGATTCGGTGGCCGCACAGGTCACGGCGGGGGCGGTCGAGGTCGCGAGCCTCGGCGATGCGTTCGGTGCGGCCGTGCAGGTGTTCGGCGAATCGAACGACAAGCTGCTGAACCACCTGCAGCGCATCGAGGCCGCGCTCGAGAAATCGCTCGCGCGCAGCGACGAGCAGCTCGAGTATTACGTCGCGCAGGCGCGCGAGGTGATCGACCTGAGCATGATGTCGCAGAAGCAGATCGTCGAAGACCTGCAGCAGATCGCCGGTCGGCGGGCATCGGTCGGAGCGTAACGCATGCACGACGAAATCGACGACGGCGCGCCGTCCGCGCCGGTGTGGCCCGCGTTCGCCGACCTGATGTCGGTGCTGCTCGGCGCGTTCGTGCTCGTCCTCGTCGGCGTGATCGGCATGCAGCTGCAGCTCACGTCGAAGCTCGAGGAAGCCGTGCGTGCGCGCCAGCAGGAGGCGCAGCAGCGCAAATCGCTCGAGGAAGCGCTCGCCGGGCCGCTCGCGGCCGGCCGCGTGACGCTCGTGAACGGTCGGATCGGCATCAGCGGCAGCGTGCTGTTCGCGCTGAATTCGGACCAGCTGCAGCCCGAGGGCCGCGATCTGCTGAAGACGCTCGCCACGCCGCTGGCCGCGTACCTGAAGACGCGCGACGAGATCCTGATGATCAGCGGCTTCGCCGACGACCAGCAGGTGCGCGCCGGCAACCGCCAGTTCGCGGACAACTGGGAACTGTCGGCCAAGCGCGCGCTGACGGTCACGCGTGCACTGATCGACGCCGGCGTGCCGGCGCCGTCGGTGTTTGCGGCCGCGTTCGGCTCCGAGCAGCCGGTCAGTTCGAATGCGGACGACGAAGGCCGCGCGAAGAACCGCCGCGTGGAGATCGCGCCGGTGCCGCGCAAGACCGCATCGAACGGAGGGCGGGCGAAGTGACGGACGACGCGACGCACGTGCGCGCGACGCTCGACGCGTGGCGCGAGCAGGGCGCCGACCGGCTCGATCCGGTGCGCTTTCATCGGCTCGACGCGCTGGAGAGACGCGCGGCCGCGCTCGACGGCGACGCGCGCGCCCTGCTCGATGCGCGGCTCGCGACGCTGCTGGAAGGGTTTGCGGAGATTGTCTCGCGAGCCGGTGAAACGTCAGCCGCGAGCGGGACGGCGCAAGCAACCGCACCGGCGCCCGCGCGCAGCCTGCTCGGCGGGCTCGTCGAGCAGCTCGCGCGCGATGCGCAGGCCGACAGGCGCGGGATCGATCCCGCGCTGATCGATTACTTCCGCACGATGTGGTCGAAGGTCCGCACCGAACAGCAGTATCGCCAGTCGCTCGACCAGGTGCCGCGCAACGCGGGACCGCTCAATTCGAACAGCCTCGTGCATCGGTCGCTCGCGACGATGCGCGAGTTGTCGCCGGAATACCTGCAACAATTCCTGTCGTACATCGATGCGCTGGCGTGGCTCGAGGATCTCGCCGGCGGCGGCGCGCAGCCCGAGAAGGAAGCGCCGCGCGCGAAGGCCGCGAAGCCGGCGAAACCCGCGAGGAAGACCACGCGCGCCAAGGCGCGATAACACACGCTTTCAGCCACGCCGGTCGTCGCCTAGCGCCCCGGCGCCTGCGCATCGATCGCCGCACGCAGTGCATGCAACGCGTCGGTCAGCGCCGACGCGAACGGCGGATGCGCGGCGATGCCCGCAGCGTCGAGCTGGCTGCCGAGGATCGGCAGCGTGATCGACGCGCGCTCGACGATGCACGCCGACATGACGAACAGCGTTTCGCGCAGCGCCGCGTCCGCATGCGTCGCGCGCGGCGACGCGTTCAATACCGCGACCGGCTTGTACACCACGGCTTCGCATCCCACGACCCAGTCCAGCGCGTTCTTCATCACGCCCGTCACGCCGTGCGCGTATTCCGGGCTCGCGATCAGCACGCCGTCCGCGGCGTTCAGCCGCTCGATCAGGTCGCGCACCGCGGCCGGCGATGGATATTCGGTATCGGGATTGAACAGCGGAAACTCGCCGAGACGATCGAAACGCGTGATGCGCATCCCGCGCGGCGCGACGCGTGCGGCTGCATCCAGCAGCGCCGCGTTGTACGACTGCGCGCGAAGGCTGCCGCACAGCGCGACGATGTCGATGCGGCGCTCGGAATCGATTCGGGGTTCGGTGGCCATCGAGGAGCGTAGGGAATGGTGGCTTGCGCGGCGACGCCGCGCGGATCCGACGGATTATCGCATCGGTGCGTGAGCGACGTGGCGCGCGTTCGCGACGCGGCGCAGGTGACGCCATTCGCGTTCTTCCTGCGGAAACTTCACGTCCTGACGCGCCGCGGCGAGCGTATCGATCATCCCGGTTGCGCGTGCCAGGTCGCCAAGTGTCCATCCGTTGCCGAGCAACAGGCGGCGCGTATGCAGCGCACCGTACACGTCGTCCGCGACGGCTTCGCCGAGATAGCGCAGCGCGCGGCCTTCGACGTCGACGAAGCCGTGCCGGTAGTCGTGCGCGAGCGCGGTCCACAACTGCGCCGCGCCGATCGACTGACGTGCGCCGCTGATCAGGCACAGGCCCGCGTCGAGCCCCCATCGATACAGCGTCGTCGCGAGCCCCTTGCGTTGCGCGGACCCGCGCAGCCGCGTATGCGGCGCGCGCAGGTAGCGGTCCGCGCGGCGCGGCAGTTCGGGCAGCCGGTTGAAGATCGTGTAGCCGGCGAGCTGCCGGGCCGACGGATCCTCGACGTAAAGGAAGTATTCGCCGTCGGCCTCGCGGTGGCGGACGACCAGGCCCGAGTCGCCGAGCGCGACGGCCGGCAGGCCGTGCAGGCGATGGCCCGGCTGGTGCAGACGCGCGTAGAGCGTGTCGAGTTCATCGTCGATGTCGTGCTGGGAATGCTGTACGTCGATACGCATGGCAAAAGGCGCCCGTCCCGGGCGCATCGGGAAAGAGGTTCATTGCAATGGGAAAGGAAATGGCAGCGGCCCCCGGGCTCGGCGAGCGAGCCGGGGCCGCGAATCAGCTGGGGATGTGCTGGAAACCGGCGGCGATCGCGGCGAGGCCCGCGATGCAGAGTGCGAACAGGATCAGGACTTTGTGGATCACGCCTCTCTCCTCATGAACGCGCGGCGCCGAAGGGCGGTGCCGCGGAGACGGTGACGGCGGGCATGGCCCGCGCGCAGACGGTCAGCACCATACGCGACGGGCACAGGGCGGGCAACCGGACTGCGGGAGAAAAGCGACGAAACGCGGGGAATCGGGGTGTTTCGCGACAATTGGTCGCAAGGGGCGGTGTGGGACCTCGGTGCGGTCCTGAGCTTGCGCGTCGCCGTTCGACTTCAGGTGTATCCGCTCAGGAACACGTGCGAAATCGCCTCATTTTTTCGCACGCGTTCCGCCGGGCTTCCATGATCGAGGCGCTCATCGAACCGATGATCGCGAGACCGCCTCACACCGCCCGCCGCCCCCCGAACGCCTGCCTGATCCGCGCGAACAGCCCATGCTGCGCGATCCACTCGGCATACGCGCGATAGTCAGGATCGCGCATCAAATGCCGCTCCTCCGTCTTCGCCCGCGTGTAGTAGATCAGGTTCACCGCGACGAGCCCCGCGCAATGCATCAGCCCGACCTGCCAGCCGAGCGGCTCGACGAACGGCACCGACACCATCCAGTACGACAGGTTCTTCGTGATGTATGCCGGATGCTTCGTGAAGCGGTACGGGCCCGATGTGATGATCCCGCGGTTCGTGAGGTTCGAGAACCGCAATCCGAACGAGATCGTCGATAGCGCATAGGTCATCAGCAGCAGGATGATCACCGCACCCCAGATCACGCGCAGCGTCGGCGCGGACAGCAGCCAGTTGTCCCAGAACAGCGAACCTTCGTAGCGGATGTAGTTGTTCGAGATCAGCGACCAGAACGGCTGGTAGCACATCAGCGCGGCGACCCAGCCGAGCGTGGTCGGCTCGACGGTGCGCACGTGGCTGTCGAGGATGCGGAACGTGCACAGGTAGCCGACCGTGCCGAACATCAGGTCCATCGTGAACGACAGGTCGTACAGGAACACGAAGGTCGCGATCGTCATCGGCGCGTTCACGGCGTGCGCGAGCGACGCGCTCAGGTGATCGGCGTCCTTCGACAGGTAGACGGTCATCAGCGGCAGGAAGAACGCCTTCACGCCCCAGCCGGCAAGCATCTCGCGCACGGGCTGCCAGCTCGCGGGCTGCTCGTGACGGAACAGGAAGCGGCCCCACAGCAGGTACGCGTCGTCGGTTTCGCGCTGGTGGCGATCCATCCACGCGAAGTAGAACGGCGCGGCGACGATCACGTACGGCGCGAGCGAGCGCAGCAGCGACCAGAACGGCAGGTAGAACGCGCCGTGATATTCGGGCAGGAGCCAGTAGATGACGCCGATGCCTGCGTAGATCGACGTCAGCGCGCCGAGCCGCGTCGCGACGCGGGCGAGCCCGAGCGGGCGCACGGCCTGCCGCGACAGTCCCGCGCTCGGGCGCAGGTAGACGCGCGAGATGAGGATTTCGTGCAGCGCGATCGTGCCGATGATCGCGAGGCTCGCGATGACCGCGCGGGTGGCCGCGTCGAGGCCCGGCTGGTCGCGCGTTGTCCACAGCGCGAACAGGCCGGCCGCGATGCCGAGCAGGCCCGCGCGGAATGGCGTGGCGGAACGGGGCGGGCGGTCCTGGACCGCGGCGATGCCGTCGATGGTGGAGTTCATGATCGGATCCTCGTCGGGATGACGGCCGGCGCCCCCGCTTGGCGGGTGACGCCGGCCATCGGCCGGGCTTTGGTTTGGTATCTGCCCGGCCATTGGCCTGTGGTTCTGATACGTGAAGCGTTACTTCTTGGGGGTGGTGCCGCCGAGCAGACCGCCGAGCAGGTTCGTCACCGGCGCCAGCAGGTTGGTCGCGCCAGCCGTGCTGCCGCCGTTCGAACTGCCGGTCAGGCCGGCCGTGACGGTGCCGCTGCCGGACGGCGTCGTCACCGTGCCCGCCGCGCCGCTCGGGCTGGCCGTGCCGACTGCGCCGAGCGTGCCGGCTGCAGAGGTCAGCGAACCCGTCAGCGTGCCGACCGGGCCGCTCGTCAACGCACCGCCGAGGTTGCCGGTCAGGCTGCCGCCCGGCGTCGTGACCGTGCCGGTGAGGCTTGCGCCGAGCGGCGTCAGCGAGTTGACGAGGCCGGTGATCGGCGCGAGCAGGCCGCCGACGCCCGAGCCGCTGGTGCCGCTGGTGCCGCTGGTACCACCCGTGCCGCTCGAACCGAGGCCGCCGAGCGCGCCCGTCACCGAGCCGAGCAGGCCGGTGATCGGCGCGAGCGGGCCGCCGCTGGTGCCGCTCGTGCCGCTGGTGCCACCCGAGCCGCTCGAGCTGCTGCCGCCGCCGAGCGCACCCGTCAGCGAACCGAGCAGGCCCGTGATCGGCGCGAGCGGATTGGTGCCGCTGCTGGAGCTGCCGCTGCCGCCGGACAACAGGCCGCCGGCCGATGCCACGGTGTTGCCGAGCTGTGACACGCTGTTGCCGGCGCTCGTGCCGACCGGGTTGCCGGTCGCGCTGCCGACCTGCGAACCGGCGAGGCCGAGGCCGCTGCCGAGCGTGCTCAGCAGGCCGTTGAGCGGGGCGCCGAGCAGGGTGACGCCGCCGAGGGTCTGCGTCGCGCCAGGCGTCGTGACGCCGCCGGTCAGCGTATTCGTGATCGGGTTGATCACGCTGCCGAGCTGCGTCTCGAGTTGCTGGACCGGCGCGCTGTTCAGCGCCGTGTTCAGCGCCGATGCGGTCGAGTTGACGGCCGTGCCGACCGTGTTGACGAGGCTGCCGACCAGGGTCGTGGCCGGCGCGAGCGGCGACAGCGGGCCGGTGCCGAGGCTCGTCACCGCGTTGCCGAGGTTGTTGACCGCGCTGCCGGCGCCGGTCAGCAGACCGGTGGTCGACGTGAGCGTCGGGCCGAGCGGGTTCGGCGACACGCCGATCGAGCCGAGGCCGGCCGCGACGCCGTTGCCGAGCGACTGCACGCCGTTGCCGAGGCTGGTGACCGCGTTGCCGATGCTGGTGGCCGTCGTCGGGTTCGTGCCCGGAACTTGCACGCCGCCGATCTGCGAACCGCCGTTCGCGACCGTCGTGCCGAGTGCCGTGACGAGCGTGCCGGTTTGCTGGAGGACGTTGCCGAGCGGGGTGACGTTGGTGCCGGAGGTACCGGAGGTGCCCGACGTGCCGGAGGTGCCGGAGGTACCGGAGGTGCCCGACGTGCCGGAGGTGCCCGACGTACCGGAGGTGCCCGACGTGCCGGAGGTGCCCGACGTGCCGGAAGTACCGGAGGTGCCCGACGTGCCGGAAGTGCCCGACGTACCGGAGGTGCCCGACGTGCCGGAAGTGCCCGACGTACCGGAAGTGCCCGACGTACCGGAGCTACCCGACGTGCCGGAGGTACCCGACGTACCGGAGGTGCCCGAGGTACCACCGCCGGACGTACCCGACGAGCTCGGCTTGATCGACGGGGTGACCGGTCCGTCGACCGAGCCGCAACCGTACAGAGTGAGCAGCGACAGGACGGCGAGCGATACTGCCGTCTTCTTCAAGTAATGGTGCATGGTGGCCTCGACATTGGAAGTTGTGTCCGGGCCATCACTGCAAATTCCGCGCCATGACACCTTTCGCGAAATGCGTCAGCGCATTGTTGTGGGAATCGGGAATATCGGCGCGATTTAAACGGAGGAATGGCGGTTTCGCGCGACGGAGACGCCAGACGCGCCGACGCGCTCGCTGTGATGTTCCCGTAAGGAACCGTAACGCCGGGCCGGATGTTACGTAGCGTTCGACCCGACGTTCCGTGTGTGACGTGGCCGGCCGCGACCCGAGGCCGGCGTCTTTGACGAAACGCCCGTGCGCCGGGAACATGACGTGAACCAACCCGGCCGCGGGCGACGCCGAAGCGGCCACGACTCAAGACAGGGACACGACATGAGCGAACAGGACAGGGAGCAGGGCAAGGCGCGCCGCACCGAGGTGATGGGCGAGGCGTTCGTCGAGCGCGCGATGCGCGACCTCGACGGTTTTTCGCGTCCGTTGCAGAACTGGCTGAACGAGCACGCGTGGGGCAGCACGTGGCAGCGCGGCGGGATCGACCTGAAGACGCGCAGCCTCTGTACCTGCGCGATGCTGGCCGCGCTCGGCCGCAGCGCGGAGCTGAAGGGCCACGTGCGTGGCGCCCTCAACAACGGCGCGAGCCTCGTCGAGATTCGCGAGGTGCTGCTGCATAGCGCGCTGTACGCGGGCGCGCCGGCGGCGGTCGAGGCGTTCCGCAGCGCGCGCGAGGTCATGACGGAGCTCGGGCTGTCGCTGCCCGACGACGAAGCCTGACCGGCACACGGCGCATGCCAGCCGTCAGGCCCGCCGACGATCAATGCTCGACGTGCGCGCCTTGCGTCGGCGCCTCGACCGGCGCGGCGGCGACTTCGAGCAGCCAGTCGGCCGTCGCGTCCGGAATCGTGACCGGCAGCATGTGCCCGCCCTCGACGACCTTCAGCCGCACGCGCGCCGACTTCCGCGCCAGCGCTTCGCCGTGCGTACGCCAGTTCAGGATCGGATCGGCGCGGCCATACAGCACGTCGACCGGCAACGAGAGGTCCGCGTAGCGGCGCTCCATCGCAGGGAGGTCGACGGGCGCCGACAGCAGGTCCGTCGCCGTCGCGTAGAACACGTGCGGCCGCAGCCCGAGCAATCCGCCGCCCTTCACCGGGAAGTCGCGCGGCACGGCTTCCGGCGCGAACACCTGGCTCACGGCCTTGCGGCCGGTCAGGATCGTCAGCGGAATCGCGAAGGTCCACGACACGAAGCGGCGCACCAGCGGCGACGGCAGCATCAGCGGCTTGAACGGCGCCGGCGGCTCGGTCTGCTCGTGCGACAGCGGCGCGATCAGCGCGAGCCGGCTGACGCGCTCCGGATGGTTGAGCCCGACCGCGAGCGCGATCGCGCCGCCGAGCGAGTGGCCGACGAGCACGGGCCGGTCGAGCTTCAGCGCGTCGATGAACGCGGCGACCGTGCGGGCCTGCGCGAACACGTTCGCCTGCGAACTGGCGCCGCGCAGCGAGCGGCCGGCGCCGGGCCGGTCGACGAGGATCACGCGATGGTGCTGCGCGAGCCGCGTGAGCGGCAGGTACGCGAAGTTGCGCCACTGCCCGGCGAGCCCGTGCACGAACACGAGCGGCGGGCCGCTGCCGTATTCGACGTAATGGATGTGGTCGCCGCCGATGTCGACGAAGCGGCCTTCGGGCGGAAACGCGCGCGTCACGCGGCGCGCGACGTAGCCGGAAAACAGCGCAAGCGCGGCGAGCACCGCGACGACGCCGAGCAGCACGTTCTGGATCAGGTGGAGCGTATGGGTCATGTCGGCCTCAACGGGATTCGAGTACGGGTTCGGCAACCGGCGCGGCGGCCGGGCCGGCTTTCGCGCGGCGTTCGAACCGCATCGCCGAATCGGCGAGCCCGCTGAACTTCAGCGACGCGAGATCGAGCACGTAGTTCTGATGGAATTTCCAGGGCTTGCGATGCCCCTGCTTCGGCAGGATGCCGGCCGCGCGCTGGATGTAGCCCGAGCTCAGGTTCACGGCCGGCACGTCGCCGAGGTCGCCGGCGCCGAGCCGCGGCACGCAGGTGTCGTAGCCGTTCGCGCGCATGTGGTTCAGCAGCCGGCACACGTAGCGCGCGATCAGCTCGGCCTTCAGCGTCCACGACGCGTTCGTGTAGCCGAACGACGACGCGAGGTTCGGCACGTCGCTGTACATCATTCCCTTATACGACACGGTCTGCGGCAGATCGACCGCGCGGCCGTCGACCGTGACGCGCGCGCCGCCGAGCATCTTCACCTTCAGACCGGTCGCGGTGACGATCACGTCCGCGTCGAGCTGCTGGCCGCTCTTCAGCTTCAGGCCGGTCGGCGTGAAGCGCTCGATCTCGTCGGTGACGATCGAGGCGCGGCCCGCACGGATCGACTTGAACAGGTCGCCGTTCGGCACGAGGCACACGCGCTGGTCCCACGGCATGTAGCGCGGCGTCAGATGCTTCGCGACGTCGAAGTCGGGGCCGAGCTGCTTGCCGGCCGCGCGGATGATGAACCGTTTGGTCTGCTCGGGCTTGCGGCGCGACACGTTGTACAGGTACATCGTCAGCAGTACGTTCTTCATGCGCACGATCCGGTGCGCGAGCCTCGACGGCAGCACGCGGCGCAACGCGTTCGCGATCTTGTCGCGCGCAGGCAGCGACACGATGTAGGTCGGCGAGCGCTGCAGCATCGTCACGTGCTTCGCATCGGCCGCCATCGACGGCACGAGCGTGACGGCCGTCGCGCCGCTGCCGATCACGACGACGCGCCGGTTTGCATACGACAGGTCCTTCGGCCATTGCTGCGGATGCACGATTCGGCCTTCGAACGAGTCCATGCCGGCCCAGTCGGGCAGGTAGCCGCCGTCGTAGTCGTAATAGCCGCTGCACATGTAGAGGAAGCGGCACGTGTAGGCGAGCGTGTCGACCGTGCCGTCGCGCGTGCGCTCGATGCGTACCGTCCAGCGTGCGCGGTTCGAATCCCAGTCGGCCGCGACCACCTTCTGGCCGTAGCGGATCATCTTGTCGATGCCGTACGCGCGCGCGGTGTCGCGGATGTAGTCGAGGATCGTCTGGCCGTCCGAGATCGCCTTGTCGCTGTGCCACGGGCGGAAGCTGTAGCCGAGCGTGAACATGTCGGAATCCGAACGGACGCCGGGATAGCGGAACAGATCCCAGGTGCCGCCGATCGCGTCGCGCGCCTCGACGATCGCCACGCTCGCATACGGGCAGCGCTGCTTCAGGTGATAGGCGGCACCGATGCCGGACAGGCCGGCGCCGACGATCAGCACGTCGAGGTCGCGGTTGTCGCCGCAGGCGGACGGCGCATCGCGCCGGTCGGTCGTCGTCGAGGTCATGCGGCGTCCTTGGTCGGTGTGGTCGGGAGCGCGGCCGGTGCATGAGTGCGCTCGAGATTGCGTGCGCGGGCACGGCGCACGTGGCGCAGCACCAGCCGCTGGTAGCCGGCGCCGAGCAGGCGCGCGAGCTTGTCGAGGCGGCGGGCGTCGGCGCCGACCAGCACGCGGCGCGCGTTGCGCTCGACGCCGGCGAGGATCTGCCGAGCGGCATCGTCGGCCGTCGTCGCGTTGATCAGGCGATTCGCCTGACGGCGGTGGGTTGCTTCGTCCTGGCCCGTGAGCGCGCGGATGCTGGTGTCGACACGGCTCGCGTCGACGATGTTGGTCGCGACGCCGCCCGGATGCACGCAGGTCGCGCTGACCGGCGCGCCGTCGAGTTCGAGCTCCATCCGCAGCGCCTCGGTGAAGCCGCGCACGGCGAACTTGGTCGCGTTGTACGCGCTTTGCGTCGGCATCGCGACGAGCCCGAACAGGCTCGACGTGTTGATCACGTGCCCGTCGCCCGACGCGCGCAGATGCGGCAGGAACGCCTGCGTGCCGTGCACGACACCCCAGAAGTTGATGCCGACGATCCATTCGAGATCGGCGATGCGCGCGGTCTCCGCGCTCGCGGCCAGCGACACGCCCGCGTTGTTGAAGATCAGGTTGACCTTGCCGTGTTCGGCGCGCACGAAATCGGCCCACGCGAACACCGCATCGCGATCGGCGACGTCGAGCCGCCGCGTGCTCGTGCGCACGCCGTGCGTCGCGCACGCGGCCGCCGTGCCGGCGAGCCCGACCTCGTTGACGTCGGCGAGCGCGACGTCGCAGCCGCGCCGCGCAAGCTCGACCGCGAGGCTGCGGCCCATGCCCGAACCGGCGCCCGTGATCGCGGCGACCTTGCCGGAAAAACCCTTCATTCGTCGTTCCTCCCGTTCCGCTTGCGCTGCATCGGCGGCGCGCTTATTGTGGTGTTGTTCGTCACCACTTTAGTTTTCGGGTGTCCTGATGTCAAATAGCGAAATGGAGAAAGCACTCGAAACGGAAAAACGGGGCCGGGCATACGGCGGCGTGGCGCCCGAGGTGCGGGCGGCCGAGCGGCGCGATGCGCTGATCCGCGCGGCGACGCGCGTGTTCGGCACGGTCGGCTTCCGCAAGGCGACCGTGCGGTCGATCTGCCAGGAAGCGAAGCTCAACGACCGCTATTTCTATGCGGCGTTCGACAGCACCGAGGATCTGCTGCGCTGCACCTACCTGCATCACGCGCAGCAGTTGCACGACGCGGTCGAGCGGGCGGTGGCCGAGCGCGGCGGCGATTTGCGCGAGCGCATCGATGCGGGGCTCGCCGCATTCTTCGGATTCCTGCGCGACCCGTGCGCGGCGCGCGTGCTGCTGCTCGAGGTGATGGGCGTGAGCGCGGATACCGACATGACGTATCAGCGGATGCTGATCGACTTCGGCAAGCTGATCATGGCGATCGGCGCGACGGGCGAGGCCGTGACGCCCGCCGAGCGCACCGAGCAGCGGCTGGTCGGGCTCGCGCTGGTCGGCGCGATGACGAACGTCGGCGCGGCGTGGCTGCTCACCGGGTATCGCGACCCGGAGGCGCAGATGGTCGCGAGTTGCAGGAAGGTGCTGCTGGGGACGTTGCGGGAAGCGGGCTAGGATGCGGCGACGAGCGGACTTGCGCGATTCGCATCCGGTTGCGTCGCGAAGCCATCCGACGCTTCACCCCCTCGAGCGTTTCGATCGTGCCGCCATCACCGACCGCGCGTCCCCGATCCTCGCCTTCATCGCATCGATGAACGCACGCACCTTCGGCGAAGGCAACCGCGTCGACGGATACACCGCGTGAATCCCGGCCGGCGCCGAGCGCCATGCGGGCAGCAGCCGGACGAGCCGGCCGGCCGCGACGTCCTCCGCGATCGAGAAATCCGTCAGGAGACCGAAGCCGCCGCCCGCGAGCGCGATTGCACGGCAGGCCGTCGCCGTGTTCGACACGACCGGCGCGATGCAGCGCACCGACGCGTGGCCGCCGCTCGGGTCGTGAAGTTCGAGCGTATGCGGGCGCGACAGCGTCGACAGCATCACGAACGGCAGCGCGGCGAGCGCGTCCGGATCGCGCGGCAGCCCGTGCCGCGCGACGAACGCGGGGCTCGCGACCAGCCACTTCTCGTACTCGCCGAGCTGCACCGCGCGATAGTTCGAATCCGCGAGGCGGCCGATGCGGATCGCGACGTCGAGATTGTCCGCGACCAGATCGACGACGCGGTCGTTCGCGATCAGCTCGACGTCGAGGCCCGGATGCGCGTCGCGCAGCGCGACGATGGCCGGCGCGACGACCAGCGAGCCATAGTCGATCGGCACGCTCACCCGCAGCGTGCCGCGCAGCGGCCCCGTGTCGGACGACACCGCGTCGAGCGCGCTTTCGGTCGCGCGCACGATGTCGCGGCACGCATCGTAGAACGCGCGCCCCGCATCGGTCACGCTCAGCCGCCGCGTGGTGCGCACCAGCAGGTTCGCGCCGACCTCTGATTCGAGGCGCTGCATGTGCGTGCTGACGACCGTTTTCGCGAGGCCGAGCCGTTCGGCCGCGGCCGTCAGCGAGCCGGCATCGACCACCGCGACGAAGATCGCCAGCCGGTTCAGGTTCACGTCGCGCAGATCGGCCATCGTCGATTGTCCTATGGGAGCGGATAATGTTTCAGCGATTATCCGTCTTCTGGACGTGAACGGCGAGCGCTACGCTGGGGCCGTTCGTCGCCGATTCCCGGCGGCGCGAGATCCAGGAGCCTTCCCATGCCCGCCGCCAGCAAGCCCGCCCGTCCGGTTCGTGTCTATTCGTTTCCGTTGTCGGGGCACGCGCATCGCGTCCGGCTGTTCCTGTCGCTGCTCGGGTTGCCGTTCGAGACGATCGACGTCGACCTCGCGGCCGGCGCGCAGCGCGAACCCGCGTTCCTCGCGCTCAATCCGCTCGGCCAGGTGCCGGTGATCGACGACGACGGCACCGTGCTCGCCGATTCGAACGCGATCCTCGTCTATCTCGCGAAGCGCTACGGCGACGCGCACTGGCTGCCCGACGATGCCGCCGGCGCGGCGACCGTGCAGCGCTGGCTGTCGTACGCGGCCGGGCCGATCGCGTCCGGGCCGGCCGCCGCGCGGCTCGTCACCGTGTTCAGCGCGCCGCTCGATCACGACGCCGCCAAGCGCACGGCCGCGAAGGTACTCGCGGTGATCGACGGCGAACTCGCCGGCAAGCCGTTCGCCGCTGGCGCGCAGCCGACGATCGCCGACATTGCCGCCTACACGTACATCGCGCACGCGCCGGAAGGCGGCGTGTCGCTGGAACCGTATCCGCACGTGCGCGCGTGGCTCGCCCGCGTCGAGGCCCTGCCGGGTTTCGTCGCGATGCCGCCGACCCGCGCCGGCCTGCTTGCCGCCTGACGCGAAGCCGCGCCTTTACCGGGAGAACGCGATGACCACGCCGACCGCCGCCGTACCGGGCTGGGAACTCGACGTTGCGCCGTTTCATGCGGGCGAACTTGCCGTGCAGCAGCGCGCGGGCGTGACGGAGGCCGCGGGCACGGCCGGCCGGCGCGGAATTCGCCGCTTCATGCCGGACCAGCACCGGACGTTCTTTGCGCAGTTGCCGTTCTTCGTGCTCGGCGGCGTCGATCCGGGCGGGCAGCCGTGGGCGACGCTGCGGGTCGGGATGCCCGGCTTCGTGACGACGCCGGACGCGCGCACGCTGCGCATCGACGGCGATGCGCTGCCCGGCGATCCGCTGGCGGGCGCGTGGCAGCCGGGCGCGCCGCTCGGCGGGCTCGGGATCGAGTTCGACACGCGCCGGCGCAATCGCGTGAACGGCATCGTGCGCGCGGTAGACGGCGGTGCGCTGACGATCGCGGTCGAGCAGAGCTTCGGCAACTGTGCGAAGTACATCCAGGGGCGCAAGCCGACGTTCGTGGCGCGCGAAGGCGATGCGCTCGGCGAGGCCGACGTGTCGGACCGGTTGACCGATGCCGACCGCGCGCTGCTCGCGCAGGCCGATACGTTCTTCGTCGCAAGTGCGAACACGTCGGCCGGTGCGGGCGCCGCGCGCGGCGCGGACGTGTCGCATCGCGGCGGCATGCCGGGCTTCGTGCGCGTCGACGACGCGCAGACGCTGACGACGCCCGATTTCAGCGGCAATCGCTTCTTCAACACGCTCGGCAACCTGCAGCACGATCCGCGCGCGGGGCTGCTGTTCGTCGACTTCGACAGCGGTGACCTGCTGTATGTCGCCGCGCGGGCGGAGATCGTGTGGGACGGGCCGCTCGTTGCGTCGTTCGACGGCGCGCAACGGGTCGTGCGGTTTCATGTGCGGGAAGTGCGGCGCACGCGCGGCGTGCTGCCGTTCCGGTGGTCGGCGGTCGAGCGGGCGCCGCAGTTTGCGGGGATGGCGGGGGCGGCGAGCGCGGGCGGGGCGGTGGCGGCGTCTGTCTCATCGTCGGCATCGGCATCGGCATCGGCTTCTGCATCGGCATCGTCATCGCCCTCCACCTGGCGCCCGCTGCGCGTCGCGAAGATCGTCGACGAAGCGCGCGCGGTCCGCTCGTTTCATTTCGAACCGGCGGATGGCGGCGCGTTGCCGGCCTACGAAGCCGGTCAGCATCTGACGCTGCGCGTCGCGCTGCCGGACGGCGATGCACCGACGATCCGCAGCTACACGCTGTCCGATGCGCCCGGCGCGTCGCATTACCGGATCACCGTGAAGCGCGAAGGACGTGTATCGGCCTGGTTGCACGACCATGCGCGCGCCGGGATGACGATCGACGCGCAGATGCCGCGCGGCCGCTTCACGTTCGACGTTGCGAGCCCGCGTCCGGCCGTGCTGGTGTCGGCCGGCATCGGCATCACGCCGATGATCGCGATATTGCGCCGCGCGCTGGCCGACGACGCGCCGTCGCGCCGCGTGGTGTTCGTGCACGGCGCGCGTGATACGGCCGACCGGCCGTTCGCGACGGAACTGACGCGCATCGCGGACGCCGACGCCCGCGTATCGCTGCACTGGTTCGACAGCCGGCCGCAGCGCGACGGCGCGGCGCGACCGGGCCGCATCGACGTCGTGCAACTGAAGCGCATCCTGCCGTTCGACGACTACGACTTCTACTTGTGCGGGCCGTCCGCGTTCATGCGCGATTTGTACGACGGATTGCGCGCGCTGAACGTGCCGGACGAGCGGATCCGCTTCGAGGCGTTCGGGCCGTCGAGCGTCGTGCGCAGCGTGGCCCGCACGGCAGCGGCGGCGGTGGCAAGCATGCCCGTCGTGTTCCGCCGCTCGGCGCGCGACGCCGCCTGGACCCCCGCGGACGGTACGCTGCTCGAATTCGCCGAAGACCAGGGGGTGGCGGTGCCGTCCGAATGCCGGTCGGGGGCGTGCGGTACGTGCGCGACGCGCGTGCTGTCCGGTGCGGTCGATTACGTGCAGCCGCCCGATGCGACGGTCGAACCCGGCTGCGCGCTGCTGTGCGTCGCGCGGCCAGCGGAAGGTGCCACGGAGCCGCTCGTGCTCGACCGCTGAACAACCCATGCGACATGCCGCCGCAGACGGCCTGCTGCGTGAAAAGCGCGCGCATCTGCTTCTTTTTTCGGATGCCGGTCGGATCGACGATAGCGTCAACCGATTCGATGAGAGGAGCATAACCATGAAACTGCTCGGCATGATCAAGCTGGTCCTGTGGAGTTTCTTCGGCGTACGCAACAGCAAGGCGCACGCCGCCGATCTCGCGAACGTCAACTACACGTTGTTGCCGTTCGTGGCGATCGTGCTCGCGCTGCTCGTCGGCGCGGTCATCTACGGTGTCGTGCATCTGGTCGTCGATCCGACCGCGACGATGCAGGGGTTCTGACCGATTGCCGAATCGCGGGCGGGCGAACGTTCCCGCTCCGGTTTCCGGCCGCGTGACCGGCACGTGACTGTGCCGGTCATCGACGTGGCCGCGCACAACGCCAGTCACGCGCACATCAACACCGTCGCCGTGCCGCGTGAGTCGCGCGGTTTCCGTTCCCGCCTTCCACGCCTCCGATTTGCCCGATTCCAGGGCGGTCGGCCCCGCCCGGGGTAAAATGCGCGCCGCGCCGCGATATCGTGCGCGACGGGCACGCCGCCGTTCCAGCGAATGGCGCGCGCAAGTACGTCGCGCCCGTGACGGGGCGTTCGAAGCGTCCCCCCCGCATGACAAGACCGCGCGATGCCGCCGTCCGCCCGACACGCCCCCGACGAAGCGGTCGACGGCTGCGTCGTTGCCCGGCGCGTCATCGTCATCCGATGTCCCATCCTGCGCTTTCCCGATCGATCGGCTCGCATGCGGCCCGATCGTCCGACTCGTCTGGCGAATGTCGTGTCGACGTTCGTGCCCGGCGGCCGCAGGGACCGTTGCGGATTCTTGCGCGAGGTCGCGCTTCGCGGCTGCATAACGAGTTTCGAGTGTTTCGACAGGGTCGAGTGGCGAGTTTTCCATCCAGAACAATGACGGTGAATAGAACAACAGCGGCGCCCGCACGGCGGCGGCGCGCGAAGGCCGGGCTTGGCGTCGGTCTCGGCATCACGCTTTTCGCGGCGCAGGCCGCCGCGGCACAGGGCGACGCACTGGCGCCGGACGCCGACGCTGCCGGCAGCGCAGCGCTACCGACGATCACGGTTACCGGCGCGCGCGAGAACACGTTTCGTGCGCGCGAAGCATCGGTCACGGGGCTCGACGATGCGCCGCTGCGCGACACGCCGGCGTCCGTCAACGTCGTCACGCGCGCGCAGATCGACGACCAGCAGGCGAAGCGCCTGAGCGACGTGGTGCGCAACGACGCATCGGTCGTCAACGACTACGCGCCGGTCGGCTATTTCGAAGGCTTCGCGATCCGCGGCTTCCCGGTCGATCTCGCGAGTGCGATCCGGATCGACGGTCTGACGGTGTCCGGCGAGCAGAACGTGCCGCTCGAGAACAAGGAGCGCGTCGAGATCCTGAAAGGGCTGGCCGGCATCGACAGCGGCGTGGTCGCGCCGGGCGGCGTGATCAACTTCGTCACGAAGCGCTCGGCGAACGTCGCGAGCGTGACGGGCGGTGTCGACAGCCGCGGCTCGACGTCGGCGGCCGTCGATCTCGGCCGCCGCTTCGGCCCCGACCATCAGTTCGGGTTCCGGATCAATGCCGCGAAGGAGAACATGCACTCGTACATCGACGGCACGAACGGACGGCGCACGTTCGGCTCGATCGCCGCCGACTGGGACATCAGCCCGCGCGCGAGCCTGCAGCTCAACGCCGAATTCCAGCAGTGGATCCAACGCTCCGCGCCCGGCTACCAGTTGCTCGGCGGCACCGTCGTGCCGTCGGTCAAGACGACGTCGAAGGCGCTCGGCACGCAGCCGTGGGCGAAACCTGTGACGACCGATGCGCTGAACCTGAACGCGCGCTTCGACTACCAGTTCAACGACGACTGGAAGGCGTATGTCGCGGCGGGCCGCAGCCGCACGATGATCGACGACAACAGCGCGTTCGCGTACGGCTGCTATTACGCGGCGAGCTGCGCGGCCGGCACAACGTCGCCGTTCTTCTTCGGCGCGAACGGCGACTACGACGTCTACGACTTCCGCAGCCCAGGCGAATACCGTCGCAACGACGACTTGCGCGCGGTGACGACGGGCAAGTTCGCAACGGGCCCGCTGCGCCATGAACTGATGCTCGGCGTGAGCGTGCAGCGCCGCGTCGTGCACATGGCGAACGCCGTGTACGACTATGTGGGCAGCGAGAACGTCTACGGGCCCGACGTCGCGTTCGCGCCGTCGCCGAATACGGCCGGGCCGTCGTATCCGCAGCTCGATTCATGGCAGTACGGCGTGTTCGGGCTCGACCGCATCAGCATCGGCGAACACTGGCAGGTGCTCGCCGGCGGCAAGGAAGTGCTGCTGCGCCAGCGCAGCTGGAGCAGCCTCGACGGCGATGCGACGCACACCGATCGCTCGGTGTTCCTGCCGCAGGTCGCGCTCGTCTACAAGCCGGTGAACGTGCTGTCGCTGTACGCGTCGTACAGCAAGGCGTTGTCGCTCGGCGACCAGGCGCCGGTGCGCGCGACCAACGCATATGCGTTCCTGCCGCCGGTCGAATCGCACCAGTTCGAGCTCGGCGCGAAATACGACTGGCTCGACCGGCTGAGTCTGACGGCCGCCGTGTTCTCGATCAGCAAGCCGTTCCAGTTCGCCGATCCCGATGCGTCCGGCACGAGCTATACCTTCGTGCAGCGCGGCACGCAGCGCCACCAGGGGATCGAGCTCGGCGCGGCCGGGCGGCTCACGGAGCGGCTGTCGCTGACGGCGAGCGTCGCGGCGATTCGCGCGCGCGCGTACGATTCGGGTTCGCCGGCGTACGAAGGGCACCAGATCATCAACGTGCCGGCGCTGCGCGCGTCGCTGTATACGGACTACGCGGTACCGGGCGTCGCGGGACTGAACATGCTCGGCGGCGTCGAATACAGCGCGGGCCGCAACGCGAACGAAGAGGGCACCGCGCGCGTGCCGTCGTGGTTCGTGTTCAATCTCGGCGCGCGCTACACGACGAAGATCGCGGGCCATCGCACGGTGCTGCGCGTGTCGGTGGACAACCTGTTCAACAAGTTCTACTGGCGCGACGCGGGCGAGCAGCAGGGCGACGCGTACCTGTTCCCGGGCGCGCCGCGCACCGCCCGCGTATCGTTGACCTATGATTTCTGATCGTCCGGACCCGGCCGCATGATGCGCGGCCCCGGCAGCCAACCAGGAGAGTACAGACGATGTCCCCACTCGAAATCGCCGGCGTGATCGTCAGCGCGCTCGCGATCTGGCTGACCGCGAAGCGGCGCATGCTGTGCTGGCCGGTCGGGCTCGCGTCGGTCGCGTTGTACGGCTGGATCTTCTTCGACGCGAAGCTGTATTCCGACATGCTGCTGCAGGGTGCGTTCGCGGTGCTGCAGGTGTACGGCTGGCGCCGCTGGATCGCGCAGCGTACGCTCGAGGCGAGCGGCGGCGCGGCGTCGCCAGGCGACGTCGCGCCCGTCACCGGCGTGCGGCCCCGGCAGATGTTGCCCGACCTGATCGCGGCCGTTGTCGGCAGCGCGCTGCTCGGCGGAATGATGGCGCGCTGGACCGATGCGGCGCTGCCGTTCGTCGATGCGTCGCTGACCGCGTTCAGCCTCGTCGCGCAATACTGGACCGCGCGGCGCTACATCGCGTCGTGGGGGTTGTGGATCGTCGTGAACGTCGTGTACGTCGGGATGTTCGTGTTCAAGGAACTGTATCTGACGGCCGGACTCTATGCGCTGTTCATCGCGCTCGCCGTCATCGGCTGGCGCGACTGGAGCCGGACGGCCGACGCGCTGCGCGCAACGGCAAGCCCGGCGGGCTGATTCACGGGCCGATTCAACTACGGAGCTGCGTCGTCCATGACATTTCCTCTCGAGCCGAACGCGCCTGCGTCGCGTGACGCTGCCGCCGCGCGGGACGTCGCCCCGCCGCAATTCGGCGTCGACGGCGAGCAGGCCGAACGCGACTGGCCGCTGATGACGCACGACGAAGTCGCGGGCGTGCTCGCGCGGATCGATGGCGTCGGCGCGCCGGCGCGGCTTGCGTGGCACAGCCCGCGGCCGTTCTCGGCGGCCGTGCTGGTGCGCACGACAGACGAGCGCACACTGTTCGTCAAGCGTCATCACGTGAGCCTGCGTGATGTCGCCGGGCTCGAGGAAGAGCATCGCTTCATCGCGCATCTGCGTGAACGCGGCATTCCGGTCGCTCACGTGCTCGCCGGTCGCGACGGTGCGACCGCGTTTGCATCCGGCGACTGGACCTACGAAGTGCACGCGGTCGCGCCCGGTGTCGACCCGTATCGCGGCGTGATGTCGTGGCAGCCGTTCACCCATGCTTCGCATGCGTACGCGGCCGGCCGCGCACTGGCCGAACTGCATCGCGCGTCGGCCGGCTACGATGCGCCGGCGCGGCCCGTGCGCACGCTGTTGTCGAGTTTCCGGGTGCTGTCGTCCACCGATCTGGCGGGCGCGCTCGAACGCTGGGTCGATGCGCAGCCGCTGCTGGTGCGCGCACTCGGCACGCGCGACTGGCGTGGCGATGTGGCGGATGCGATCGGCCCGTATCATGCGCGCCTCGTGCCGCTGCTGCCCGCGCTGCCGCCGCTGTGGACGCACGGCGACTGGCATGCGTCGAACCTGCTGTGGACCGATGCCGGCCCCGGGGCGCGGGTGCGCACGGTGCTCGACTTCGGCCTGTCCGATCGCACGTGCGCGGTGATGGACGTCGCGCTGGCGATCGAGCGCAATGCGATCGACTGGATGGCGCCGGCCGATGCGCGCCGCATCGAATACGCGCACATCGATGCGCTGCTCGACGGCTACGAATCGCTCGAACCGCTGAGCGACGATGCGTACGCGGCGCTGGTCGCGATGCTGCCGATCGTGCATGTGGAGTTCGCGCTGTCGGAGGTCGCGTATTTCGGGTGCATCATCGACGCCCCGGCGATCGTCGACATCGCGTACGACGGCTACCTGCTCGGGCACGCGCGCTGGTTCGGCGAGCGCGACGGACGACAACTGCTCGACTGGCTGGTGCAACGCCGGCGCGCGAAGCGGGGCAGCGTGTAACGCTGCGTGCCGGACATTGACGAGCCGGCAGTGTCGGCTGGCCGGGCTTCGTTTTTCTTCCGCGCGGCGATCGCACCGCACATTCACTGAAACCGTCCGATCTACGAAGCGGATCCTGCTGCCGCAGGACGCCGCACGTCCGCACTCCGTCGTATCCAACATGACGGAATTGTCATCTTCGGCTCATGTTCGCACTGCACCCGATCCGTAGCATCGGTGCGAACCGTTATCGCAGAACCGAACATGCTCAAGCTCACCCTCGCCGCAGCCGTCGTCTTCGCGACGGCCGCGACGGCCCATGCGCAGTCGCTGCAGGTCGCGGCACCGGCCCAGGCCTTGGCCCCGACGGCTTCCGGTGCCGCGCCGCCGTCCGACACATCTTCTTCCCCGTCGCTGACGCTGTCCGACGCGCTCGCGGCGGCAGCCAGCAACAACCCGGCACTGCGCGGCGCGCGTGCGGACGTCGATGCATCGGCCGGCGCGCTGATGCAGGCCGGCGCACGTCCCAATCCGGAAGTGTCGTTCCTGCAGGAAGGCTTCAGCCGCGCGGAGCGCACGTCGACCGCGCTGATCAACCAGACCCTCGAACTCGGGGGCAAGCGTCGCGCACGGCTCGACGTCGCATCGTACGGCCGGGAGGCCGCGAACGCGTCGCTCGACGAGCAGGTTGCCGCGGTGCGCGCCGATGTGATCGCGGCGTTCTACGGATTGCTTGCCGCGCAGCGGCAACTTCAGGTTACCGAAGAGTCGGCCGCGATCGCCGCGCGCTCGGCGGACCTCGCGGGGCGCCGCGCGCAGGCCGGCAAGGTGTCGCCGGTCGAGGCGACCAAGGCGCAGGTGGCGGCGGCCGGCGTGCAGATCGAGGTGACGACCGCGCGCGGCCGTGTCGACGTCGCGCGCGAGAAGCTGAATGCGGCGATGGGTGAAGCGCGCGGCGACCGGCGCGTCGCGCTCGGCGATCTGGAAACGGTGCCTGCGGTCGAGCCGCTGTCGGCGCTGACCGCGCAGCTCGAAGACGCGCCGCTCGCGCGCGTCGCGCGTGCGGAGATGCTGCGCTCGAACGCGGCCGTGTCGCTCGAACGCGCGCGGCGTATTCCCGACGTGACGGTCAGCGCGGGCGTGAAGCGGGTGACGACCGGCGGCGTGCCCGACAACCAGGCGGTCGTCGGCGTGTCGATTCCGATTCCGCTGTTCGACACGAATCGTGGCGCGCTGCTCGAAGCGACGCACAAGGCCGAGCGCGCAAATGCCGATCTCGACCGCGAACGTACGCGGCTGCGGCTCGAACTTGCACGGGCGTATGCGAATTTCGACGCGGCGGCGCAGGAAGCGCGGCGGCTGAAGACCGACATCCTGCCCGGCGCGCGGCGCGCGCTCGATGCGATGTCGCGCGGCTACGAGCTCGGCAAGTTCAGCTTCCTCGACGTGCTCGACGCGCAGCGCACGCTGTTCCAGGGGCAATCGCAATACGTGCGCGCGCTCGCCGACGCGCATGCGGCCCGCGCCGACATCGGCCGGCTCGTCGGCACGCCGCTCGCGGCCGGCGCGCAATAGCCGCGCTTCTTACCTGAAGGATCATCATGTCACGCAGCAGAATCTTCATCATTGCAGCGGCCGTGCTCGGCGGCGTCGGGATCGTGCTCGGCGCGCTCGCCGTCACGCGAGGCAGTGCGTCCGCCCCCGCGGGCACCGAAGCCGCACAGGCGGCCGACGGCGTTGGCACCGGCTCGCACGGTGGCGTCGTGCTCACGCGCGGCAAACTGTCCGTCGAGATCGTGATGACGGAAAAGCCCGGCGACGCGCGGCTCGTCGTCTATCCGTTCGTCGACGGCAAGCCGGTCGATAAGGGCGTTGCCGTGTCCGGCACGCTGGTGCGGTACGACCGCTCGCACGAACCGATGCGTTTCGACGCGGCGGGCCAGAAATTCGTTTCGGCGCAGTCGATCGCGAAGCCGCACGTGTTCGACGCGACGATCGACATCACGGCGGGCAACCAGGCCGCGTCGTTCCCGTTCGCCCGTGCGGACGGCGCGATCGCGCTGACCGACGCGCAATTGCGGACGTCGAAGATCGCGCTGGCGAAGGCCGGCCCCGCGCAGATCGCCACGCCGTTCCAGCTGCCGGGCGAGATCAAATTCAACGAGGACCGCACCGCGCACGTCGTGCCGCGCGTGGCCGGCATCGTCGAACAGGTGTCGGTGTCGCTCGGGCAGAACATCGCGAAGGGGCAGGTGCTGGCCGTGATCGCGAGCACCGATCTCGCGGACCGTCGCAGCGAACTGCTGACCGCCGAACGCCGGTTGTCGGGTGCGCGCGCGACCTATGAACGCGAACGCACGCTGTGGCAGGAGCGCATCTCGGCGGAACAGGACTATCAGCAGGCGCAGGTTCAGTTGCGCGAGGCCGAGATCGCCGTGCAGAACGCGCGGCAGAAACTGGCCGCACTGAACGCGCCGGGGGGCGCGGGCGCGCTGAATCGCTACGAGTTGCGCGCGCCGTTTGCGGGCACGATCGTCGAGAAGCATGCGACGCCCGGCGAAGCGATCGCGGCCGACGCGAGCATGTTCGTGATCTCCGACCTGTCGACGGTGTGGGCCGAGATGGCCGTGCCCGCGCAGCGGCTGAACGACGTGCGTGTCGGCCGCGACGCGACCGTCAGCGCGACCGCATTCGAATCGCGCTCGAGCGGCCCGATCGCTTACGTGGGCTCGCTGCTCGGCGAACAGACGCGCACCGCGCCCGCGCGCGTCGTGCTGCCGAATCCGGACGGCGTGTGGCGGCCGGGGATGTTCGTGAACGTGTCGGTCGACGCGGGCAAGCAGGCCGTTGCGCTCGCGATCACGAGCGACGCGCTGCAAGACGTCGACGGCGTGCCGTCGGTATTCGTGCGCTCGCCGAAGGGCTTCGTCGCACAGGCCGTCGAGACGGGGCGGCGCGACGAACGCGCGACCGAAGTGCTGAAGGGGCTCAAGCCGGGCCAGGAATATGTGGCCTCGAACAGCTTCGTGCTGAAGGCCGAGCTCGGCAAGGGGAGTGCGGAACATGAATGAACGTCACGCACCGACGGCCCACGCAGTGGCCGTTCCCCGCCTCAAGGAATCCTGCCATGTTTGAACGCCTGATCCGCTTTGCGATTGCGCACCGCTGGCTCGTGATGCTGGCGATCGCGGCCGTGGCCGCGCTGGGCGTGTTCAGCTACCAGAAGCTGCCGATCGATGCGGTGCCCGACATCACCAACGTGCAGGTGCAGATCAACACGGCCGCGCCCGGCTACTCGCCGCTCGAGGCCGAGCAGCGCATCACCTACCCGGTCGAGACGGTGATGGCCGGGCTGCCGGGCCTCGAACAGACGCGCTCGATTTCGCGCTACGGGCTGTCGCAGGTCACGGTGATCTTCAAGGACGGCACCGACATCTATTTCGCGCGGCAGCTCGTCAACGAGCGCATCCAGGAGGCGAAGGACAAGCTGCCGGCCGGCATCGCGCCCGCGATGGGACCGACGTCGACCGGCCTCGGCGAGATCTACCTGTGGACGGTCGAGGCCGACGCCAACGCGCGCAAGCCCGACGGCACGCGCTATACGGCGGCCGACCTGCGCGAGCTGCAGGACTGGGTCATCCGGCCGCAGCTGCGCAACGTGCGCGGCGTGACCGAGGTGAACTCGATCGGCGGCTACGTGAAGGAATACCGCGTCGCGCCCAATCCGGCGAAGTTGATGTCGTACGGGCTGACGCTCGCCGACGTCGTGCGCGCGCTGGAGCGCAACAACGACAACGTCGGCGCCGGCTACATCGAAAAGCGCGGCGAACAGTATCTCGTGCGCGTGCCGGGCCAGGCGCGCACCGTCGACGACATCGCGAACATCGTGCTGACCAACGTCGGCGGCGTGCCGGTGCGGATGAAGGAGGTCGGGCAGGTCGACATCGGCCGCGAGCTGCGTACCGGCGCCGCGACGTCGAACGGCGAGGAGGTCGTGCTCGGCACGGTGTTCATGCTGATGGGCGAGAACAGCCGCTCCGTTGCGAAGGCCGTCGCCGCGAAGATGGAGGACGTGAACCGAACGCTGCCGGCCGGCGTGAAGGCGATTCCCGTGTACGACCGCACGGTGCTCGTCGAGAAAGCCGTCGCGACGGTGAAGAAGAACCTGCTCGAAGGCGCGGTGCTGGTGATTGCCGTGCTGTTCCTGTTCCTCGGCAACATCCGCGCGGCGCTGATCACCGCGCTCGTGATTCCGCTGTCGATGCTGATGACTTTCACCGGCATGGTCAACGCGAAGGTGAGCGCGAACCTGATGAGCCTCGGTGCGCTCGACTTCGGGATCATCGTCGACGGCGCGGTGGTGATCGTCGAGAACTGCGTGCGGCGGCTCGCGCATGCTCAGTCGGCGGCCGGGCGGCCGCTCACGCGCGACGAGCGCTTTGCGGAAGTTTTCGGCGCGTCGCAGGAAGCGCGGCGCGCGTTGATCTTCGGGCAACTGATCATCATGGTGGTGTACCTGCCGATTTTTGCGCTGACCGGCGTCGAAGGCAAGATGTTCCATCCGATGGCCGTGACCGTCGTGATGGCGCTCGCGGCCGCGATGGTGCTGACCGTCACGTTCATTCCGGCGGCCGTCGCGTTGTTCATCGGCGAGCGGGTCGAGGAGAAGGAGAACCGGCTGATGGGCTGGGCGCGGCGCGCGTACGAGCCGGTGCTCGCCGCGTTCATGACGCGCCCCGCGCGCGTGATGCTCGGCGCCGGTGCGATCGTGCTGGCAACGCTCGGGCTCGCGACGCGGCTCGGCAGCGAGTTCATCCCGAGCCTGAACGAGGGCGATCTCGCGGTCGCCGCGCTGCGGATTCCCGGCACGAGCCTGTCGCAGTCGGTCGAGATGCAGAAGGCGATCGAGAAGACGTTGAAGGCGCGCTTCCCGGAAATCGAGCGCGTGTTCGCGCGCACCGGCACGGCCGAGATCGCGGCCGACCCGATGCCGCCGAACCTGTCTGACGGCTACATCATGCTGAAACCGGCCGACCGGTGGCCCGACCCGAAGAAGCCGCGCGATCGGCTCGTGCGCGAGATCGAGGCGGCGCTCGCGGAACTGCCGGGCAACGCGTACGAGTTCTCGCAGCCGATCCAGCTGCGTTTCAACGAGCTGATCTCGGGCGTGCGCAGCGACGTCGCGGTGAAGATCTTCGGCGACGACATGGCGGTGCTGAACCAGACCGGCGAGCAGATCGCGGCCGCGCTGCAGAAGGTGCCGGGCGCTTCCGAAGTGAAAGTCGAGCAGACCACCGGCCTGCCCGTGCTGACCGTCAACCTGGACCGCGACAAGCTCGCGCGCTACGGCGTGACGGTCGCCGACCTGCAGGATACCGTGGCCGCGGCCGTCGGCGGGCAGAAGGCGGGGACGCTGTTCCAGGGCGACCGGCGCTTCGACATCGTCGTGCGGCTGCCGGACGAGCTGCGCTCCGACATCGAGGCGATCAAGCGGCTGCCGATCGCGCTGCCCGCGCCGGCCGCGGGCGCCAGCGCGCCGCTCGCGCAGGCGCCGTACGTGCCGTACGTGCCGCTGGCCGAACTCGCGACGATCGAGGTCGCGCCGGGCCCGAACCAGATCAGCCGCGAGGACGGCAAGCGGCGCGTCGTCGTCAGCGCGAACGTGCGTGGCCGCGACGTCGGCTCGTTCGTCGCCGACGCGCGCGAGCAGCTGCAGCAGGACGTGCGCGTGCCGGCCGGCTACTGGGTGTCGTGGGGCGGCCAGTTCGAGCAGTTGCAGAGTGCGAGCGAGCGGCTGAAGCTCGTCGTGCCGCTCGCGCTGTTCATGGTGTTCGTGCTGCTGTTCGTGATGTTCAACAACGTGAAGGACGGGCTGCTGGTGTTCACCGGCATTCCGTTCGCGCTGAGCGGCGGCGTGGTGTCGCTGTGGCTGCGCGGGATTCCGCTTTCGATCACAGCCGCGGTCGGCTTCATCGCGCTGTCGGGCGTTGCCGTGCTCAACGGCCTCGTGATGATCTCGTTCATCCGCAACCTGCGCGATGAAGGGATGCCGCTCGACGCCGCCGTGCGCGAAGGCGCGCTCACGCGGCTGCGGCCCGTGCTGATGACCGCGCTCGTCGCGTCGCTCGGTTTCCTGCCGATGGCGTTCGCGATCGGCACCGGCGCCGAGGTGCAGCGCCCGCTTGCGACGGTCGTGATCGGCGGTATCCTGTCGTCCACGGCGCTGACGCTGCTGGTGCTGCCGGTGCTGTACCGCGTGAGCCACGCGGTGTCGTGGCGCGCGGTCTTGCGCGGCGGGTTCGGCGCGGGCGTGCTGCGGCGGCTGGGTTTCTTCAAGGGTAATGCGTGATGCGAATTCTGATTGTCGAGGATGAACCGAAAACGGGCGCCTATCTGCGCAAGGGCCTGACCGAAGCCGGCTATGTCGTCGACTGGGTGGAGGACGGCATCACGGGCCAGCACCAGGCCGAGACCGAGGAGTACGACCTGCTCGTGCTCGACGTGATGCTGCCGGGGCAGGACGGCTGGACGCTGCTGCAGAACCTGCGCCGCAGCAAGTCGACGCCCGTGTTGTTCCTCACCGCGCGCGACGACGTCGGCGATCGCGTGAAGGGGCTCGAACTCGGCGCCGATGATTACCTGGCCAAGCCTTTCGACTTCGTCGAACTCACCGCGCGCATCAAGTCGATCTTGCGGCGCGGCCAGCCGCGCGATTCGAACACGCTGCGCGTGGCCGATCTCGAACTCGACCTGACGCGCCGCAAGGCCATGCGGCAGCGCGACACGATCCTGCTGACCGCGAAGGAATTCGCGCTGCTGTGGCTGCTGATGCGTCGCGAAGGCGAGATCCTGCCGCGCGCGACGATCGCGTCGCAGGTGTGGGACATGAACTTCAACAGCGATACGAACGTCGTCGATTCCGCGATCCGGCGACTGCGCTCGAAGATTGACGACGCCTATGAACCGAAGCTGATCCACACCGTGCGCGGGATGGGCTACGTGCTCGAAGTGCGCGACGGCGCGGCGAAATGATCGCGCGCCTGCTGCCGCGCACGCTGCGCGGACGCCTGACCGCGCTGATCATCCTGTCGACGTCGGTGATCCTCGCATCGAGCGGCGTCGCGCTGTACGAGGCGTTGAGCAATCGCATCGAGACGACGGCGGCCGAGCAGATGGCCGGTATTTCGGCCGCGCTGGGCACGCACCTGGCGGAGGCGCGTTCGACGGCCGACGTCGCGCGCAACCCCGATATGTGGGTCGACCAGTTGCATGGGCATCCGAACATGGATCTGGCGATCTACGATGCGGCCGGCACGCGCATCGTCGGCACGCCGGGATTCCGGACCTACGCGCCGCTGCTGTCGACGGACGCGGGCCGCCTCCCGGTATTCGTCGCGCCGCCCGGCGTGCGGCACCAGTATCTGGTGATGACCGTGCCGCTTGCCGGCGCGGGCGCGCCCGTCGTGCGCGTCGCGGTGCAGTACGACCGCAGCGCCGACGTGCTGCTGCTGCGCACGCATGCCTATACGATCGTCGTGATCGAGGTGTTCGGCGTCGTGCTGGCGGCCGCGATCGCATACGGCATCGCGGCGCTCGGGCTGAGCCCGCTCCGGCGCTTCGCGGCGCGGGCCGAGCAGATGTCGACGAGCCGCCTGGCCCATCCGCTGCCGGAACTCGATACGTCAGGCGAACTGAAGGAGCTGGAGCATGCGTTCAACGGGATGCTTGCTCGCCTGGACGAATCGTTCACGCGGTTGAGCCAGTTCTCGTCGAATCTCGCGCACGACATGCGCACGCCGCTCACGAACCTGCAGGCGGCCGCGCAGGTCGTGCTGTCGCAGCCGCGCAGCGCGGACGAATACCGGAGCGTGATCGAGTCGAGCATTGACGAGTATCAGCGGCTGTCGAGGATGATCGAAGACATGCTGTTCCTCGCGCGCTCGGAGCAGGCCGGCACGTCGATCGACGTGCGGCGGCTCGATGCGGCCGAGGAAGCCTCGCGTGTCGCCGGCTATTACGAGCCGCTTGCGGAGGATGCGGGCGTGTCGGTGAAGGTCGACGGTTACGCATGGGTCGATGCGGATCTCACGCTGTACCAGCGCGCGTTGAGCAACCTGCTGTCCAATGCGCTGGCGTACGCGCCGCGCGGCAGCGTCGTGACGATCGATTGTTCGGAACAGGCCGGCACGACGACGATCGCCGTATCGGATACGGGGCCGGGCATCGACGCGCAGCATGTCACGCGGATTTTCGAGCGCTTCTATCGCGTCGATCCGTCGCGGCACAACTCGGCGTCGGGGACGGGCCTCGGCCTCGCGATCGTCCGGTCGATCATGAACAATCATGGCGGAGAATGCGGCGTCGACAGCGATCCCGGCCGACGCACGACATTCTGGCTGCGCTTTCCGCAGCGGCCGCCGGTCGCGCCGAACACGGTGCCGGCGGCCCATGCTTGAGATCGCACGCCGGCACGGCCGCGCGTTCGCTGCGATACGGCGGTGCGCGGCACGCTGCCTGCGATTGCGCGGCAGCGCCCGCGCCTGACCGCCATCAGCGGGTCGCGAGGCTGTCGTGATTGTCGGCCTGCGGGGCCTTCTCGCCGGCATGTACCGAAAGCCCGTGAAGCTCCTTGTTGCGCGCGACGATCTCGCTGGCCGGCGGGTACTGCGTCTTGCTCGTCGGCACCACGCCGTCGTGCTGCGCCTGCTTCAGTTCGTTGATGACTTCCGCGCGGGTCTTGCCCTGCGTTTGAGTTTGCGCGAACGCGGCTTGCGAGGCGATGCCGAGCGACAGCGTCGCGGTGACGAACAGGGCAGCGAGTTTGACCGTTTTCATTGAGTTCTCCTTGGTGGGGCCGCCGGGTGGCGATCCATGGACCCAGTATGCGAAAACAGCCGAGCGTGACCGTGATCGGCAGATGAAAAATCCGTCAGATTGCGTGGCGGCGTGTGCAACGTGCGGGCCGCGCCGACATGACGCAATCGTCATGTTCGGGTCATGCGTGCGATGAGCGGAAAGCGGAGCATGGCGCTTGCCGACGGCCGACGGTGTCGACGGCATGCGCACCGTTCGCCGCGCCGGCATGGAAGGCGGGCGGTCTCGTTTCGACTTTCGCTCCGGACCAGATCGTGGATCGCCTCGCCATTCGCCTGTCGTTGTTTGCCCTGCTGATTGCCCCGTTGGTCGCCGGTTGCGCTTCATCCCGTCCCGATACCGGAATGGCCGGATCGTCCGCACCGAAGGCCGCGCGCTATTCAGTGCCGACCGGCCTGATGCCCGGCGAGCAGATCGACTATGCGGGGCATCGCTGCGGCAATCCGAACTTCTACGTGAAGACCCATCCGTGCCTGTTCCCGAAGCGCAACGTCGCACGTTGATCCGTCACGCGTACGAAAAAAGGCCCGGCACACGCTGTGTCCGGGCCGAACGCGTAATCGTGCCGTGTGACAGCGATCCGCTTGCGTGGATTGCAACGGGCATCGCCCGTCGCGCATTCGATCGTAGCGACACGATCCATCGTGAACCTGATCGGAAGATGAAATTTTCGTCACGCGCGAGCCCGCGCGTTGCCGCTGCCCGGATCAGAAGCGATGGCGCAGCCCGAGATTGACGATCCATTGCGTGCACGTGCCGTCGTAGCCGTAGGAGCCGATCGACGCCTGCGCCGTCTGCGTGCCGTCGTCGAACGTGCGTTGCTCGACGTTCGCGCGTTGCCACGCGCCGAACGCATAGAGAGTGGCGCGTGTCGACAGCACGTAGTCCGCGCCAACCGACACCTGATGATAGGTAGCGCTCGTATCGCCACGGGCTTTCGTGTAGCTGTAGCCGATGCCGATGAGCTGGCTCGCGCTCGCCGGATAGTTGAAGATGCCGCTGTCGTCCGTGCGTCATGTGTACCGAAGCATCCCGTTGATTTGCTTCGCACTACGATCAACGGAGAAGCGCGATGACGAAATCGTCATCCTGTGTTCATGATCGCGCACCGCCGCCGGATCAATCTTGGAACTCACGTTACCCATTCCGGACAAGAAGCCAATTTCATGAACATGCGACGACCCCTGATTTCGATCGCCATTGCCACGCTGTCGATCGCCGCTTTCTCGCAGTCGGCCACCGCGCAATCCAGGACCCGGCAGGAAGTGCGCCAGGAAATGCTGCGCGCCCGCCACGACGGCATGATCCCGAGTCCGAAGCACGACTATCCGCCGAGCCCGGCCACCATCGCCCGCAATCAGGAAATCCATCGCTCGACGGTGCATCGCGGCGAATCGGCGCCGGTCGTCGATGCGCATGACGACAGCTTCGCGGTGCGTTGATATTTTTTGCGAGGAGGAATGGACGATGCGCAACATGATGAAAGCGATCCTACTGGCCGCGTGCCTGACGACGACGGGCGCGATGGCGGCCGGCTGGCCGGAACGCGCGCTGTCGCATGCGCCGGAGCACGACGTTGGCCGCCGCGCCAGCGAACGGATGCGCTGCGAGTTCGCGACCGTGCCGGCGGGCGAGTGGAGCGCGACGTTCGCGCGCGGGCAATGCGAAGTCGGGAACGGGCAGCTGACGTTGCTGCCCGCCGCTGCGGGCGCTGCGCCGGCACCGCTCGCCGAGCAGCGGATCGTGCTTCGCGAGGTCCGTACCGCGTCGCATCAGTCGCGCAAACTGAAGGAACAACTGCAACTCACCACGCGCGACGAAGTGATCGCGCTGAACGTGCTGACCGACGACGGCAGCCGCAAGTCGCGCGAACATGCGATCGACCTGTGGACCGCATTGCGCAACGAGGGCGTGACGCCCGTCAACGGCACGCGCATCGTCGATACGTATCCGACGGCCGCGACGACCTGGTGACGCTCGCGCTTCAGCCGGCCTTCACCGAACCTTCGATCAGGAAGAACACGATGAAGCCGATGAAGAATGCGGCGGTTGCAAATGGCGTCTCCGGCACTTCGTGTGCTTCGACCAGCAGTTCCTCGGTGACGAGGTAGAGCAGCGCGACCGTGCCGAGCCCGAGCAACGCCGCGTAGAGATTCGCCGGCAACCCCGCGAACACCGCATTGCCGGCGACGGCAGCGATACTCAGCAGCGCGGCCAGCGCAACGGGCACGACGATCGCGAGCAAGCGGCCGACGCCTGCCGACGCCAGCGCCGCACTGACCGACAGCGCGAGGAACAGCACTTCGAGCGTTAGCGCGATGGTCAGAATGATGCCGCTTTCGTCGCTCGCGGAGAACGCGATGCCGAGCACGAGGCCGTCGACGACGAGATCGATCGCGGTGACGAGGATCAGGCTGACCGGTAGCCGCGCGTCCTCGAATCGCGTTTCGACCGCGCCGGAAAGCGCACGGATCGCGAGCATCAGCGCGAGGCCGAACACGAAGCCGACGACGACCGGAAACAGCGCGTGCGCGCGGTCCTGCGGCAGCAACTCGAGCGCCGCCGCCGCGAACACGATGCCGCCGGTGAAATGCTGGATGACGCTCGACGTTTTCGGGCCCGGTGCGCGCCATGCGGCGGCGAGGGCGCCGAAGCAGGCCGCCAGCAGCGGCGGTAACGTGAGCAGCGCGAGCTTCGCGGTCGGTGTCATGGGGCCTCGGCAGTGGAGCGTGCCGCAGCGGGCGCTGCAGCGCACGGCGGTTTCGTGCCGGGCGTCGCCCCGGCATCAACCGGGGATTGGACACCTTGAAGCCGCTTCAAGGTCAAGACATTTGAAGCGGGCGTGTCGGCACGCCCGCGTCGGGTCACAGCTGCGCGAGCGCCTGGTCGAGATCGGCGAGCAGGTCATCGATGTGCTCGATGCCGATCGACAGCCGCACCGTTTCCTCCTTCACGCCGGCCTTCGCGAGTTCGGCCGGCGACAGTTGGCGGTGCGTCGTCGAGGCCGGATGCGTGGCGAGCGATTTCGTGTCGCCGATATTGACGAGCCGCGTGAACAGCTTCAGCGCGTCCTGGAACTTCGCGCCGCCGTCGCGGCCGCCCTTCACGCCGAACGTCAGGATGCCGGGCGCGCGGCCCGACAGGTAGCGCGCGACGAGCGGATGATCCGGATGATCGGGCAGCCCCGCGTAGTTCACCCACTCGACGTGTTCGTGGCGCGCGAGATGCTGTGCGATCTTCAGCGCGTTGTCGCTGATGCGCTCGACGCGCAGCGCGAGCGTCTCGATGCCCTGCAGGATCTGGAACGCGTTGAACGGCGAGATCGCCGCGCCCATGTTGCGCAGCGGCACGACCCGCGCGCGCCCGATATAGGCGGCCGGCCCGAACGCTTCCGTGTACACGACGCCGTGATAGCTGACGTCGGGCTCGTTGAGCCGCTTGAAGCGGTCCGCGTGCTGCGCCCACGGGAACTTGCCCGAATCGACGATCGCGCCGCCGAGGCTCGTGCCGTGGCCGCCGAGATACTTCGTCAACGAGTGCACGACGATGTCCGCACCGTGTTCGAACGGGCGCAGCAGGTACGGCGACGGCACCGTGTTGTCGACGATCAGCGGGATCCCGTGGCGATGCGCGACTTCCGCGAGCGCGGCGATATCGGTCACGTTGCCGAGCGGGTTGCCGACCGATTCCGCGAAGATCGCCTTCGTGCGCGCGTCGATCAGCGGCTCGAACGACGCCGGGTCGCGCGGATCGGCGAAGCGCGTCGTGATGCCGTATTGCGGCAGCGTATGCGCGAACAGGTTGTAGGTGCCGCCGTACAGCGAACTGGCGGACACGATGTTGTCGCCGGCTTCGGCGATCGTCTGGATCGCGTACGTGACGGCAGCCTGGCCCGACGCCAGCGCGAGCGCGCCGATGCCGCCCTCGAGCGCGGCGATCCGCTGCTCGAGCACGTCCGTCGTCGGGTTCATGATTCGCGTGTAGATGTTGCCCTGGACCTTCAGGTCGAACAGGTCCGCGCCGTGCTGCGTGTCGTCGAATGCGTACGCAACGGTCTGGTAGATCGGCACCGCGACCGCGCGCGTGGTCGGGTCGGGGCGATAGCCGCCGTGCACGGCGATGGTTTCGAGGCGCCAGTTCGAAGAGGCCTGATCGGTCATGGGTGCTCCGTCTGTTGTTGTCGTGGTCGAGCGATTATAGGAGCAGGTGCGCGGTTGCCTTTAGAACGAATGGTTGGTTGCTTATGGGGCCGTCGCGCATAGAATGCGTTTTTCCGCAGACGAAGGGTGCGCGATGGATCAGGATAAGTGGAACAGGGTGGATGCGTATTTCTCCGCGACGCTCGTGCCGTCCGACGACGTGCTCGACGCTGCGCTTGCGGCCAGCGACGCAGCCGGGCTGCCCGCGATCAACGTCGCGCCAAACCAGGGCAAGCTGCTGCAACTGCTCGCGACGATTCGCGGCGCGCGGCGCATCCTCGAAGTCGGCACGCTCGGCGGCTACAGCACGATCTGGCTCGCGCGCGCGTTGCCGCCGGGCGGCACGCTCGTGACGCTCGAACTGAACCCCGATCACGCGAAGGTCGCGACGCGGAACATCGCGCGAGCCGGGTTCGCGGACGTGGTGTCGGTGATCGTCGGCAGCGCGAAAGACAGCCTCGCGCGGCTCGTCGATGCGGGCGAGGCGCCGTTCGACTTCATCTTCATTGATGCGGACAAGGACAACAACGCCGTGTATCTCGACGCGGCGTTGAAGCTGTCGCGGCCGGGCACGGTGATCGTCGTCGACAATGTGGTGCGCGGCGGGCGCGTGGCCGATCCGGACAATCGCGAGCCCGATGCGGTCGGCGTGAGGGAAGGGTTCGCGCGTCTCGTGGCCGAGCCGAAGCTCACGACGACGGCCGTGCAGACGGTCGGGCAGAAGGGCTGGGACGGGTTCTCGATTTCGATCGTCGGCGCGTGAGGTGACGGCGGCGCGCTTGTGCGGCGCGCACATTGCTCACCGGCCGCGGCCGGGCGCGGCCCGATGCGGAAACGGCGCGATGCCTGCGGGCATCGCGCCGTTCGTTTTTCACCGACCGTCGACCACGTCGCGCAGGAACCTGTCGAGCATCGCGACGTCACCCCACGGTCGCTTGTATTCGCGATCGTGTTCGGCATCCGCGAGCATCGTCTCGACGAGCGCGTGGATCGCGGGTCGGCGTGGCCCGTATTCGCTTTCGTTCGCGCTCATCTTCAACGCGAGCAACGCATCGAGTTCCGCGCGCACCGCCGGTTCGTGCACGGTGCCGTCGACGAGCGCCGCGAAGCGCATCGGCGGCATGCCGAGCCCCATGTCGATCCAGCGCACCGCGAGCAGCGGCCGAAGCACGTACAGGTACTTCTTGTAACGCACCGTGTCGCCTTGCAGGTAGCCGCGAAAGTTCTTCTTCGCCATCGCGAGGTAGTGATGGCGCCCGCGCACCGGCGAGAAGAACGCCGACGCCAGCGACCTGAGCCGCGGCGCCCAGCGCGCGTCTTCGCGATACACGACAGGCGAGTCGAGCCATTCGAGCAGCGTCGGGTTCGACCGGCGCAGCAGTTGCAGCGCCTTGCGCAACTCCCAGCCGCTTACGTCGAGCTCGTCGTCGAGCGGCCGCTCGATCACGTCGCGTTGTGGTTCGACACTCAGGTACCAGTCGCGCCGGTGCACGTACACGAAGCGCACGTCGTAATCGCTGTCCGGCGATGCGAAGCCCCAGCCGCGGCTACCCGATTCGCATGCGAACAGCACGCTCACGTCGTGGCGGCGCTCGACTTCCGCGAGTTCCGCCATCACGCGCGCACGCACGGCCGGGTCGACCGGATGTGCGCTGCGCACGGTTGTCATTGCCTTTTCCGTTTTCATTCTTGTCGTTTCCCTTTCATTGCGCGCGGCCGCCCGGCCTTCGGCCGCGCGCCGCGCTATCCTTTCACGCACACCACCTGGCGCAGCGTGTGCACCACTTCGACGAGGCTGCGCTGTGCCGCCATCACCGCATCGATGTCCTTGTAGGCCATCGGAATCTCGTCGACGACACCCGCGTCCTTCCGGCATTCGACGCCGCGCGTCGCTCTCACCTGGTCGTCGACCGTGAAGCGGCGCTTCGCCTCGGTCCGGCTCATCGAGCGTCCGGCGCCGTGGCTGCACGAACAGAAGCTCTCCGGATTGCCGAGCCCGCGCACGATGAAGCTCTTTGCGCCCATCGAGCCCGGAATGATCCCGAGCTGCCCCTTCTGCGCGGACACCGCGCCCTTGCGGGTCACGAGCACGTCCTCGCCGAAGTGGCGTTCGCGCTGCACGTAGTTGTGGTGGCAGTTCACCGCGTGCTCGTCGACCGCGAACGGTTTCGCGATCACGCCGCGCGCCGCACCGATCACCGCTTCCATCATCGCCTGCCGGTTGCGGCGCGCGTAGTCCTGCGCCCAGCCGACCGCTTCGACGTAATCGTCGAAGTGGCGGCTGCCCTCGGTGAAATACGCGAGGTTGCGATCCGGCAGGTTCGCGACGTGCTGCCGCATGTCGGCCTGCGCGAGCTCGATGAACAGGCTGCCGATCGCGTTGCCGACGCCGCGCGAGCCGCTGTGCAGCATGAACCACACGCGATCGGCTTCGTCGATGCACACCTCGATGAAGTGATTGCCCGTGCCGAGCGTGCCCAGATGCGCATAGTGGTTCGTCTTCTCCAGCTTCGGATACTTGTCGACGATCCGCTGAAAGCCCGGCAGCAGCGACTTCCACGACTCGGTCACGGCGGCCGGCGTGCGATCGCCCCATGCACCCGGATCGCGGCGCCCCGGCACGCGGCCGTGCGGCACCGCGCGTTCGATCGCGCTGCGCAGCCCGCCGAGCGAGTCCGGCAGGTCGGACGCCGTGAGCGTCGTGCGCGCGGCCATCATCCCGCAGCCGATGTCGACGCCGACCGCGGCCGGAATGATCGCGCCTTTCGTCGGGATCACGCTGCCGATCGTCGAGCCCTTGCCGAGGTGGACGTCCGGCATCACCGCGACGTGCCTGAAGATGAACGGCATCTGCGCGGTGTTGCGCAATTGCGCGCGCGCGTCGTCCTCGACCGCGACGCCTTGCGTCCACATCTTCACCGGCTTGCCGTTCGCCAGTTCCATCACCTGATAATCCATGTCAGTCATTTGCTTCACCTGATTCATTCGTGCGGCGCGGCACCCATGCGCCGCGCCGTTTGCTTCGAGCATCACGCGCCCTTGATGCTGACGAGTCCGTTCAGCACCTGGTCGAGGCCGCCGAACACCGAGATGCGGTCGATCCGTTCCGCGACGCGCTCGAGCGTTTCCAGCTCCTTGAGCCGCAGCGCGGTCGGGTTTTCTTCCATCACCTTCGCGGTGTTCAGCAGCGAACGCGTCGCCGCCGTTTCCTCACGGCGTCGGATCACGTTCGCCTGCGCGGCCTTTTCGGCCTCGACCACCTGCGCGAGGATCGTCTTCATGTCGCCCGGCAGCACGATATCCTTCACGCCGACGCTGCGCACGTCCACGCCCGATTGCTCGAGCCGCGGGCGCACCTGGGCAATCACGATGTCGTCGATCGCCTGCTTGTCCTCCAGCAGCTCGTCGAGCGAGCGCGTGCCGACCGCCGCGCGCAGCGCGAACTGCAGTTCGCGATACAGATGTTCGACCGGCTTCTGCAACTGGCCGAACGCATGCAGCACGTCCGCATAGCGCCACGTTGCCGACAGGTTCAGCCGCAGCGCGACCTTGTCGCGCGTCAGGATTTCCTGGCCGGCGACTTCGAGCGCCTGCAGGCGCAGGTCGACGAGCTCGACCGCGACATCGCGGTTGAAGCGCCAGAACGCTGCGACACCCGCATCCAGCAGCCGCTCGATCTTGCCGTCGATCTTCAGCACACCGACGTGATACGCCGGCACCTGCGCCAGCAGCACGCCCGTCAGGCCCGCCACGCCGCGAGCACGCAGCGCCGGTTGCGCGATGCGCTTCGCGAGCGCGGCCGGCAGCATGCTGTCCTGCGCGAGGTCGACGCGCTCCAGCCGATGGGCGATGAGGCCGCGCCAGTACAGCCGGCGCGTGCCGGGCGGCATGATCTCGACGAGCACGTCGTCTTCGTAACGCAGGCCCGCTTCGTCGTCGGCCAGATCCATCGCGACGAAGTGTTGCGCGAGCACGTCCTGTGCGTCGTGACGCAGGTAGTCGGCCAATGCCGCGTCGGCGAGCGGCGCGTCGAGACGCGCGGTCTGCACCGACAGACGCTTGAACGGATCGAAGGCCTTGAACACGCCCGGTTCCAGCACCTTCACGAAATCGCCCTCATTCATCAGCAGCGCGCGTTCGTTCTTTTTCACCACATGACGCTTCCACATATTCTTGTCCTTTTCTTCAATGGCCGCCGGGCGACACGCATCGCACGGATCGGGGTGCGACGCGATCGGGCGGGCGGCGCGTGGGTCCGGCGCGGCTGCACGCGGCGACGCATCCTGCATCGCGTCGTCGAGCGCATTCGCGCGGGCCGTCCGGCCGCCCGGCCGATCGCGCGGAACCGCAACCGGTCCGACGCGCGGCGGGCCTGTCGGCCCGCACCGGCGGGTACTGCTTCTATCGACAGACCGTCCTTGCGGACGGGGTTCGGACGGGATTCGAACCCGCCACACACCGGCTCGCGCCGGCTGCTCCACCTGAATGAGCTTCCGAACAGTGGGCGCTCCGGGATTCGAACCCGGACAAGGCTGCCTCGCGCGCCCCTTTGCCTTCGTCTGTCCATGGCGGCATGCGCTGCCGCGACGAACCACGTTCGGCGGCGGCGCACCAGCAGGGCTTTGTGAACCCTGGCTCGCGGGCCAGCGGGACATCCGGCGTCTTCTATTTAGCGAGGAGCGTGCCAGCGGGCGGGGCAGGCCGCGGGGAAGGCGATCAAGCCTTTGAAGAGAAAGGACAATTCATGATTTCCGATGATTGCGGAGGGAAGGCCGCCGTATCGCGTCGTCGCTGAGTTCCGATACAATCAGATCGTTTTTTATCCCATGAGATAAACATGCGCAAGACCGTCGCCATCGGCTTTCTCGGCACCGTGCTCGACCAGGGCGGCCGTGCGCCGCGCCGCTACCGCAAGTGGCGGCCGACGGTGTCGCTCTGCATGCAGCCGGACTTCGCGATCGACCGGCTCGAGTTGCTGCATCCGCCTGGCTACGCGCGCCTCGCCAATCAGGTGCGCGACGATCTTGCGAACCTGTCGCCGCATACCGAGGTGCGGCTCACGCCGGTCACGATCCACGACCCGTGGGATTTCGAGGAGGTCTACGCGACGCTGCACGACTTTGCGCGCGCCTACCCGTTCGACCTCGACCGCGAGGACTACCTGGTCCACATCACGACCGGCACGCACGTCGCGCAGATCTGCTGGTTCCTGCTGGCGGAAGCGCGCTACCTGCCCGCGCGCCTCGTGCAGACGGGGCCGCCGAAGCAGACCGACGAGGGGCCGAGCGGGCCGGGCACGGTGTCGGTGATCGATCTCGACCTGTCGCGCTACAACCGCATCGCACAGCGCTTCACGCGCGAGCGCGACGAGACGGTGTCGTTCCTGAAGGCGGGCATCGCGACGCGCAACGCGCGCTTCAACGCGCTGATCGAGCAACTGGAGCGCGTGGCCGTGCGCTCACGCGCGCCGATGCTGCTCGTCGGTCCGACGGGCGCCGGCAAGTCGTTTCTCGCGAAACGGGTGTACGAACTGAAGCGCGGCCGCCATCGGCTCGCGGGGCCGTTCATCGAGATCAACTGCGCGACGCTGCGCGGCGACGCGGCGATGTCGACGCTGTTCGGTCACGTGAAGGGCGCGTTCACCGGCGCGCAGTCCGCACGTGCGGGCTTGCTGCGCGCGGCGGACGGCGGCCTGCTGTTTCTCGACGAAATCGGCGAACTCGGGCTCGACGAGCAGGCGATGCTACTGAAGGCGATCGAGGAGAAGCGCTTCCTGCCGGTCGGCGCGGACGTCGAGGTGGCCAGCGATTTCGAGCTGATCGCCGGCACGCACCGCGATTTGCGGCAGATGGTGGCGGCCGGCACGTTCCGCGAGGATCTGTATGCGCGGATCAATCTGTGGACGTACGACTTGCCGGGGTTGGCGCAACGGCGCGAGGACATCGAGCCGAACCTCGAATTCGAGCTCGATCGCTTCGGCCGCGAGCAGGGCGAGCAGGTGCGGTTCAACGTGGAAGCGAAGCGGCGCTATCTCGCGTTCGCGGCATCGCCGCGCGCGGCATGGGCCGGCAACTTCCGCGAGTTGTCCGCATCGGTCACGCGGATGGCGACGCTCGCCGATGCGGGGCGGATTACCGAGACGATTGCCGAGCAGGAGGTCGAGCGACTGACGCGCACGTGGTCGCAGCCGGGCGGCGCAAGTGCGTCGGACGGATGCGTCGACGCGGTATTCGGCGCGCGTGCGGCGGAACTCGACCTGTTCGACCGCGCGCAGCTCGACCGCGTGCTCGACGTGTGCCGTGCATCGGCGAGCTTGTCGGAGGCCGGCCGCGCGCTGTTCGCGGTGTCGCGGCAGAACAAGAAGCAGCCGAACGACGCGGACCGGTTGCGCAAGTATCTGGCGCGGTTCGGGCTCGATTGGGACGGCGTGCGGGACGCGCTGGGCGCGCGGTAGTCAGGCGGGCGCCGCATTCAACCGCTCACGCGCGGCAGGCCGTCGAGATCGCACGCGAGCCAGCCGGCCGCGCCGGCGCGCGCGTCAGCGCTGCTGGACCGCGACGCGCAGCCCGAGCGCGATGAAGATCGAGCCGATGATCTTCCCCTGCCAGCGCGTGAGCCACGCAAGCCGCTTCACGAGGCGGCCGAGCGGGCGGATCGAGCACGCGATCAGCGTCGTGTAGAGCGAGCTGAGCACGACGAAGATCAGCCCGAGCACCGCGAACTGCACGAACGTCGAGCCGCGTTCCGGATGCACGAACTGCGGCATGAACGCGAGGAAGAACAGCGCGGTCTTCGGGTTCAGGACTTCGGCGGGAATCGCCTGCAGGTACGCCTTCAGCGGCGTGACGGGCGACACCTTCGGCAGCGACGGATCGGACGGCCTGTCGAGCAGCGCGCGCACGCCGAGGTAGATCAGGTACGCGGCGCCGACCAGCTTCACGACGTTGAACGCGAGCGCCGACGTCATCAGCAGCGCCGACAGCCCGACCGCCGCGAACAGCGTATGCACGAAGTCGCCGCTCGCGACGCCGAGCCCGGTCAGGATGCCGGTCTTGCGGCCGCCCTGCACGGTGCGGCTCAGCACGAGCAGCACGGCGGGGCCGGGAATCAGGAACAGACCCAGTACGACGGCGGTGAAGGTGGTCAGCGTGGTCAGGTCGAACATGGCGGCTCCGGCAAGGTTGGCGCAGCGGCGAGGGATGATGCGGCGGCGCAAATTTCCCGATCATTCAGTGGTCGATTCGCCAGAATATCAGCGTTTCCGGCACCCATGCCCGCTCCGCCCGCCGCCCGTCACCCGCCAAGCTCCTCCGCCAGAAAATCCACAAAGGCCCGTATCCGCGCGGACATCTGATGCCGCTGCGCATACACCGCATAGATATCCGCGCTCGGTGTCTCGTAGTCCGGCAGCACGACGACGAGACGCCCGTCGGCCAGATAGTCGCGAATATCCCACTCGGCGCGCATCAGGATCCCGTGTCCGTCGAGCGCCCACTTCACCGCGATCTCGCCGTCGTTCGTCGTCAGGTTGCCGTTGATCCGCACGGCTTCCGTGTTGCGCGCCGCGCCGCGTCCGCTCGTCAGCCGCCAGACCCCGTAGCCTTCGTCGCCCTGCCGGATGCCGATGCAGTTGTGCCGCGTCAGCTCGTGCGGCGTGCCCGGTGTCCCGTGTCGCGCGATATACGCGGGCGCCGCGCACAGCAGCCGCCGGTTCGGCGCGAGCCGTCGCGCGACGACGCGCGTGTCGGGCGGCTCGCCGAAGCGGATGCACACGTCGAACGCGTCGTCGGTGAGCGGCGGCGGCATCACCGACAGCTGCAGCTGCACCGACACCTCCGGATAGCGCGCGACGAAGCGCGAGATCGCCGGGCCGACGTGGCTGCGTCCGAAGCCGAGCGTCGCGTTCACGCGCAGCAGCCCCTTCGGCCGCTGCTTCGCGCTGCCGAGCAGTTCGCCCAGCTCGTCCATCTGATCGAGGATCCGGCGCGCGTAGTCGAGATACACGTCGCCCTCGGGGGTCAGCATCATGCGCCGCGTCGTGCGGTTGACGAGCGTCACGCCCGCGCGCCGTTCCATCTGCGTGAGCCGCTTGCTGACGGCCGCCGCCGTCAATCCGAGTTCGCGCGCGGCCGCGCTCAGGCTGCCCGACGCGGCCAGCGTCGAGAAGAAGGCGAGATCGGCCGGCTGGACGGTATCCGTCATGACGGGATTCGTGAATTGAAGTTAAAGATGCTTTGAGTCTAGCACCGGTTCCCGCACTTCCAGTTGGGTAAAGTGCGTTCACGCTCACGATCAATCGAGGATGTTGGCATGAAGACCTACCGTATCGCGACCATTCCCGGCGACGGCATCGGCAAGGAAGTGGTGCCGGCCGGCAAGCAGGTGCTGGAAGCGCTGGCTCGCGGCAGCGACCGCTTTGCGTTCGAGTTCGAGGATTTCGACTGGGGCGCCGATTACTACCGCCGGCACGGCGCGATGATGCCGGCTGACGGCCTCGATGCGCTGCGCGGCAAGGACGCGATCCTGTTCGGCTCGGCGGGCGACCCCGACGTGCCCGATCACGTGACGCTGTGGGGCCTGCGCCTGAAGATCTGCCAGGGCTTCGACCAGTACGCGAACGTGCGCCCGACGCGCATCCTGCCCGGCATCGATGCGCCGCTGAAGCGCTGCGGGCCGGACGACCTGAACTGGGTGATCGTGCGCGAGAACTCGGAGGGCGAATACGCGGGCGTTGGCGGCCGCGTGCATCAGGGGCATCCGATCGAGGCCGCGACCGACGTGTCGATCCTCACGCGTGCCGGCGTCGAACGCATCATGCGCTTCGCATTCCGGCTTGCGCAGTTACGTCCGCGCAAGCTGCTGACCGTCATCACGAAGAGCAACGCGCAGCGTCACGCGATGGTGATGTGGGACGAGATCGCGAAGCAGGTCGCGCAGGAATTCCCCGACGTCACGTGGGACAAGGAACTCGTCGATGCCGCGACCGCGCGCATGGTGAACCGCCCGGCGTCGCTCGACACGATCGTCGCGACCAACCTGCACGCCGACATCCTCAGCGATCTCGCCGCCGCGCTGGCCGGGAGCCTCGGCATCGCGCCGACCGGCAACATCGATCCCGAGCGTCGCTATCCATCGATGTTCGAGCCGATCCACGGCTCCGCGTTCGACATCATGGGCAAGGGCCTCGCGAATCCGGTCGGCACGTTCTGGTCGGTCGTGATGCTGCTCGAGCATCTCGGTGAAACGGAAGGCGCGGCGCGCGTGATGCAGGCGATCGAGGCGGTGACGGCCGATCCGTCGCTGCATACGCGCGATCTCGGCGGCAGCGCGACGACCGCGCAGGTGACGGCGGCCGTCTGCGAGCGCGTCGCGCACGCGGCGGTCGCAGCCTGACGGCAGCACGGACTGCGCCGGCAGCGCGCGTGCGCAGCCGGCCGCCTTCCGTTCACCGCTCACCGGATTTTCCTGCCCGCGACTCGCGCATTCGACGTGAGCCGGGCGCCGGCGCACACGATTCGTCGTGACGCCGGCAAGCACCCACGGGGCTCGTGCGGACAGCGCGCGGCCCGACCTCGAAGGAGGAGACACATGCAAGCGGATCTGGAAACCCGCGTCGCGCGGAAACTGATGTGGCGCATCATTCCGTTCGTGATGCTGCTTTACTTCGTCAGCTTTCTCGATCGCGTCAACGTCGGCTTCGCGGCGATGACGATGAACAAGGCGATCGGCCTGTCGCCCACCGCGTTCGGACTCGGCGGCGGCCTGTTCTTCATCGGCTACTTTCTCTTCGAAGTGCCGAGCAACCTGATTCTCCATCGTGTCGGCGCCCGCATCTGGATCGCGCGCGTGATGATCACGTGGGGCATCGTGTCGGCGGTGTCCGCGTTCGCGGCCGGGCCGACGAGCTTCTACGTGCTGCGCTTCCTGCTCGGCGTTGCGGAAGCCGGTTTCTTTCCCGGCATCATCCTGTACCTGAGCCTGTGGTTTCCCGCGAAGCAGCGCGCAGTGGCCGCCGCGTGGTTCATGGCGGCCGCGCCGATCTCGACCGCGATCGGCTCGCCGCTGTCGGGCGCGATCATGCAGATGCCACCGATGTTCGGCCTCGCCGACTGGCAGATGCTCTACATCGTCGAGGCGCTGCCCGCGGTCGCGCTCGGCTTCGTCGTGCTGAAGTGCCTGACCGATGCGCCGTCGAAGGCCGCGTGGCTGGAGCCGGACGAGCGCGACTGGCTGATCGCGAAGCTGAAGTCCGAGGCCGACGCGCGGCACACGCATGCCGGACACACGGCCGGCGCGTGGCAGGCGCTGCGCGACCCGCGCGTGCTGGCGCTCGCGCTGATCTACTTCGGCACGTCGGCGGGCCTCTATACGCTCGGCCTGTGGGCGCCGCTGATGGTCAAGCAGTTCGGCTTCACCGCGTTGCAGACGGGCTTGCTGACCGGCATCCCGAGCATTGCCGCGGTGGTCGCGATGATCGGATGGGCACGACATTCGGATCGCACCGGCGAGCGCACCTGGCACGTCGTGATTCCGTGCGTGCTTGCCTGTATCGGCTTCGTGTTCGCGGGTCAGGCGAACACCGCGCTCCTGACCGTGCTCGCGCTGGTCGTCGTCAACATCGGGATCAGCGCCGCGAAGGCGCCGCTGTGGGCGATGCCGAGCGCGTTCCTGTCAGGCGCCGGCGCGGCCGCGGGGATCGCGATGATCAACTCGATCGGCAACCTCGGCGGGTTCGTCGGGCCGTTCGCGATCGGCTGGCTCAAGCAGTTGACGGGCGGGTATGCGGCCGGGCTATACGTGGTGGCGGGCACGCTCGCGGTGTCGGCGGTCGTCACGCTGCTGCTGAGTCGCAAGGGGGCGCGCGAGCAGGTTGTGTCGGGGGTGCGGCAGCAACATTGAGCGCGCGCATGCGAGCCGCGGCGAGTGCGCGGAAGCCGTGCGGCCGCTGATACACTGGGGCGCACGGGCCGGCATTCACGCCGCGCCCGATATGGAGACGACGAGCCGCATGGAACCCATCACCGACGCATTCGCGCGGCACTTCGCGCAGGAATGGATCGACGCATGGAACGCGCACGATCTCGACCGCATCCTGTCGCACTACGATGACGCCTTCGTCATGCATTCGCCGATGATCGTGCGGATCGCAGGCGAGCCGAGCGGATGCCTGCATGGCAAGGCGGCGGTGCGCGCGTACTGGGCGAAGGCGCTGCAACTCATTCCGGACCTGCGTTTCGAGTTCATTGCGGTGCTGGCGGGCGTGGACAGCGTCGCCATTCACTATCGCGGCGCAAACGGACGCGGCGCGGTCGAGGTGTTCCGCTTCGGAGCCGGCAATCGCGTGAACGAGGCATTCGCCCACTACGCGGCGTGAGGCGGTGGTCGCGAATCGTTCGCCGGGGCGTTGCCGCTATGCGTGCGACGCGCGGACGCGTTGCGCAATCTCTCGCGCGCATGCATTCACCGATGCCTTCGACGTATCGATCACGCAATCGCTGAATGCGCGCGCCGCATACCCTTCCCGATACATCTCGGCGATACGTTGCCGCTCCCATTCCGTCAGCACCCGCGTGCCGCGATCCGACGCCGCGATCGCCTCGGGCGGCGCGAGCGTGACGACGATCAACCGTGCATCACGCGCATCGCAGGCCGCGCGCAGCCGTGCGAATTCGGCTTCGCCGATCGGATAGGCGATCACCAGATGACGTTCTCCGGCCTGCGCGATCTGCGTGACGAGGCGCTCCAGCGCGATCGCCCACTGCACGTCGAACGGTGCGTCTTCGGGGGCAGCGTGATCGTCGCCGTCGATGAAGCGCGCATCCGGCAGCACGCGGGCGAGCGCGCGACCGATCGTCGTCTTCCCGCTGTTGATCGGGCCGTTCAGGTGAATGACGGTGAGAGGCGGGTTTGCTCGAGGAATCATGAAGGCGTGCTGGATCGGAACGCCTGCATTGTGCCTCGACATGCAATCTGTTTGTAATACCGAAGCGATTAGAAAAATTATTCGACGAAGCGCCCTAAAGAAACCTTGACCCCCGCCGTTACCCTTTCTCGGTAGCTGACCAAAGTATCACTCGAGCCGCACGACAATTGCCGGGCGGCGCTGCGCGCGTCCGATTACAGCTTCGACGCCTACGGTCAGGTCATCAAACAACAAACATACGGCCGACTCGCGCGCAGCACCTTCACGCGCCACGTGCGACGGCTCGGCGAAAACGTTCCGTCAACAACAAAAAGCCACTCACTGCATGAAGAACTCATCCAAAGCCACCCTGTTCGGTTGCGGCCTGCTCGTGACGCTGCTGTCCGGCTGCGTCACGTTGCCAAACACCGACATGAAGCCCGAAGCACGTCAGAAGCTGCATTCGATCGCGATCCTCGAAGTCAACGAGCCGAAGCGTGTCGCGGTCGTCAATATCGGCGGCGCGGCGGGCGGGTTCGGCCTGATCGGCGCGCTCGCGCAAAGCGCCGTCAACGCGAGCCATACGAGCACCTATACGGATCACGTGGCGGCCGGCAAGATCGTGTTCGCGCCGGACATCGTGGACGGCGTCACGGGCCGCCTTACCAGCAACGGCTATCAGGTCGTGAAGCTGGACGGTCAGAAAGCGAAGCTCGCCGACGACGGCAAGTCGGACGACTACTCCGCGATCCAGACCGACGCGGATGCCATCATGAACGTATGGTTCACGTCGTTCGGCTATATCTCGCCGCCCAACCAGCCCGATTACATTCCGTGGGTGGTCGTCCGCGCGCGCATTCTCGACGCGAAGACGAAGCAGGACATCTATTTCAAGACGTTCGCGTGCGGCTACGACATCAAGTCGAACAGCGTCCACATCGACAGCGATTTCGCCTATACGTACGGCAGCTTCAGCGATCTCGAGAAGAATTTCGACAAGTCGGTGGAAGGGATCAAGTCGTGCGAGAAGTCGGTCGCGGACACGATCGGTCAGGATCTGGCACGCACGCCGGCGGCTGCGGCTGCGACGACGACTGCGGTTGCGACGACTGCGACCGGGACGGCCACGGCATCGAAATGATCCTGATGCGACTGCAGGATCGTCGTGATGCGCGTTCCGAATCCGGCAGTGCCTGAAGAAAGGCGGGAGGGGAGTGCTGCATGCGGCCGGGCGGTTCTTACGCCGCCCGGCCGCTCGCGAAAACGGCTTGCTTACTCGCCGCTATCGCCCTTGATCTGCGGCAGCGCCGACGATTCACCCGGCGTGAGCAAACCGACCTGCGTATAAACGCGCAGCTTGTCGCGCGTATCGGTGATGTCGAGGTTGCGCATCGTCAGCTGGCCGATCCGGTCGCGCGGCGAGAACGTCGACGCCACCTTCTCCATCGACAGGCGTTCCGGCTGATACGTGAGGTTCGGCGACTTCGTGCTCAGGATCGAGTAGTCGTTGCCGCGGCGCAGTTCGATCTTCACTTCGCCGGTGATCGCGCGCGCGACCCAGCGCTGCGCCGTTTCGCGCAGCATGATCGCCTGCGGGTCGAACCAGCGGCCCTGGTACAGCAGGCGGCCGAGACGGCGGCCGTTCTCGCGATACTGCTCGATCGTGTCTTCGTTGTGGATGCCGGTGACGAGACGCTCGTACGCGATGTACAGCAGCGCGAGGCCCGGGGCTTCATAGATGCCGCGGCTCTTCGCCTCGATGATGCGGTTCTCGATCTGGTCGCTCATGCCGAGGCCGTGGCGGCCGCCGATGCGGTTCGCTTCCAGCAGCAGTTCGACCGGGTCCTTGAACTCGACGCCGTTCAGCGCGACCGGCTGGCCTGCTTCGAAGCGCACCGTCACTTCCTCGGCGGCGATCTTCACGTCGTCGCGCCAGAACGCGACACCCATGATCGGGTTCACGATCTTGATGCCGCTCTCGAGGCTTTCCAGATCCTTCGCCTCGTGCGTCGCGCCGAGCAGGTTCGAGTCGGTCGAATACGCCTTCTCGGCCGACATCTTGTACGCGAAGCCGGCCTGGTTCATGAATTCGGACATTTCGGCGCGGCCGCCGAGTTCGTCGATGAACGTCTGGTCGAGCCACGGCTTGTAGATCTTCAGATCCGGGTTCACGAGCAGGCCGTAGCGGTAGAAACGCTCGATGTCGTTGCCCTTGTACGTGCTGCCGTCACCCCAGATGTTGACGCCGTCTTCCTTCATCGCGGCGACGAGCATCGTGCCCGTCACGGCGCGGCCGATCGGCGTCGTGTTGAAGTACGTGACGCCGGCCGTCGTGATGTGGAATGCGCCGCTTTGCAGCGCGGCGATGCCTTCGGCGACGAGCTGCGCGCGGCAGTCGATCAGGCGGGCGCCGGCTGCGCCGTATTCGATCGCGCGTTTCGGGATCGCGTCGTAATCGTCTTCGTCGGGCTGGCCGAGGTTCGCCGTATATGCGTACGGGACGGCGCCCTTCAGTTTCATCCAGTGCAGCGCGGCGCTGGTGTCCAGGCCGCCGGAGAAGGCGATACCGACCTTCTGGCCGGTCGGGAGGCTTTCGAGAATCGTGCTCATAGGAATTACCGTGGATTGAAGCCGGTGGGATCGTATTTCGCGGAATATGCGAGTATCGGCTGTCCGGGAAGTTGGGGCAAGACCTGATTTTCGCGCCAATACGTTGTCGAGCCTGTCGCGGCGGGCCCGGCGGGCGGCGAATCAGGCGGAGAACGCCGCGCAAACCGGCGCCGAGCGGCGGCCGAAACGGTCGCGGCCGAGCGCCGTCGCGGGCCGTGCTTCCGGGGCCGGATCGGCTGAAGGGCGGGGCAGCCGCCGTCGGGATGCGAGCCCGCCGCGCCGAAAGGATTATGAAAGATTTTGGCGTGAAGCCCGGCGTCCCGCGACCTTCAGATATTCCACGCCTGCGTGGTATCGAGCAGTTTCTCCCGCAACTGATCCACTTCGCCGGCCAGCTTGGCCGTGATCGACACGTAGCCCGACAACTGCGGCGGAGGCATGTCGTGCGGCGGCTCGGCCGGCCGGCGGCGTGCCGCGAGCCGGCTCGGCGTGCCGACCTTGAGCGCGCGGCTCGCGCCGACGAGCGTGTCGCGGATGCGCCGGTTTACGGCCTTCATTTCGTAGCGCATGTATTCGCGGGCAGTTATGTCGTCGCGGTCCGGCACCGTGCTCGACAGGATCTCCAGGTAGCCGATGCACAGGCGCAGGCTGCGCTGGATCGCTTCGAGGTGCGTGACCGAGATCTCGCATTCCTTCGACACCGACGGCATCAGCGAACGCAGCTGCACCAGCAGCGCGCTCAGCGCGGCCATTTCCTTCAGGTGCGCGTCGTCGCTCACGCGGCGGTCGCCCGCGAGCCGCGTATGCACGGCCGCGCACGCGCGCAGCGCATCGGCGAGCTTGTAGCGCCACGAGTAGGTCGCGTAGAGCGGCAGCGCGAACGAGAACGCCAGCGCGATCGCGATGCCGGTCAGGACGTTTACCGCGCGCCACAGGCCGTCGACGATCTCGTTGTCGCCATGCCCGGCGACGATCACCATCGTGATCGCCGACAGCAGCGCGATGTAGCCGGCCTTGCCGATCGCGTGATACGCGCAGAATCCGCACGCGATCGCCATCAGCAAGTAGATCGCGAACGGCGCGTGCAGCACGGAGTAGAGCAGGATCAGCCCGAGCCCCGCGAGCGCGCCGATCGACGTGCCGAGCGCGCGCTCGGCCGCCTTCTTGCGGATGTTCCCGTGGTGCTGCAGCCCGCCGACGACGATCAGCACGGTGATCGTCGACCATTCGCCGTGCGGCACGCGCAGCCCGGTGGACAAGGCGATCGACACGAGGATCGCGAGCGCGACGCGCGCCGCATGGATCAGCTTCGCGTGCCGGTAGCGGCGGTAAGGGTCCAGCAGGGGACGGAGGGCGTGGCGCAGGAGCGGCGGCAGTCGGGCAGGAAGCTGGGCGTTCATGACGGAGCGGAGATGGCCGGCGGGGTGGCCGGAATACGCGCGGGCGGCTCGCGCGGGCCGGCGCCGCGCCGCACGCGCAGCTGACGTAACGCTAGCCGAACGCGCGCGGGCTGTCCACGGCGACGCGGTGCGGGCGCCGCCGGCCGCCGCGTCACGCGTCGGCGGTGTTTGCCTCGGCGTTCGACACGCGATTGCGTCCGCCGGACTTCGCGCGGTACAGCGCCTCGTCGGCCTGCCGCAGCAGCGTCGCGGCGTCGATGCGCCCGCCGGCGGTGGTCGCGGCGCCGATGCTCGCCGTCACGTGCCCGTACGGGCTGCGGCCGTGCGCGATGTCGAGCCCGGCGATCGCGCGGCGGATCCCTTCGGCGACGGTCGCCGCGCCCCGCGCATCGGTGTCCGGCAGCGTGACGACGAATTCCTCGCCGCCGTAGCGCGCGACGTGGTCGCTGTCGCGGCGCAGGCAGCGCGACGCCGATTGCGCGACGCGGCGCAGCACATCGTCGCCGGCGAGGTGGCCGTAGTAGTCGTTGAACGCCTTGAAATGATCGACGTCGACGAACAGCACCGACAGCGGGCGGCCGCTGCGCGACGCGCGCAGCGCTTCCTTCGCGAGCACCGTGTCGAACGTGCCGCGGTTGTCGAGCCCGGTCAGTGAATCGGTGTGCGCGAGCCGGTACAGCTTCGACTCGGCGATCTGCCGGCGCTTGAGTTCGCGCGACAGCGCGAGCGAGCCCCACGCGATGAACACGGTAAACAGGGCCATCAGCACGGCGGTCCAGATCGTGCGATGGCGCCACGACGCGTAGATGTCGATCTCGGCGGGCGCGACGTCGACGACCAGCGGCAGATTCGCGAGATGCTTGTAAACATAGATGCGCCGCACGCCGTCGATCGCGCCGACGCCCGTCAACGCGCCTTCGCTGCTGCGCTGCGCCTCGATGAAGAGCGGGGCGTTGTGAAGGTCGAGGCCGACCACGCGCGCATCGAACGGCAGGCGGGACACGAGCGCGCCGTTGTCCTCGACGATCGCCGCGCTGCCGTGCTTGCCGACCGCGAGACCGTCGAGCAGCGCGCGGAAGTAGTCGATGCTGAGCGTGCCGACGACGATCCCTCCGAAGCGGCCATCGGCCAGCGTGATCCGTCGGCTGAGCGCGATCGTCAATGCGCCGCCGCGCAGCCGGGACGCATAGGGCCGGCTGATGAAGAGGCCCTGCGCGAGCCGGTCGCGATGCACGGCGAAATATTCGCGGTCGGCGAAATTGCCTTGTCGCGGCGGCGATTCGGCCGAATCGATCACGATATTGCCGTGCGGATCCATCACGAAAATGGCGCCGAGATACGCGCCGCTCGCGGCGCGGTCGAACAGCAGCCGGTGACGCTGGTGCGGCGGCAAAGCCATCAGTTCCGGATCGGCGAGGCCGTCGACGACGTTTTGCAGCGACAGATCATACAGTTCGATATTGCGGGAAATATCGCGCTCGATCAGCAGCATCAGGTTGCGCGCATTTTCGACCGCATGATCGTATGCGTCGTGGCGTGCCTCGATTAAAAGCGACGTCGAGAGTCCCCAGCTGAACAGGAGCAGCATGATGCCCGCGACGAGTACGCCGCGGGGCGACAGAATGCGTGCCACGGCCGACGCGGTATGACGGCGCGCCGTGGCGAGCGGCGTGTGTGGCTTCATCCTCGGGGGTGGGCGGCGGAAATTTGCGTCGTAGACGATTCCGCGCGGTGATTAATTCGCATTAATCGGCATTATCTCGCGAATCCCGGAATTTCGCCGCGCGATGCAAAACATGCATGCGCCGATCGCGATTCGGAACGATTACACGCCATTACTGTGAGCCGGATGTCGGTTTGATTTGAATCAATTGTGAGTGGCCGGTATTTTGTCTGATTATTAGCGGCGCTTGCGGATCGATTTGTCGTTTTAATACAGGATCGGGCGATTGCGCCGGGACGATTACGCCTTGCGCGGTTCGCCATCGCGGATGACCACTCGAATGGCATGACCTGTACCGCGCAACCCGCAGCCATGCCGCCGTCTCGTCGCCCCGCCGTGTCCAACTTGTTGATTCTGCTGCGTCTGCATGCGGCGGCGGGGCGTTCGGCGCTCAGCTGCCGTCGTGGCGAATCAGGTAGAATCCGCGCTTCGCCGCAGGCGCCCGGCGCGCAACGCGTATCGGGGCCGCATCGAATGCATCGCAGCAGGCGGCGCGCCGCGCCCCGATCCCGCATGCGCCGGCTCCGGATGCCGGCCCGCTCAACGTTCGTCTCGTTTATGTCCGCAATTCCGAATTCCGACCAACCCGGTTCGTCCGCGAACCCACCCAAGCTTCATCGCGCGCTGAAGGCGCGCCATCTGACGATGATCGCCATCGGCGGCTCGATCGGTACGGGCCTGTTCGTCGCGTCCGGCGCGTCGATCTCGCAGGCCGGCCCTGGCGGCGCGATGGTCGCTTACATGCTGATCGGCCTGATGGTCTACTTCCTGATGACGAGCCTTGGCGAAATGGCTGCGTTCATGCCGGTGTCGGGCTCGTTCGCGACCTACGGCGCGAAATACGTCGACGAAGGCTTCGGCTTCGCGCTCGGCTGGAATTACTGGTACAACTGGGCCGTGACGATCGCGGTCGAACTCGTCGCCGCGCAGCTCGTGATGCACTACTGGTTCCCGGACGTGCCGGGCGTCTGGTGGAGTGCCGCGTTCCTCGGCGTGATGTTCCTGCTCAATGCGCTGACCGTGCGTGGCTTCGGCGAAGCCGAATACTGGTTCGCGCTGATCAAGGTCGTCACCGTGGTTGCGTTCATCGGCGTCGGCCTGCTGATGATCTTCGGCATTCTGAAAGGCGCGCCGGGCAACGGCTGGGGCAACCTGACGATCGGCGACGCGCCGTTCGCGGGCGGCCTGCCGGCGCTGATGGGCGTCGCGATGATCGCGGGCTTCTCGTTCCAGGGCACCGAGCTGATCGGCGTCGCGGCCGGCGAATCGGAGAACCCGCGCACGACGATCCCGCGCGCCGTGCGTCAGGTGTTCTGGCGCATCCTGCTGTTCTACGTGCTGGCGATCTTCGTGATCGGCGTGCTGATTCCCTATACCGATCCGAACCTGCTGAAGAGCGACGTGACCGACATCGGCGTGAGTCCGTTTACGCTCGTGTTCCGCCACGCGGGCCTCGCGTTCGCGGCCGGCGTGATGAACGCGGTGATCCTGACGGCCGTGCTGTCGGCCGGCAACTCGGGCATGTACGCGTCGACGCGGATGCTCTACAACCTCGCGACGGAAGGCCGCGCGCCGAAGCTGTTCGCGAAGCTGTCGCCGGGCGGCGTGCCGCGCAACGCGCTGTACGCGACGACCGCCGTCGGCGCGCTGTGCTTCTTCACGTCGCTGTACGGCGACAAGACGGTGTACCTGTGGCTGCTGAACACGTCGGGGATGACAGGTTTCATCGCGTGGCTCGGCATCGCGATCAGCCACTACCGGTTCCGCAAGGGCTATGTGACGCAAGGCTACGCGGTCGACCAGCTGCCGTACCAGTCGAAGTGGTTCCCGTTCGGCCCGCTGTTCGCGTTCGTGCTGTGTCTCGTGATCGCGCTCGGCCAGGACTATCAGGCGTTTCTCGCGAACCGGATCGACTGGGCGGGTGTGGCCGCGACCTACGTCGGCATTCCGCTGTTCCTCGTCGTGTGGCTCGGCTACCGGCTCCTGAACAAGAGCCGCTTCGTGCGTTACGAGGACATGGAGATCGCACCGTGGGTCGCCGCGAGCCGCGGCGCGCAGCTGCAGCGCGTGGAGAACCGCGAAACCGCGGGCTGATGCCGGCGCGGCACGCGGCCGCGCGATGGCGCAACGAAACGGGAAGCCGCACGCTTCCCGTTTTTTTTGTCCGCTTTCCCCTGCACGGGGTCAAAGCCGGTTATATTGCCCGACCCTACCGGGCCACACGGCCCGGCCGGCGCGACGAGCGCGGCGCGGATCGGGCATCCGGCGCGTGCCTCTCGCGGCGGCCGGCGGCGCCCGGCGTTTCCATCGTTCCGCCGCGCCGGCACGGCCCGCGGAGCGCGCAACCCAGAGGAATCCATGAGTGCATCACCCGCCGAGCGGAAGGCCGGACCCGTTTCCATCGTGCGAATCGAAGCCGCGATCAACGCGTGGCGCGAAGTGTATCCGCCGGCGCCGGACGGCGAGGACGGCTACGCGCTCGACGCCGGCAGCAACTGCCTGGCCGAGCTGTACGGCGCGATGATCTGCTATCGGCTGCCGGACGTGCCGCTCGACTCGTTGAGCGACGCGCAGCGCGATGCGCTGTACGCGACCGAGGCGTGATGCGCGGTCGAGACGCTGCCGCGACGCGGCGTCGATGAAGAAACGGGAAGCCTGGCGGCTTCCCGTTTTGCTTTGCGCGGTGCCGGACGCGAGGGCGGCACGACGCTGCTCGCGCCGGTTTCGGCGCGGGCTGAGGTATCGTCATGGCATCGGGATCGGGCGATCACGGGACGACCGGCTCGGCACGCGTCTGCGCGCGGCCGAATGAACGTCCGTTGCCGGTCCGGGAGGGATCGAAAAATGGAGTTGAGACATCTCCGCTACTTCGTCGCGGTTGCCGAGGAGCGGAATTTCACGCGTGCGGCCGAGCGCCTGCACATCGCGCAGCCGCCGCTCAGCCGGCAGATCCAGCAGCTCGAGGAGGCGCTCGGCGTGCCGCTGTTCGAGCGCAACGCGCGGCCGCTGAAGCTGACCGACGCGGGGCGGTTCTTCTATTCGCACGCGGTGCAGCTGCTCGCGCAGACGACCGAGCTCGAATCGATGACGAAGCGGGTCGGCAAGATCGAGCGCAGCATGTCGGTCGGGTTCGTCGGTTCGACGCTGTACGGGATGCTGCCCAAGATCATCCGGCGCTTTCGCAGCGAGTATCCGGCCGTCGAGCTGAGCCTGCACGAGATGTCGACGATGGACCAGATCAAGGCGCTGAAGGAAGGGCGCATCGACGTCGGGTTCGGGCGCATCCGTCACGAGGATCCGAGCGTGCGGCGCGTCGTGCTGCGCGAGGAGCGGATGATCGTCGCGCTGCCGGTCGGTCACGTGCTCGACGGCGCGAAGCCCGTGCTGTCGCTGCACGATCTCGTGAACGACACGCTGATCATCTTCCCGAAGGCGCCGCGGCCGAGCTATGCGGACCAGGTGCTCGCCGCCTTTCACGATCGCGCGTTGCAGCCGCGCAAGATCTACGAGACGCGCGAACTGCAGATCGCGCTCGGACTCGTCGCGATGGGCGAGGGCGTGTCGGTCGTGCCGCACAGCGTGTACGGCCTGAAGCGCGACGATATCAGCTACAAGCCGCTCGACGATCCGAACCTCGTGTCGCCGATCATCATGAGCATGCGGATGCTCGACGAATCGGGGGACATCCGCGCGATGCAGGCGCTGATCTACCGGCTGTACGACGAAGCGCAGATGGAGTATCTGCCGCCGCAGCCCGAATGAGCGTGCGGGCGGTGGGGCCTTGCTTGACGCGGCGCGCGTCGCCGGGCCACCATCGTCGGCATTCGATGCGGCCCGCCCGCGTGCGGCCGCCTTCATGCAGACGACGACACACATGACTGAAATCGTGACCGAGGAGACCTGGGTCGAGACGCCGCAAGGGCGTCTCTTCGCGAAGCGCTGGCGCGGCGTGCCCGCGCGGGCACCGGCTGCACCTGCGCCGGTCGCACCTACGCCGGTCGCACCTGAGCCGGCCGCACCTACGCCGGTCGCACCGATCGTGCTGCTGCACGATTCGCTCGGCTGCGTCGAACTATGGCGCGACTTCCCCGCGCAACTCGCGCGCGCCACCCGGCGCGACGTGATCGCATACGACCGGCTGGGCTTCGGGCGGTCCGATCGTCATCCGGGGCAACTCGGCATGACGTTCGTGCGCGACGAGGCCGATCACGGATTCCATGCGCTGCTCGAGCGGTTCGGCATCGATGCGTTCGTGGCGTTCGGGCACAGCGTCGGCGGCGGCATGGCGGTCGGATGCGCGGCCGCGTATCCGGCGCGTTGCCGCGCACTGGTGACGGTCTCCGCGCAGGCGTTCGTCGAGGATCGCACGCGCGACGGCATTCGCGAGGCGGGGCAGCAGTTCGACGCGCCCGGCCAGCTCGACCGGCTCGCGCGTTATCACGGCGACAAGGCCGAATGGGTGCTGCGTGCGTGGGTCGACACGTGGTTGTCGCCGGCGTTTCGCGACTGGAGTCTCGACGACGAACTGCCGCGCGTGCGTTGCGCGACGCTCGCGATTCACGGCGAGCAGGACGAATACGGGTCGGACGTGCATCCGAAACGGATCGCCGCGCGCGTCGCGGGGCCGTCGTCGTTCCTGCTGCTCGACGGATGCGGACACATGCCGCATCGCGAGCGGACCGACGACGTACTCGCGGCCGTGGCGACGTTCCTGCGCGACGCGCTCGCCTGAACGCCCGGGCGCGGGCGTGCGATGCAACCGGCGGGCCCGACCCGCCGGTGCTCAGAACGACAGCTGGATTGCGAGGTCGACGGCGAGAATCGCGATCGAGCAGCCAATGCCGAGAACCACGTTCGGCAGCCGGTGTTCGAAGTCGCGATTGTCACGGCGCATCGCGGCACCGAGCAGGAAGACCGCCTCGACGACGATCTGCAGCCCGACGAACAGCAGCATCAGCAGATACTCGTAACCCATCTGCTTGAACACGGCGAATTGCATCCCGTGATCGCGGATCCATTGACCGACGCGCAGCAGTTCGTAGACGAACAGCAAGGCAGGAAACAGGTAGCTGATGAAATACGTCGGCGCGGTGGCGTGCCGTAGTTCGAGGTGGAAGTGCGGATGCGTGGTAGCCATCAAGAAGCCCTCCTTGCAACGCATGATTGCGGTCGCGACGGCGGCGCGACGACGTGCGGACTAAGGGATTGCCCGAGGCATCGTGCGCGGTCGTACGGCACCAGCATACTGCTGCGCGGGAAATTTGGCATCCCGTCCGTGCGATCGTTGTAAAAATCCCTCCGCATCACGCGATGCCTTCAACGGTCGCCGCTCGCGGTGCGCGGTGTGTCCGCCGGCTGCGTGTCGCCGGCAGTGCCGGGCACCTGCCGTTCCCGATGGCGTTCCGGATCGCCGGCCGGCGCGCAGTGCGCTCGACGTGCGCGCGAATGGCGTGAGCGCTCACGCTTTCGCGTGCGCGCCTTCGACGAACAGCCTCGCGACCGACTGGAATTCCCGCTTCAGCGACAACCCCGGCACGGTCAGCCAGCGCAGCATCGCCGCGAGATACAGGTGATGGAACCACGTGGCGAGCTGGTCGGCGGCTAGCGCCGGGTTCAGTTCGCCCGCCTGCTGTCCGGCTGCGATCAGCTGCTGCCACACGAGCGCGATGTCGCCGCCGCCATCCTCGCCGCTTTCCGCTTGCGCCACTCCGATGCTCAGGAACCGATGCCGCAGGTATGCGAGCAGATACACCGGATGCTGTTCGCACCATGCGGCCGACGCGGCGAGCACGCAGGCGATCCGCGACGCGAAGGTCTTCCGTCGCGCGACGTCGCGCTGCAGGTGCGCGAGGTCGCGCGCGAGTTCGCCTTCGAGCCAGTGCGCGAGCACGGCCTCCTTCGTCGGAAAGTGGTTGTACAGCGTACGTTTCGCGACATCGGCCTGCGCGGCGATCTGTTCCATCGTCACTGCGTCGTAGCCGTGCGCATCGAACAGGCGTGCGCCGGTGTCGGCGAGATGCGCGAGCATCTGGATGCGCTTGCGTGCGCGGCGGCCCGGATCGTCGGTCGTCGTTGGCATGGTTCGGTATCGACTTAAAGTGCACGAATTGCATTAGTATACGACGTGCACTTTTATGAATCCACTCGCCTGCATCATGCAGGAGGAGCCACGCATGAAGCTCGTCATCGCCACTTACGGCACCGAAGGCGACACGCGCCCGCTCGCGGCGCTCGGCCGCGCGCTGCTGGATGCCGGCCATGAGGTCCGGTTGCTGGCCGACGTCGCGACGCTCGGTTCGGCTGCCGCGCTCGGCGTGCCTTGCGAGCCGCTGTCCGGCGACATCCGCTCGGCGATCGCGCCGGATGGTGCGTTGTCCGAAGCGGTGCGCGGGCGCGGCGGTTTCAACGACACGTCGAAGGCGCTCGCGGCGATCGCGAATGCGAACACGGCTGCATGGATGCGCGAAGTCGCCGCCGCATCGGCCGGTTGCGATGCGATCCTGGTGTCGGGGCTGGCGTCGTTCGTCGGGCTATCGGTTGCCGAGTATCGCGGCGTGCCGGCGATCGGTACGGGGATGATCCCGATCACGCCGACCGCGACGTTCGCGTCGCCGTTTCTGCCACCCGGCAAGGTGCCGCGCTGGCTGAATCGCGCGAGCCACCGGTTCGTGAACGCGCTGCTGTGGCACGCGTTCAGGCGGGCGACCAATGCGGCGCGCGCCAGCGTGTGCGGACTGCCGCCGCGCCGGGCCGTATGGACCGATCATCCGATGCTGTACGGCGTGTCGCCCGCGCTGCTGGCCGATCCGGCCGACTGGCCGTCGCATGTGCTGGCATGCGGTCAGTGGCGCGTCGGCGCGCCCGCGTGGACGCCGCCGCCCGCGCTGTCGAGCTTTCTCGACGCGGGCGATCCGCCCGTGTATATCGGCTTCGGCAGCATGGCCGGGTTCGACCGGGCCGCGATGGTCGACGCGCTGTTGCAGGCGCTCGACGGCCGGCGCGCGTTGTTTTATCCGGGCTGGAGCGGCATCGATGTGTCGATGCTGCCGGCGCACGTGTGCGTGATCGGCGAGACGCCGCACGACCGGTTGTTTCCGCATGTATCGATGGCGATCCATCACGGCGGATCGGGTACCACGCATTCGGCCGCGCGGGCGGGCATTCCGTCGGTCGTCGTGCCGTTCGCGGGCGATCAGTTCTTCTGGGCGAGCCGGCTGCAACGCGCCGGTGTGGCCGATGCGCCGGTGGCGGGGCGGCGTGTGGACGCCGCGGCGCTTGCACGCGCGATCGCGTTCGCTGCACGAGCCGACACGCAAGCGCGTGCCGCCGAACTCGGTGCGCGGATCGCGCGGGAGGACGGGGTGGGGCTGGCGGTTGGCGCGATCGAGCGCTGGGGGCGCCCCGGCGTGCGCTGAACGCGTTCGCCCCGCGTCAGAAATGCCCGGTGAACCGGTAGCGACTGCCCGGATGCCACAGATTGGCCACCGACGCGACCATCCCTTGCGACCACGTGCGCCGATGCAGCAGCAGGCACGGCTCGCGTTCGTCCGTCGTCAGGTGCCGGCGCGTTGCCGCATCGGGCATCGCAGCCTCGATCCGGTATTCGACCCGCTGCAGCGGCGCGACGCGCGTCAGGTACTGGTTCGGCGTCGTCGTCGTGAAGTCCTGCAGCGCGTATTCGGGTGCGCAGGCCGGGTTGACCCAGCGCTCCTCGAGCTGAACGGGCGTGTCGTTCTCGAAGTGCAGCACGCGCGAATGGAAGATCGGGCTGCCGGTGTCGAGCTGCAACTCGTCGGCGAGCTTCGCGTCGGCGACGGCCGCGCCGACCTCCAGCACCTGCGCACGATACGCATGGCCGCGCGCGGCGACTTCATCCGAGATGCTGCGGATCGCGACCAGTGTCGATTCGTATTTCGGCGACGCGACATACGTGCCCGAGCCGCGCGTGCGCGTGAGCACCTGTTCGGCCGTCAGCTCGCGCAGCGCGCGGTTGACCGTCATCCGCGCGACGTTGAATTCGCGCGCGAGCTCGTTCTCCGACGGCACCTGGTCGCCTTCCGCCCACTCGCCCGCATGAATGCGCGCGAGGATGAAGTCCTTGATTTCCTGATAGATCGGTGTGGTCATTGCATTGCTGTTCAAGAGACGGCGGCCGCGTGCCGTCGCGGGCCGGCCTTCGTGCGGTGTTCGGGCGGAGTGTACCGGGATCGACGCGGTGCGGGCCCGACTGTGGGCCCGGGATTCGGGTTATTCCGGCCTGCATCCGGAGCGCCCATCGGGGGGCCGGCAGAGGTCGTACGGATCGCGACCACCGCGTCGGCGAGCGCGACAGGCGGAAAAGTATAGACAAATGCAGACGCGACGACGACATGCCGAAGCCGCACAGAAAGCTGGATTTCATCTGCATGTAATCTGTAGCGAATTGAAATATAAGGGAAATTCGCTCATGGAAACAATCCGCCGACAATTAGAGATAAACACGGATTGCTGGCGGTGACCTGAAAAAGGCAAAGTTGTATGTACAACTTCGGAAGTCACCGGACGGGTGGCTTCCGGGTTGGAACGGTTCGCGGCGGCGACGCCCGACCGGACCCGTGCCCAGTTCGCCTATGACAGGAACGCCATGAAGAAACTCGCGCTCAGTATTGCCCTTGCCTGCCTCGCGGTCGGTGCCCACGCCAAGGATTGGTCGACGATCCGGTTTGGCGTAGACGCCAGCTACCCGCCGTTCGAATCGAAGGACGCAAGCGGCAAGGTCGTCGGCTTCGACGTCGATCTCGGCAACGAGATCTGCGCACGGCTGAAGGCGAAATGCGTGTGGATCGAGAACGACTTCGACGGGATGATCCCGGCGCTGAAGGCGAAGAAGTTCGACGGCGTGCTGTCGTCGATGTCGATGACGCCGGCGCGCGCCGAGCAGATCGCGTTCTCCGACAAGCTGTTCAACACACCGACGCGCCTGGTCGCGAAGAAAGGCGCGAACCTGCAGCCGACGGCCGAATCGCTGAAGGGCAAGTCGGTCGGCGTCGAGCAGGGCACGATCCAGGAAACCTACGCGAAGGCCTACTGGGCGCCGAAGGGCGTGCAGGTCGTGCCTTACCAGAACCAGGACGGCGTGTACCAGGACCTGATGTCCGGCCGCCTCGACGCCGCGCTGCAGGACGCGGTGCAGGCCGACCTCGGTTTCCTGAAGACGCCGCGCGGCGCGAACTTCGATTTCGCCGGCAAGGACATCGACGATCCGAAGACGCTCGGCAACGGCGCCGGCATCGGGCTGCGCAAGGACGACGCCGACCTGAAGGCGAAAATCGACCACGCGATCGCCGACATGATCAAGGACGGCACGTACAAGAAGCTCGAGAAGAAGTACTTCGCATTCGACGTCTACGGCGGCTGACCGTCGATGCGGCGCGCCTCCGCTGCGGCGCGCCGTGTCGTGTCGTGTCGTGTCGTGTCGTGTCGTGTCGTGTCGTGTCAGTTCCCGGGTGCCGCTTGCTTCGCATGACGCGTCCGGCTTGATGAGCGGACGACATCAGGTAATGCGCAGATATCGTTTGATGCGCGCGTAATGGCTATTGACAATCCAGCCACATCGTTCTGGATCCCAAACATGATCTTCCAAGGATTTGGCCCGCTGTTGTGGGCCGGCACGGTCGAGACCGTGAAGCTCGCGGTGCTGTCGCTCGCCGCGTCGCTCATACTGGGCCTCGCGGGCGCGGGCGCGAAACTGTCGACCAACCGCGTGCTCAGGTCGGTCGGCACGTTCTATACGACGCTGATCCGTGCGGTGCCCGATCTCGTGCTGATGCTGCTGCTGTTCTACGGGATCCAGATCCTGCTGAACGACGCGACCGACCTGCTCGGCTGGGACCAGATCGACATCGATCCGTTCGTGGCCGGCGTCGTGACGCTCGGCTTCATCTACGGCGCGTACTTCACCGAAACGTTCCGCGGCGCGTTCCTCGCGGTGCCGCGCGGCCAGCTCGAAGCCGGCTTCGCATACGGGATGAGCGGCTGGCGGGTGTTCCACCGGATCATGTTCCCGCAAATGATGCGCTTCGCGTTGCCGGGCATCGGCAACAACTGGCAGGTGCTCGTGAAGGCCACCGCGCTCGTGTCGATCATCGGCCTCGCCGATGTCGTGAAGGCGTCGCAGGACGCCGGCAAGAGCACGCTCGACTTCTTCTTCTTCACGCTCGCGGCGGGTGCGATCTACCTCGCGATCACGACTGTGTCGAACGTCGTGCTGCACCACCTCGAGAAGCGTTATTCCGTGGGCGTCCGGAGGCTTGCACTGTGATCGAACTCATCAGCCAGTACTGGCAAAGCTATCTCTACACCGACGGCTACCGCTTCAGCGGCCTGGCGATCACGCTGTGGCTGCTGGTCGTGTCGATCGCGCTCGGCTTCGCGCTGGCCGTGCCGCTCGCGATCGCGCGCGCGTCGTCGAACCGCTGGATTTCCGGCCCGGTGTGGCTCTATACGTACGTGTTCCGCGGCACGCCGCTCTACGTGCAGCTGCTGATGTGCTACACCGGCATCTACAGCCTGCAGGTCGTGCACAACCACGTGCTGCTCGACACGTTCTTCCGCAACGCGATGAACTGCACGCTGCTCGCGTTCGTGTTGAACGAATGCGCGTATGCGACCGAGATCTTCGCGGGCGCGATCAAGGCGACGTCGGCCGGCGAGATCGAGGCCGGGATGGCCTATGGGATGTCGCGCTTCAAGCTCTATACGCGCATCATCCTGCCGTCCGCGCTGCGCCGTTCGCTGCCGAGCTACAGCAACGAAGTGATCCTGATGCTGCACGCGACGACGCTCGCGTTCACCGCGACCGTGCCCGACATCCTGAAGGTCACGCGCGATGTCAACTCCGCCACGTACATGTCGTTCCAGGCCTACGGCATCGCGGCCGTGCTGTACGCCATCGTCGTGTTCGCGCTCATCTGGGCGTTCCGCAAGCTCGAGACGCGCTGGCTCGCGTACCTGTCGCCGCGCGGCCATTAACGCATTCGCAAGATTCGCAAGGAAGGACCAAGCATGTACAAGCTCACCGTTGACAACCTGCACAAGAAATTCGGCGACAACGAGGTGTTGAAGGGCGTGTCGATGAAGGCGAAGGCCGGCGACGTGATCAGCATCATCGGCTCGAGCGGCTCCGGCAAGAGCACGTTCCTGCGCTGCATCAACTTCCTCGAGCAGCCGTGCTCGGGGCAGATCACGATCGGCAGCGAGCCGATCGAGACCACGCGCGACCGCAACGGCTCGCTGCGCGTGGCCGACCAGAAGCAGCTGCAGCGCATGCGCACGAAGCTGTCGATGGTGTTCCAGCACTTCAACCTGTGGGCGCACATGACGGTGCTCGAGAACGTGATCGAGGCGCCGATGGCCGTGCTCGGGATCGGCAAGGAAGAGGCCGTCGCGCGGGCGCGCAAGTATCTGGAGAAGGTCGGCCTCGCGCCGCGCGTCGAAGGCATGTATCCGTCGCACCTGTCGGGCGGACAGCAGCAGCGTGTCGCGATCGCGCGTGCGCTCGCGATGGAACCGGAGGTGATGCTGTTCGACGAACCCACGTCGGCGCTCGACCCGGAACTCGTCGGCGAAGTGCTGAAGGTGATGCAGAAGCTGGCCGAGGAGGGCCGCACGATGGTCGTCGTCACGCACGAGATGGGCTTCGCGCGCAACGTGTCGAACCACGTGATCTTCCTGCACCAGGGGAAGATCGAGGAAGAGGGCGATCCGCGGGAGATTCTCGTCAATCCGAAGAGCGAGCGGCTCGGGCAGTTCCTGTCGGGGCGGCTCAAGTAAGCGGGCGCTGCTGCGGCCTGGAACGCTAAATGCTTGTCCCGGATGACTCTTTCGATCGAGGAGCACCGCGATGAGCACGCCGACCCCTACCGCGTTTTCCCACGTGAGGCCGCAGGACACCGCGTATCAAGGCGAAGGCCTGCGCGACTTCTTCCTGTATCGCGATCTCGGCATCGCGGCCGCGACGAACGGCAAGGTCGTCGCGCAACTCGTCAGGGCGAATCATGCACCGGCGGCGGGCACCGGCTGGCACCGTCACGAGGCCGAGTTCCACATCGTCGTCATGCTGAAGGGCTGGGCGCGCTTCATGTACGGCGACCGCGAGACGCTGGTGAACGCCGGCGACTGCGTGCACCAGGCACCGGGAATCGTGCATTACCTGTTCGACTATTCGCCCGACATGGAGTATCTGGAGATCGTCGGGCCGGCCGATTTCAAGTCGATCGACGTCGACGGGCCATGCGAAGTGCCTGCGCCGACGCCGTGGGGCGACGCGGGCGCGTAGCCTCCGTTGTTTCGCACGCGAGGCATCCACGTGCCTGTGAAAGACCGCCTTCGGGCGGTTTTTTTATTGATCTTGTCCGGACACCTCGTCCTGCTTCGGTCATTCGATATCCAAAGCATTCGCCATGTAATGAAATGGAAAGAACTGACGGTTGTTTGTCAGTCACGCGTGACGTTTCGTTACACGCTGTCAAAGATCGTCAATTCGACACGGGTGCGGTGCACGGCGCATCGGTGGCCGGCGTTAAGGGGATAACAGCCGGAGCGCCGGCTGGCTTACCCAGGAGAATGTCATGACCCGCATCGCGAAGATCCTGACCGTGACGGCCGTCGCCTGCGCCGTGCTCGTGCCGGCGCTGGCCGAAGCCCATTCGCACCGCGTGTGCCATTTCGATCACCACCATCACCGCGTGTGCCGCTGGGTCCGTTGACCCGCGGCGCGGTATTCCCCGCATCGCGTCGGGACGTTTTTCCCATTCAGGCAAATCAGGAGAGGACTATGAAAAAGACGATGTTGATCGCCGCGCTCGTCGCGGGCATGGGCATGTCGATCGGTGCGTTCGCACAGGTTCCGGCCAGCGCGCCGGCCGGCACGACCGGGCTGTGCAAGGACGGTTCGTTCTATTCGGGCGCGTCGAAGAAGGGCGCATGCGCCGGTCACAAGGGCGTGAAGACGTGGTACGGCGCATCGTCGGCAGCCGCGGCCAGCGCACCGGCCGCAGCCCCCGCGACCGCGGCTTCCGCTTCCGCCGCATCGGGCGCGGCACCGGCGAAGAGCGCGCCCGCGACGACCGCGGCAGCGGCGCCCGGCGGCGGCGCGGGCAAGGTGTGGGCCAACGACAGCACGAAGGTCTACCACTGCTCGACCGACAAGTACTACGGCAAGACGAAGCACGGCAGCTACATGTCGGAAGCCGATGCGAAGGCGAAGGGCTACCACGCATCGCACGGCAAGGCCTGTTCGTAATATCGACGGCGTGCGCGAGCCTTGCCGCTCGCGCACTGACCGACATCGCGCCCCGCCATCCGTGCGGGGCGATTCGTTTGCAGCGCCGATGTGCCGCGTACATCGCTGCCGTACCGCGCGCGTTCAGTGCACGCGATCGGATTGCGTCGCGGTCGCCGCCGCATCGTGATCGGCCGCGCGCGCGTCGAGCAATGACCGCAGCGTCACGTAGTGCGCGCCGCTCGCTCCGCCGTCCGTATCGGCGCTGCGATCGTACGGTTCGTTGTCATGGATCGTCGCACGTACGATCGGATAGATCTGCGTTTCCCAACGGCTGCCGTTGAACACGCCATAGTGACCCACGCCCGTCTGCACGTGGTGCGTTTTCAGGTAAGGCGGCAATCCGGAACACAGCTCCTGCGCGGCCACCGTCTGGCCCACGGCGCAGATGTCGTCCTTCTCGCCCTCGATCGTCAGCAGCGCGGTGCGGTGGATCGCCGCCGGTTCCACCAGCCGGTCGCCGACCATCAGTTCGCCGCGCGCGAGCGCGTATTGCTGGAATACTTTCTCGACCGTTTCCAGATAGAACTCCGCGGTGAGATCGGCCGTCGCGAAGTATTCGTCGTAGAAGTGGCGCAGCGTGTCGGCTTTCGCCAAGTCGCCTTTCGCACGCTCGTAGTAGAGGTCGGCAAACGAAGCGGCATGGCGATCGGGATTCATCGACATGAACGCGCCGACCTGCACGAAGCCCGGATACACGCAACGCTGCGCGCCGACGAAGCCCGGCGGCACGACACTGATCAGGTTGCGCGCGAACCATTCGATCGGCCGGCTCGTGGCGAGCGCATTGACTTTCGTCGGATTCACGCGGCAGTCGATCGGCCCCGCCATCAGCGTCAGGCTCGCGGGTTGGGTCGGATCTCCGCCGGCGGCCATCAGCGCGACTGCCGACAGCGCGGCGACGGTCGGCTGGCAGATCGCGAGCACGTGCGCGTCCGGGCCGATCTGGTGAATGAAATCGATTACGTGCCCGACGTATTCGTCGAAGCCGAAACGCCCGGCCGAAAGCGGGATGTCTCGCGGGTTGTGCCAGTCGGTGATGTACACGTCGTGATCGGCCAGCATCGTGTCGACGGTGCCGCGCAGCAGCGTCGCGAAATGCCCGGACATCGGCGCGACGATCAGCACGCGTGGCTGGCGCGCAACCGGCCGCGCCTTGCGGAAATGCAGCAGCGTGCCGAACGGCGTGGCCGCCGCGGCTTCCTCGACGATCGGCACCGATTCGCCGTCGACGACCACCGACGCGATGCCGAACGGCGGGCGCCGGTGCGAGAACGCGCAGCATTCGAGCAGTTCGCACAGCGCGTCGACCATGCGGCCCGTCGGCGTCGACGTGGCGGGCGGCCACATCGACATCGTCGCGCGTGTGGCGGCCGCCCATGCGCGCGCCGGACGCAGGCATTCGGCAGACCATTGGTAGAACGGATAGGCAAGCAGGTTCATGGTCTTCGCTCGTTGCGTCACGTTGCATGGAGCGAGGCAAGCCGTATGCCAGCATGCGGCTGGCACGCGCGTTGCACGCGGTTTGCGAATACGGCGACGGACACGGCGACACATGTGGCTCGGTGCAGCCGGACGGCCGAACGCCACGCGCAACGGCAGCGGTTCGGGGTAACGGCCGTGTCGCGCCACTGTGCGGCAATGCGCCAGTTCGGCGAACGCGCCGCACTGGCGTGGTGCGGTTCGCGTGACGCGGCGCGCTTTCGGTGCAGGGGCACGAACGGCAATCAGCAGGAGAGCGACATGGAAGCTACCGGACAGACGACGTTGACCATCAGCAGCCGCAACTACTCGTCGTGGTCGATGCGCGGCTGGCTGCTCGCAAGGTTGAGCGGGCTCGCGTTCGAGACCGTCAGCGCGCCGATCGACGCGGCATCGCGCGCGGAACTGCTGCTGCTGTCGCCGTCGATCCTCGTGCCGTGCCTGACGCACGACGGCAGCAGGGTGTGGGACACGCTCGCGATCGCCGAATATCTGAACGAGATCCGGCCGCAGGCGCAACTGTTGCCCGACGACCGGCATGCACGCGCGCATTGCCGGTCGATCTGCGGCGAGATGCATTCCGGTTTCAGCGCGCTGCGCTCCGCGCTGCCGATGAACCTGCGCGCGCATTTTCCCGGTTTCCGGATCTGGTCGCGTGCGCAGCACGACATCGAACGCATCGTGACGATCTGGCGCGATTGTCTGGCCGCATACGGCGGCCCCTGGCTGTTCGGCGAGCGGATCGGTGTCGCCGATGCGATGTACGCGCCGGTCGTCACGCGATTCCTGACCTACGACGTGAAACTCGAACCCGATATCGCCGAGTACTGCATGCGCATCCTCGCGCATCCGTTCGTCGCGGAGTGGATCGATGCCGCGAAAGCAGAGCAGGAGGACATCGACGAACTGGACATGGAGTTCTGACGCGCGACGCACCTTCGTGCCCTGAATCGGACGCAGGCACGTCCATCGAAACGAATCACCGCTGCGGCCGTGCAGCTCGCAAACGTTTCACGTTGATTTTCGCTGGAAACGAGCACGAATTCCCTAAAGGATGCCGGTCCGGATGACGTTAAGCGGGCACGGGGACGACTGTCGATCGCATGCATGTGACATGCGACGCGCAGTCCGCAACAACCAGCGCAGCAGGGGAACCAACTTGAATCGTCAGCAATCTTGGACGCGTACGGCCGCGCCCGGCGAGATCATCTACTCGGAGGGCTTCGCCGGCGAGCCCGTCATCTTTCTGATCGCCGACGGCAAGGTCGAGCTGTCGACGCGCTGCGAAGACAAGCGTGTCGTCGTCGCGACGCTCGGGCGCGGCGAGTTCTTCGGCGAATCCGCGCTGCTCTCATCCGAGCCGCGCGCGCATACGGCGAAGGCGCTGTCGTTCTGTCAGCTCACGGTCGTGCCGGCCGCGCTGCTCGACGAGGAAATCGAGCACGTGTCGGCGCTGCTCCGTCATGTCGTGCGCACGATGATCCGGCGCGTGAAGCGCAAGGACGACCAGCTCGCGACCTATACGCACGCGGACTTCATGCCGGGCGTGCTGTCGTATGCGCACGTGCTGTCGCTGATGGCGGGTGCCGACACGCGCGGATCGGACGACGCGTGGTCGCGGCGGCCGATGCAGGCGCAAGCGGCCGAGGCATCGGTGCCGCTCGCGGACGTGATTCGCCGCTGTCGGGCGATCGCCGGCCATTCGCGCCCGCACGTGCTTGCGATGCTGCGCCGCATGGAGAAGCTCAATCTCGTCACGATCGAAGCCGCGCAGGCCGACCATGCCGGCGGCGCGGTCGATTACTCGGCGTCTTCGGATGCGCGCCAGGTCGTCACGTTCGATGCCGCGCGCGTGGTCGATCGCGCGCAGCAGGTCGCCGATCACGATCTCGACCTGTCGATCAACAGCGAGCTTGAACTGATCGAACTGGCCGATCTCGAGGCGCTGATCGGCGTTGACCGGAAGTTGCTGCTCAACAAGCTGTCGCACGGCGAGATCGCCGACGAGGTGTTCGCGTTCCGCAAGTCGAAAGTGCTCGGTTACGTCGAGCAGAAAGGCGTTGCGTATTTCTCGCGGCGCAGCCCGCGCGCCGGCGGCGACGTGCGTGCGCTCGAGGATATCGTGTGGGTCGATCAGCGAACGCTGTTCGACGTGATCAGCGCATTCGATACCTACGATCTCGCAAAGCTGATCGCGAGCCTCGACGATCGCGCGGTGGCCGACAAGTTGTTCTCCGTGATGACGGAAGCGCGGCGCAATGAGGTGTCGTGGGTGATGCGCCGTGAGCTGAAGCTCGACCCGATCGAGATCGAGGAGATCGAACGGCGCGTGCTCGATGCCGTGCGCGCGGCCAAGGCGCCGGCGGCAGGTGCGGCACCCATGCCGCTGGCTTCATCCGACGCGTGACGCGCGACCGACGGAGACACCTATGGACTTGTTGACCCTGGCCGGCGTGCTGCTCGGCGGCGCGGCCATCGTGTTCGGCTTCGCCCTGGAAGGCGGACATTTTTCGACGCTGTTCCAGTTCGAGGCGCTCGTGATCGTGCTCGGCGGTACGCTCGGCGCGGTGATGATCCAGAACACGTGGGCGCGGTTCTTCGATGCGGTGAAACAGTTGCGACTCGCGTTCGTGCGTGCGCAGGAAGTCGACCGCAAGCACCTGACCGACCTGCTGGAGTGGGGCGATCGCGCGAAGCTCGACGGGTTGCTCGCCTTCGAATCGATGGACGTGAGCGGCATCCATCCGTTCGCGCGACGCGGGCTCGAACTGCTCGCGAACGGCGTGTCGACCGCCGTGCTCGAGGACGCGCTGCACCGCGAGCTCGACGCATACGAGCGCAGCCGGCTCGCGGCCGCGCGCGTGTGGCAGCAGGCCGGCGGCTATGCGCCGACATTCGGCATTCTCGGCTCGGTGCTCGGGCTGGTCCAGGTGACGAGCCACATTCTCGAACCGGCGCAGCTCGGGCCGGGCATCGCGGTCGCGTTCATCGCGACGCTCTACGGCCTCGCGTTTGCGAACCTCGTGTTTCTGCCGCTCTACGGCAAGCTGCGCGCGCAGATCGACAGCGAACTGCGTTTCCGCAAGCTCTATCTCGACGGGCTGCTCGCGATCTCGCGCAAGGAATCGCCGCATACGATCGAGACGCGGCTGACCGGCGACGTGCGCGGCCGCGCGGCGGAGTCCCTCGCATGACGCACCGGGAGCTTCGACATGACCGCTCGAACTGACGGCGCGCGGGCGGGCTCGGCCGCCGCCGATCGCGACGACGAAGCCGAAGGCACGCAGTCCGGACGCTGGCTGATTTCCTACGCGGATCTCATCACGACGCTGATGGTTCTGTTTCTCGCGCTGTACGTGCTGCAGCTCGCGAAATACAACGCGCTCGACGCGCGCTATCAGACGCTCGCGCGGCACGACAGCGGGACCGCGAGCGTGCCGGGCGCAGCGATGCCCGAGCGTGCCCCCGCATGGCTGGCATCGCTCGACGTGCTGAAGTCGAACGGGCGCATCTCGCTTGTGCGCGCGCCGCACGGCATCGAGATCGGCATCGACGCGAAGGTCCTGTTCAACGTCGGCGATGCACGTTTGCTGTCCGATGCGACGCCGGTGCTGAGCCAGATCGCGCGGGCGCTGAGCGAGCATGCGACCGGCGACATTCTCGTCGAAGGGCACACCGACAGCGTGCCGATCGCGAATGCGAAATACGAATCGAACTGGGAGCTGTCGTCCGCGCGGGCGGGCAGCGTGGTGCGCTATCTGGCCGATCGCGGCGTCGCACCTCACCGGCTCGCCGCGATCGGGCGGGCCGATACGCAGCCGCTCGTCGCGGGCGACGATGCGGCCGCGCGGGCGCGCAACCGGCGCGTGACGATCTTCGTCGCGTATTGAGCGTGCGAGCCTCGACAGGCGCGCGACGGTCATCCGTCAACGACATATCGGATCCCGCATGACGAACATGTGAACCCGGCGATGCGATTCCGCGCGCGCCTGCCGATAACCCAAGCTGGCTCAGACCGAGCGGTTATCGAGGGTTCCCCATGCATTTCTGGCGCACGCTGTCCATTCAGAACAAGCTGGTTCTCAGCATGACGAGCTGCCTGCTCGTGTTCGTCGCGATCTCGAGCGGGTTGAGTGTCCGCCTGATCGGCAACGCCGTGCGCGATCGCGTCGTCCGCGAAGAGCTGCCGACGGCCGTGAGCGGCATCCGCGCCGACGTGCAGCGGCAGATGGCCGGGCCGATCGCCGCGTCGCGCGTCCTCGCGCGCGATGCGTTCCTGCTGCAATGGGAAGCCGACGGCGAGCCCGACGCCGGCACGCGCAGCTGGACCGAGCTGGCGAGGAACGTGAAGGACGAGCAGAAGGCGGCGTCCGTGCAGTGGGTGTCGGTGAAGAGCGGCAACTACTACAACGAGGCCGGCCTGCAGCGGAAGGTCACCGACAACGATCGGTGGCTCGCGACCTTCCTCGCGTCGGGCAAGACCTACGAAGTGAACATGGATCGCGAGGTCACGGCCGGCGGCTACATGATGTTCATCAACAGCCGCGTGGAACTCGACGGCACGCCGGTCGGCGCGACCGGCATGAGCCTGTCCGTCGATGCGCTCGCGAAGGGGATCGCCGCGTACCGGATCGGCGATACCGGGTTCGCGTTCCTCGTACGGCCCGACGGCGCGATCATGATGCATCGCGATACGTCGCTGATCGACGGCAAGCACTTCCTGAAGGACGAACCGGGGCTGCCCGGTGATGCGTCGTCGACGCTGCTGGCCGGCAAGCCGTATGCGTACCTGAGCTACGACGGCGACGGCGGTGCGCGCTTCATCGCGACGTCGTTCATTCCGGAGCTGAATGCGTATGTGGTCGTCGAAGTGCCGCAGGCCGAACTGCTCGGCCCGGTGACGCGTGCGATTCGCAGCGCGGCGCTGGTCGCCGCGGTCGCGGGCCTCGCTGTCGCGCTGATCGTGATCTGGCTGGTCGGACGCGCGATCGCCGCGCCGATCCGCCGCGCGGCGACGCTGCTGTCGGAGATCGCGAGCGGCCAGGGCGACCTGACGCGCCGGATGACGGTCGAGAGCGAGGACGAGATCGGCCAGCTGTCGGACGCGTTCAACCGCTTCGTGTCGTCGTTGTCGACGCTCGTCCACCGCATTCGCGCTGCGTCCGCGTCGATCGCGACCGGATCCGCGCAGATCGCGTCGGGCAATGCGGACCTCAGCGAGCGGACCGAAGGGCAGTCGAGCAACCTCGAGCGGACGGCTTCATCGATGGAGGAAATCACGGCGGTCGTGCGCAACAACACCGAAACCGCGACGACGGCCGCGAAGCTGATCACCGGCGCATCCGATACGGCGACGCGCGGCGGGCACGTCGTGAGTGAAGTCGTGACGACGATGGAGCAGATCAGCGATGCGTCGCAGCGGATCTCCGAGATCATCGTGATGATCGACAGCATCTCGTTCCAGACCAACATCCTCGCGCTGAATGCGGCGGTCGAGGCCGCACGCGCCGGCGAGCAGGGACGCGGGTTCGCGGTCGTTGCGTCGGAAGTGCGCAACCTCGCGCAGCGCAGCGCGCAGGCGGCGAAGGAGATCAAGGCGCTGATCGAGCACAGCGCGGGGACGGTGAACGCCGGGTCGCGGCTCGTCAGCGAGGCCGGGAAGGTGATGAGCGACGTCGTATCGCAGGTGCAGGGCGTCAGCGCGATGATGAGCGAGATCGCCGAGGCGAGCCTTGAACAGAGCGCCGGCATCGACCAGATCGGCGACGCGGTGCAGTCGCTCGATCAGATGACGCAGCAGAATGCGGCGCTGGTGGAGGAAAGCGCAGCGGCAGCGGAAAGCCTGAAGCAGCAGGCGGCGGAACTGACGCGGCTGGTATCGGCATTCAAGGTTGATGAATGAAGCGCGCACGACGTTAGAATGATGTGCTTCTCAGGGACGTCGGCCGCGGGATCACGGCAGACGTTTTCGCTGTCGGCGCGGGATTCGGTACGTCATAAAAATGAAGCGCATTTCAAGACTGAAGGTCGGGGTAGGGGCGGTGGTGGTCGCGGCGGTGCTCGCCGCAGTCGGGGCGAAGGTGATCGCATCACCGGCGGATTCGTATCTTGCTTATCGGAAGAATGCCGCGGCGGCCGTGGCGGCGGCGCGAACGGAAGATCGGCCGAGTGTCGACCGACAGTACACGGCCGACGTGAATGCACGGCTCGCCCGGCTCATCGGCACGGTGCGGGCGAAAGGGTTTGCCGCGAAGGCGGCGGGCACGGTGCAGAGTGTCGGCCCCGTCGACGGGGTGCCGCCGGGGCCGGACGGGCTGGCCTTCAAGTCGGCCGACGGCAAGACGAATCTCGTCGTGACGACGGTTCCGCTGCTGAAGGCGTGGGCGAGCACGGCGGATGCGGGCATCAAGCCGACGGACGACGTGGCCGCGATTCTCGACAATGACACGCTTTACACGAACGTATTCAGCGACGACGCCGCTGCGTTTCGCTTCGCCGAGTTGCCCGTCAAGCGGCAGCCGGCCGACGGCGTGGTGAAGGCATGGCTGCTGGGTGAAAGCCAGGACGGCGTGCCGGAGGGGCCGAACACGCTGGCCGTGTCGGTCCGGCAGGGCGAACGGGTTTATATCCAGTGGAAGAGCGTGACGCTGCGCCCGATCGTGGCGTGCAGCGTGGGGCGCGTGCCCGAGGACGCGCGGCAGGCGTGTTTCGCCAGGCAGGTGGTGTCACAGCGGATCTACCCGCGGCTCGTCGCACTGGCGCAATCGATGGCCGATGCCGTGGTCCGGTAGCGGACGGCAGCGGTCGGCGTTCGCACGGCGCGATTCGACGGCGAGGGACGTCGGTTCGCATCCGACCAACGACGGGTGGCGACAGCGCGCGTCGTCGCCCGTCGGCATATCGTCCGATGACCGGATTCAAGGCGACCGCAACGCCTGCAACCCCAGCGTGAGCGCGTTGAACGGCATCTCGGCGGCCCCCAGCGAAAAGCTCGTCGCCTTCGCAGTCGCGCCCGGCGAATGCATCAGCGCGTGAACGATCCGCTCGCTCGCATGGCCGTCGCCATACGGATTGCTCGCGCGCGCCATTTCCTCGTACGCGCTTTCGCTGTCGAACAGCCGCGACGCCTCCCAGACGATTCGCTCCTGGTCCGTGCCGACGAGCCGCGCGGTACCGGCCTGGATCGCTTCGGGCCGCTCGGTCGTCTCGCGCGTGACGAGCACCGGCTTGCCGAGCGCGGGCCCTTCCTCCTGGATGCCGCCTGAATCGGTGATGATGAAATACGCGCGAGACATCAGGAATACGAACGAAAGGTATTCCTGCGGCTCGATCAGGTAAATATTCGGCACGCTGCCGAGCAGCGCACGCGCCGGCTCGCGCACGTGCGGATTCAGGTGCAGCGGATAGACGAACTGCGCATCGCGATAGCGGTTGGCGAGCGTGCAGAGTGCCTCGCAGAAATGCCGGAATGGCTCCCCGAAGCTCTCGCGGCGATGGCCGGTGATCAGCACGACGCGGCGGGACGGATCGAGAAAAGGAAAGTGCGCGGCGACCTTGTCGTTGAGCACGGAATCGTGGTCGAGCATGCGTTTGACGTCGTGCAGCGCATCGATCACGGTGTTGCCCGTCATCACGACCGCGCCGACCGGCACGCCTTCGCTGAACAGGTTGTCGCGTGCCTGGCCGGTCGGCGCGAAATGCCATGACGACACCGCATCGGTTACGCGGCGATTCAATTCCTCCGGCCACGGCGACCAGATGTCGCCGCTGCGCAGTCCCGCTTCCACGTGTCCGACCGGCAGATAGCGGTAGAACGCCGCGAGACTGACGGCCAGCGTCGTCGTCGTGTCGCCGTGCACCAGGACGACGTCGGGGCGAAAGTCGTCGAAGACGATCCCGATCGCCTGAAGAATGCCGGTCGTCACGTCGGTCAGCGTCTGGCTCTGGCGCATCAGATTGAGATCGTAGTCTGGCTTGATGTCGAACAAGGTGAGGACCTGATCCAGCATTTCCCGATGCTGGGCGGTAACGCACACACGGGCGTCGACATCCTTGCGCGACTTCAGCGCGCGGACGAGCGGCGCCATCTTGATGGCTTCCGGCCGGGTCCCGAATACAAGCAAGATCTTCTTCATCGTTTTCCTCGTTGAGCATCTTCGCGCCGGAAGCCCCGGCATCTGGCGCCAAGCTTGGTTGCAGGCGACCCATCCCGTCCCCGCATGCGGCCACGCCGGCCGGCATCGGCCGCGCGACATTCAGCGATGTGGCGGGGCGAGCGCACCGTTCTTGTCCGCGCGGTCTCCGCCACGCAATCGTCGGACTACGGAGGCCCCCTTGCACCTCGTCAATCACGTCATGAGCGTTCCTCACTGTGTCGATCGCCACGTCCTTCCGTCACACGATTCGCGTTGCCGCGCGCCGACGCGCCGGTAAGGTGATCCCGCTTTCCATACAGCAATATTCAAACCAGCGGCCCCTGCGTCCGGTTCCAATTCGCGCGGCACGCGCGGTTCGTTACGGAACGTTTCACAACTGCTACGGAGGTCACATCGGTGGACGGCGACGGTGCAGATAAACGGGCGACCGCGCGCGCGAGCGGTCCGGTCGCGTCATTCGAAGAATGGCGGCGTGGCTCGAGCGTCGACTGCCGCTCGAACGGCACCCGTCTTTCGAAGCGCATTGAATCGATTCGATCTGCGAATTTTGTCTGGGCAATGAAAGGCGCGACGCGGATCATCCGGATCGGGGCATGGACCAATGACTTGCCCGTCGCGCCGCATCGCTCGCGCTGCCCGAGTCGACAGGCGCGAAATGTTGCGTATCTGTAACGCGTGGCCGGAATGCGGCTGGCGTGCCCGCATGACGGCCTTCCGGCGCGCGCGCCGGTGGTAGCGCGCACGTTTACCGGCCGGGGGCCGTGCGCCGGCGCTTCGCGACTGACCGCGTCGCGAAGCGGCATCGTTCGAGGCGATGCACGTGCGATGAACAGACAATTCGCCGCGCAACGCGAACGGATCGCGATGCCGACCGCACGTGCCGTGCCAAAAGCTGATTCGCCGGTGAATCAAAAACACTCGGCCGCCGCCCCGGCCGCGCCCGCTGCCTGATCGCCGGTCCTTGCCGCACGGGGCCCGGCGGCCGATGGCTCGCCGCTTGCTTGTTCTGGGCGGACAGGTGCGTTCCGACGTGTTCCAACGACAGCAGACGGACAGGGACGCCAAAGCAACGAATCCGGAAAGCGGCACGACACTTTCGTCCGGCGCGGAAGACGCCCGCGCTTGCACGACGAACGTGCGGCCGCTTCCCATTGACATCCGCGCGATTCACGGCCCGGGCGCAAGCGCTCGGCTGCCGCCGTCGCCGGCACGGGGGCCAGGACATGAAGAACCGTCGGACGGTGTCGCTCTGCGTCGAAGGCATCCTGCTGCTGATCGTGCTGGCCTGCTCGCAGGTCGTGCACGACACCGCATCGCGGCCGTTCGTCGACCGGGTGCGCATCGGCATGCCAGCCGCAGGCGCGGCAGAGCGCAGCACCGCCTATGTCGGTGCCGCGCCGTTCGCGGTGCGCGCGTCGACCGACGCGGACGCGTTGCTCGAACCGGCGCCAGCCCATACCGAGCCGGTCACGTTCGATCCCGACTGGCTATTGATCCCCGGTGTCGCCTACCTGTGGCTGTTCACGCTTCTGACCTGCGTCTACGCGGCGCGGCATTACGTGTTCAGTCTCGACCGTCTGTTCAAGCCGCAGCACGCACCTTATCAGGCGGTGACCCACGGCGAATGGCCGCGGCTCACCGTGTTCGTCGCCGCGCACAACGAAGAAGCCGTCGTCGTCGATTGCCTGATGGCGCTGCTCGCGACGACCTATCCGCACGACCGGCTGACGATCATTCCGGTCAACGACCGCTCGACCGACAACACGCGCGCGCTGATCGACGAGGTGCAGGCGCTGGCGCCCGAGCTCATCAAGCCGTTTCACCGCGAGAGCGGCAAGCCGGGCAAGGCGGCCGCGCTGAAGGACGCGCTGCGCTTCATCCGCGGCGACATCATGGTGGTGTTCGATGCCGATTACCTGCCGCGTCCCGGGTTGTTGAAGGAACTCGTCGCGCCGTTCTTCGATCCGGAAGTCGGCGCGGTAATGGGCCGCGTCGTGCCGCAGAACGCCGACAGCAACCTGCTCGCGCGGCTGCTCGATCTCGAGCGCGCGGGCGGCTATCAGGTCAACCAGCAGGCGCGCAACAACCTGAACCTGGTGCCGCAGTACGGCGGCACGGTCGGCGGCATCCGCAAGGGCGCGCTCGATGCGGTCGGCGGATGGTGCGACGACATGCTCGCCGAGGATACCGACATGACCTATCGCCTGTTGCTGAGCGACTGGCGCACGGTCTACCTGAATCACGCCGAATGCTATGAGGAAGTGCCCGAGCGCTGGGCAGTGCGCGCGCGGCAACTGACGCGCTGGGCGAAGGGGCACAACCAGACGCTGCTGCGCTATTTCGGTCCGGTGTTGCGCAATCCGCTGATCTCGCGGCGCTGCCGGCTGGACGGCGCGCTGCTGCTCGGCGTGTTCCTGATGCCCGCGCTGCTCGCGATCGCGTGGGGCACCGCGATCACGCTTTATCTGCTCAATGGCGTCAACTCGACCGCGCTCGGCCTGCTCGTGTCGTTGTTCGCGCTGTTCGCGTTCAGCACCTTCGGCAACTTCGGCGTGTTCTTCGAGATCGTCGTCGCCGCGCGGCTCGACGGTCGCGCGACGCGCCTGCGGCTCGTGCCGGTCAACGTGGTCGGTTTTTGCGTGACGATCGCGGCCGTGGTCTCCGCGCTATGGGGGCTCGTGCTCGACGCCGCGTTGCGGCGCGAACTGAAATGGGACAAGACCGAGCGTTTTCGCCGGCAATTGAAACCGGGGCGGTGAACGATGACGACCTTCAATGTGATGGTGCCGGTGGCAGGCGTGCTGAGCCTGCCGTTCCTGCCGCTGCTGCACGAGCTGATCCGGCGCAGCGACGTGGCGGCACTGCCGATCGGCGACGGGCCGTTCGTCGATCAGGCGCTGCTCGCCGCGCGCTGGCGCGATGCGCTGCGCGTGCATGTGGGCGGTGCGCGGCCGGCCGATTCGTCCGCGACGGCGCCGTGGCACGCGCTCGGGCTCCTGGTCCGGCATGACGACGAGATCCGCGTCGTGCACGACGAGCATTGCGAGGACGTGCTCTACGCCGATCGCGCGATCACGCTCGACCGCGGCGCGCGGGCCACGTATGCGTTCGCCGAGCAGCGCATCGACGTTCATGCCGGCGCGACGATCGGCATGCTCGCACACGCGCCGCATATCGACGTCGATAGCGCGGTGCTGCGCGGCGTCGTGGTGGGCGGGACGGTATACCTGCATGGTGCCGGCGGCTTCGCGTGCCTGTACGGCGAGCCGATCGTCTTCGGCAAGGTGCCGGTGCTACCGGCCGACGATATGGCCGTCGCGCCGCGCCGTGCGGTCTCGCTGACGCGCCACTTTTCCAGGCTGCCGCATCGCTACGTGCACGGCCGCTACCTGCTCTCCTGCGACGTGCGTCTGCCCGCACATACGGTCGTGCAGGGCAACCTCGTCGTGGACGGCACGCTGGTGCTCGGTGACGGCTGCGTGCTGCGCGGCAGCGTCAAGGCGCATCGCGTCGAGCTCGAGCGCCATGCATTCCTGCACGGCTCGGTGTTCGCGCGGGACGACGTACTGCTCGCCAGCGGCAGCTGCATCGACGGCGTCGTGTCGGCTGGTGGGCTGCTGCGTCTGACCGGCGCGCGCATCGGCGTCACCGGTCATCCTGTCAGCGCCTGTGCGCGCGACGTCTCGGTCGTCGGCCATGCATGCGTGCACGGCGATCTCGTCGCATGCCGCAGCGGCTGGTTCCATGCATCCCGTTAAGGAGCACCTCCATGTCCGATCGATCCCGCCGTCGCCGCTCGCGCGCACCGGTCGCCGCACTGGCGGTGCTGTGCGGCGTTGCCGTCGGCCCGCTGCCGGTGCTCGCGGCGCAGCCGGATGATGCCGGCGCGCCGGCACCCGCGCAGTCGCCCGACGCCGCCGTGCCCGTCATCGTGCCGCGCATGCTCGACACGCCCGCGTTCGTGCGCGTGTCCGCCGATGGCCTGCCGGACGGCACGTCGCTCGCGGAATTCTCGCCTGACGATACGAACCGGCCGCCGTTGCCAGACGCCGTGATCGCGCACGTGCAGGCGCCGAGCGAACGGCATGCCGAGATGTCGCTCGGCGTGTCCAGCGCACACCTGACGCACGGGTATGGCGACTGGTACGGCGTGCACGTGCGCGGCGTCTATCAGGACGGTGGTCGCACGATACTCGGCGAGCTGGCGCAGTTGCATCGCTTCGGCGAGAGCACGCAGCTGGGCGCATTGACGTATGTGCAGGACCTGGGACCGGACTGGTTCGGCGGCATCGGTTTTTCCGGCACCACGTCCGGGACGATCCTGCCGAGCGCGCGCGTCGACCTCTCGATCAACCGCAAGCTGCTGTCCAACCGGTCGCTGATCGTGTCGCTGGGCGCGGGCTATGCATGGAACCGCAGCGGCCACAGGGATCAGCTGTATCACGCGGGCCTGATCTGGTATGCGCTGCCGAAGTGGATCTTCGAGGCGGGTACCAACTACACGGTCGATTCGCCGGGGTCGGTGAAGGCGCCGCAATACTACGGCGCGGTCACCTACGGCGAGGTCGGCAAGAGCGTGATCACGCTGCGTGGCGGGTTCGGGCGCGAGGCGTACCAGGTCACCGGATCCGGTTCGCAGATCGCCGATTTCCGCAGTCATGAAATGAGCGCGAAATGGCGCTACTGGTTCACGCGCAAGTGGGGTACGCAAGTCGAGTTCGACTACTACCATAACCCCTACTATTCACGGATCGGCGGCGAGCTGAGCGTGTTCTATCGCTGGTAGCGGGAGCGGACGCCATGCAGACGCATCCCGTCCGTCCTTCCGTCGACCGTTCGCTGCGGATCCACCCGCATCCGCAGCGCTGGCTGATGTCGATCGTGCTGCTGACCCCGACGCTCTATGCGTTGCTGTGGCTCGGTCTGCCGCTCGCGTGGCGCTACTGGCGCGCGGTCATGACGTGGGGGGCGCACGAGATCGATCCGGCATTGCACGTGATCGTGATCGGCTACCCGCCCGATGCGCCGCGCGTACTGCTGCTGTCGATCGATCTCGCCGCGCGAATGCCGAGCGGCACGCAGCTTGCCGTGACCGCCGTGCTATGCGCGATCGGCTTCGGCGCGTCGTTCTTCCGGCGTGCGAACTGGTTGCCCGTTGCATATCTGTTACGTATCGCGAGCTTCACGCAGCTGCTGATCTGCGCGTATTTCTGGTTCGCACCGGGCGCGTTTCCGTATGTGCCGATGCTGCATCTGCGTGACATGTTCGTGCTGCACGGCGCGGCGATCACGCTGATTCCGCTGGTGATGGCGGCGCTGTACTATCCGCTCGATTTCACGCCGCTGCAGAAGATCGCCGCGTCGCTTCTCGTGGTCGGCTACTTCGTGTTTGCGCTGCCGTTCGTGATGCTGCTGCACGCGGTCGTCATCCACCATGGCTCGTTGCTGTTCCTGCCGTTCTGCTATTTCCTCCTCGGCGGCCCGCTGCTGATCGGCCTGCTCGTCACGCTCTACACCTACTGCGCGAGCTGGCCCGGCTCGCTGACGAATCCGTCCGATGATTCGCGCTGATGGGGCGTGAAAACGCCGCCGTATCAGTGGTGAAACGAATCGGCCGCGTTTTTTGCCGCACCGCACGGCACGCGACGCACGGAGCGAGCACGACAGGGCTTCCGGAGCCAATGGCACGTTGTTCGCTTCTCTTCCTGCGTCGCATCGATTCGTTTCCAACGGAAAAGACGGCTCGGCCGCCGATGGCCGACGTCTCTCGATGTTCGACGAACTGGGCAACCGCACACATCTACCGGGCAAGGTGGGCCGAGCTGGCGGCACGCTCATCGCTGCTGTGGCGCCACCCATTCCTTGAGCGAGGAGCACACCATGTTGGCAAAGTCAGGCAAGTTCTTGCGGATACTATTCGCGCTGTTCGCGCTGGCGTTCGCGTTCAGTCCGGGCGGCGTTCGGGCGGCCACCAACCAGCTTCTCCTGTTGGTGCCCGACACGCTGACGCTGCCTGATCCTCGCGTGTCCGCGTGGCTCGATACCGCGCAGGAGGAAGGGTTGCAGATCAAGGTGATGACCGACAGCCAGTTCATGGCCGCCGGGTCGTCGCTGTCTCAGTATCCCGGCCTGATCCTGCCGGACCAGATTCATACGACGGCCGACGACACGCTCGTGACGGCGATCCAGAACTACGCGCTGAACGGCGGCAAGGTGATGCTCGTCTACGATTTCGGCGTACTGAATTCGGCCGGATTCTACGTGAGCCCGAAGTCTCGTTTCAGCAACATGGCCGGCGTCGACTACGTGTTGTATGACCAATACGGCGGCAACATGATCGGCCTCGGCAACGTGACCGGCATGAGCAGCTGGCTGCGCACGCTGCAGGTGCCCCCCGGCAAGTCGATGGCATGGACGACGACGACTTCGGCGACCACGGCCGCCAGCCCCACGACTTCGTTCGCGTCGACGAGCAGCTCCGGCTCGTCGAAGACGTCTGCGTCGACGTCGGGCACCAACGCGCTGTTCCTGGCCGCCAGCCCGTCGAACCCGGGCGGCCTCGCCAATTACAACCACCAGGCTTGGTTCCAGTACACGACGCCGCCCACCGGCAGCGGCGTGCTGACCCAGACGCTGCCGAAGCTGACCGGCACCGTGACCGGCAAGCTGAAGAAGACCACCACGTATAGCGCCGGTTCGCTGCTGAGCACCTCGACCAGCAAGACCACGACCGCGCTTGCGTCCACGCTGGCCACCACCGACACGCTCGAAGGCATCTCCGGCTACGTGTACGGCTTTCTGACCTATCCGAGCTTCGTGACGCAGGGCACGTATTCGGGCACGACGATCCTGACGTCGCCGAACTTCGGGCTGGTGTCCGGCTACAACCCGTACGGCAACGGCGGCGTGCTGTTCGTCAACCTGCCGCTCGCCTACCTCGACGGCCAGACCGACGGGATGCTGATCCACGGTTACCTGCATTATTTCGGCACGCAGATGCTGAACCTGCCGTCGCTGTCGCCGCTGCCGAAGGCGCAGGCCGGGCTCGTGTTCAACTGGCACTTCTGTGCGGGCGACCAGATCCAGCCGGCGCTTTATCTGAAGAGCCTCGGCGTGTGGAACAACGGACCGTTCTCGATCGTGGTCACTGCCGGGCCCGACGAAGCGACTTTCGGCGACGGCGACGGCATCAATCTCGCCAACAACCCGACGGCGCAGAATCTCCTCAAGTACTTCACCAGCAGGGGGCATCGCGTCGGCAGCCACGGCGGCTGGATTCACGACTACTGGGGGGCGAATGCGAGCGAAACGAACGCGAGCACGTTCACGCAGTACCTCGTGATGAACCACCAGGCCGTTCAGGCTGCGACGGGCCTGCCCGACGTCGAATACGCGGCGCCGGAAGGCAACACGCCGACCTGGTCGGTGAACTGGCTCGAAAGCAATGGCTCCAACGGGTACTACTTCACCGGTCACACCGGCTCGGCACCGACCCGCGCATATCGCAACGGTGCGCTGCTGAACCCGGGCCTGTGGGCTTACCCCGTGACGCCGTTCGGCAAGTACGCGACGTTCGAGGAATTCCAGCAGTACGCGGTGCCGACGACCGACGTGAACAACTGGTACGCCGCGCTGATGAACTTCGTCGTCGCGAATCGCACGAGCCGGCTGATCTATGCGCACCCGTACGGCGCGTCGTTCTACCCGTCGACGTTGTCCGCGATCTTCACGCAAGCCAATATGCTGAAGCTCGCGGGACAGTTCCGCTGGTACACGATGAGCGACATCACGATCTTCGACCGGGCGCGCCTGAACGTCACGTGGTCGGCCACCGACACGGGCAGCGGCTGGGCATTCTCGGCCAGCCACCCGACGAGCCTGACGAACATGACGTGGCTGCTGCCGAAGGCTGCGTATGCGTTGCCGATCATCACGCAAGGCAGCGGCAGCGTGAATATCACCGACTCGACGTACTGGCTCGTGACGGCGAATAGCGGCACCAGCCTCAAGTTCACCAGCGCCAAGGTGCACTGAGCCGCAACATCGATACACTCGCCGGCGCGCGACGCGGCCAACGCCGCGCCCGGCGAATTGCGCAGGACTACCGCGCAGGAGCCCCCCCATCATGAACCGGCCCGCGCTTTTCCCGGCCGCACGCGCGTGCGTGGCGGCCTTCGTCAGGCAGTGCCATGCGTGGCGCGTTGCCTGTTGCGTCGCCGCGTGCTGCTCCGTGCTGCACGCCGGCGCCGCCGAACTTCAGCTGAACGGGCTGTATCAACGCCCGGACGGTGCGATCACCGTGCGCCTGAACGGCGCCGGCATCGATCCATATTTCGCGGCGAAGGCGCTGCTTGCCGCCGCCGACACCCGCATGGATGCCCGCCAGGCGGCACTCGCATGGATCGCATGGGTGTTGCCACGCCAGCGTCTGGACGGGGGATTCGACCGCTTCTGCGTGAAGAGCGGACTGACCAGCCCGTGCGCGGAAGCCGACGCGGACGACGCGATGATGGCGACCTGGATCGAGCTGCTCGCGCGCTTTGCGCCGCCCGACGGGATGCCGGCGACCTGGGAACTCAGCCTGAACCGCGCGGGCGCGCACCTGGACACGCTGCTCGACAAGGCGAGCGGCGTCTATCAGATTTCGTCGTCGCTGCATGTCGCGCTGCTGATGGATAACGTCGAGGTGCACAGCGCGTTCCAGGCACTCGCCGCGTATTACGTGCGCCGCGCCGATTACGTGCATGCGGGGCCGTGGAGCCAGCGTGCCGACCGGCTGTCGTCCGCGATCGTCAAGGTGTTCTGGCGCGGCACGCAATCCGGCTTTCGCGCGAGCACGCAGAAGATCAGCGACACGAGCTTCTATCCGGCGAAAGTCGCGCAGATCTTTCCGATCCTGTCCGGCATCCAGGTGCCTGACCAGTCGAACGAGACGATCTATGCGCAGTGGATGCAGAAGTACGGCAAGACCTGGATGCAACTCGCCGGCTCCGATTTTCCGTGGGGGCTGATCGCGCTGGTCGCCTACAAGATGAACGACTGGAGCACCGTCGCCTGCTGGTATGCGCGTTCGGGCCCGTACCGTCATGGCGCGCACTGGAACGTACTGGAGGAGGCGCTGTACCTGGCATTCGAAAGCCGGATGACCGATCCGCTCGCACCCGCCAAATGCGGGTTCACGACGGCGGAGGTAACGGTGACCGGATCGCGCTGACACGACGGCGCACGGTCGATGAACGGAAACAGGGAAGGAGACGTGTCATGTGTGGCATCGTCGGCGCGGTCGCGCAACGGAACATCGTTCCGATTCTGATTGAAGGTTTGCGCCGCCTCGAATATCGCGGCTACGATTCATGCGGCGTGGCGACCGTCGTCGACGGGCAGGCGCGCCGAGAGCGCAGCGTGTCGCGCGTCGCCGATCTCGACGCGCACGTGCGCAGCGCCGGGCTGTCCGGCAGCACCGGCATCGCGCACACCCGCTGGGCGACGCATGGCGCGCCCGCGACCTGCAATGCGCATCCGATCTTCTCGCGCGACGAAATCGCGCTCGTGCACAACGGCATCATCGAGAATCATGAAACGTTGCGCAGGCAACTGTCTGACGAGAACTACCAGTTCGATGGTCAGACCGATACGGAGGTCGTTGCCCATCTGATCCACAGCAAGTATCGCGGCGATCTGCTCGCCGCCGTGCGCGATGCGACGTCGCAGCTGCACGGCGCCTACGCGATCGCGGTGTTCAGCAAGCATGAGCCGCAGCGGCTGATCGGCGCGCGGGTGGGATCGCCGCTCGTCGTCGGTTTGAAGGATGACGAATGCTTTCTCGCGTCCGACGCGCTCGCGCTCGCCGGCATCACCGATCGCTTCATCTTTCTCGAGGAAGGCGACATCGTCGAACTGACGCCGGGCGGTGTGCGAATCCTCGAGCGCGGCGGCACGCCGGTCGATCGCCCGATCCAGACCGTCTCGTCGGCGCAGGCCGCGGTCGAGCTCGGGCCGTACCGGCATTTCATGCAGAAGGAGATTTTCGAGCAACCTCAGGCCGTGGCCGCGACGATTCCCGATGCGGGGCTGTTCGATCCGGCGATATTCGGCCCGGATGCCGCGCGCGCGTTCGAACAGATCGACAACGTGCTGATTCTCGCGTGCGGCACGAGTCACTATTCCGGCCTGACCGCGCGCCGCTGGCTCGAGACGATCGCGCGGCTGCCCGCGCAGGTCGAGATCGCGAGCGAATACCGTTACAGCGACGCGCTCGCGCTGCCGAATACGCTGGTGGTCAGCGTGTCGCAATCCGGCGAGACTGCCGACACGCTCGCCGCGCTCAAGTATGCGCAGGCGCTCGGCCACATCGATACGCTGGCGATCTGCAACGTGCCGACCAGCGCGATGATGCGTCAGACCGGCCTGCGGTTCCTGACGCGCGCGGGCCCGGAAATCGGCGTCGCGTCGACCAAGGCGTTCACGACGCAGCTCGTCGCGCTGTTCATACTCGCGGTGACGCTCGGCCGGCTGCGCGGCTACGTCGACGATGCGCAACTCGCACGTTATACGACGCAGTTGCGACGGCTGCCGAGCGCGCTCGAGGATGTGCTCACGCTCGAACAGCAGATCGAGCGCTGGGCCGCGGAGTTCTCGCGGCACGAGAACGCGTTGTTCCTCGGGCGCGGGCTGCATTACCCGATCGCGCTCGAAGGGGCGCTGAAGTTGAAGGAGATTTCGTACATCCACGCGGAAGCGTATCCGGCCGGCGAGCTGAAGCACGGGCCGCTTGCGCTCGTGACGCACGCAATGCCGGTCGCGACGATTGCGCCGAACGACGCGCTGCTCGAGAAGCTCAAGTCGAACATGCAGGAAGTGCGGGCGAGGGGCGGGCAGCTTTACGTATTCGCCGATGCCGATACGCGGATCGATAACAGCGAAGGCGTGTCGGTGCTGCGAATGCCGGATTACTACGGGCTGCTGTCGCCGATCCTGCACGTCGTGCCGCTTCAACTGCTCGCGTATCACGCCGCTTGCCTGCGCGGCGCGGATATCGACAAGCCGAGGAACCTGGCGAAATCGGTGACGGTGGAGTAGCGGGTGGTGCGACGTCGACGAGACTGCCGAGTTGCATCAATTTCGGTTACGGGGCCTCGTTTCGGTTTCGGTTACAGAGGCTCCTGCCTGGCGATGAGCGTTGCCCGACAAGGCGTAACCAGAATTAATGTCAACGGGTTAGCCAGCGACGTCGCTGGCGAAGGCCCAACCGTCAAGGTGCGGTTCACAAAGAAACAAGGCGCTCCCATACGCTTTGTTTCTGGCGATGATCCCGATGCGGCGGCAGCCATTCGCGAAGGCGACTTTCAGAAGAAGTACTACCTAAGTCATCAACACGTGGCAGAGAAGCTAAAGCTTGCCGCCCCAAAAGTGTAAGGCTCTACGGGACTACGTCGATGTGGATCCGAACCCGGCAAACATGCTGGTGTTCGAGTGTGGTAGTCAGCGACATCCGAGGTACTCGGACAATGCGTTACGCAAGCTGCAGGAAGCGAATACAGCAGAAAGCGTCGAAAACGCTTGGCACAAAAGAAGCGATAGTCAGCCACTTCGGCGGACGGCAATCCATTGCACTCTCCTTTACACCTTACTGGCAAAGGAGTTTGGCCCGAATTGACGGACAGGACAACGCGCGATCGGGAAGGCAACAAGACATCTCTTGGGCGCTGATGCTGCCAATTTCCGCCCGAGAAGAGAACCGATGTCGAGCGTCGGAACTCACATCACGACGGGCGCACTCGAAAGATCATCGAGCCGCGGGCCGTGACGTGGAAAGTGTTTTTGCAGCAGCTCGGTCACCTGCTCGATACCTCGCAGAACACCGGACCGATAATGGCCTTGCCGGAAGTGCGCCTCCATGGCCTGGCAAATCGCTTCCCATTCGCGGCCATCCACCTTGGCGTGGATGCCTCGGTCCGCGACGATTTCGACGTCGCGGTCCGCAAGAAGCAGGTAGATAAGAATGCCGTTGTTGTGCTCCGTGTCCCAAACCCGGAGGTCCGAGAAAACCTCGATGGCACGGTCCCTCGCAGATGTGCCCTTCAGCAATGCGCGGATGTGCAGCGCACCCTCTACAGCAAACCTGACTTGACCTACGTGCGCGCGATGACTCATACGTACAGCCTCTTCAATAGCGATGAGCTCCCGCCGTGAGAATGCGCTGTTGACCCGCCAGTGGGTCGTGAAGAGATGCCGGAACAGGCGTTTCAGGTCCATGCTCACCACCGTCCCGATGCGCCACCGCCGCCGAAGCCTCCGCCGCCTCCGCGAAAGATGTCGCGATTCGAATCACGACCGAAACGGCCACCGCTACCGCCAATGAAGCGCCCACCCGCCGCTCCCATTCCGCCGCCCAGCAACGTGAAGAGCAGCGCCATCAGTCCTGCCGCGATGGCGATAAAGAGCGCCCCCGATAAAACCCATGCGAGCACTCCGACGACTCCGCCCGTAACGGCTGCACCCGGCAGTCTCCCGAGCATGGCGCGCAGAAGGCCGCCCGCCATGACCGTCAGGAGGAAGAGGACCGGAAGCAACCGTCCGGCGCCGTCGCTCGTCTGATATCGCCGCTGCGGCGGAGGTAACTGCTCGCCGCTGGTGACGCGCATCATGCCGTCGACGCCGGCAGTGATGCCGCCGTAGAAATCTCCGTTTCGGAACCGCGGAACTATCGCCTCGTTGATGATGCGATTGCTCGTCGCGTCGGTGAGCACGCCTTCGAGGCCGTATCCGACCTCGATTCGAAGCGTTCGGTCGTTCTTGGCGACAATCAGGAGCGCGCCGTCGTCGACATTCTTGCGCCCAAGCTTCCATTGCTCGACGACTCGCATCGAATACTGTTCGATGGTTTCGGGCTCCGTGGTCGGAACGACGAGAACTGAAATCTGCGCTCCTCTTTTCGCCTCGAACTCTCTCAACGTCTTCTCAAGGCTGGCCATCTGGTCGCTGGTCAGGGTTCCAGTCTCATCGGTTACTCTCGATGTCAGCGGCGGGACAACGACGTCGGCATGGGCGCAGGCAGCCCCCAAGACAAAGAAAGCCAAGACGACGGCCGTCGCCAGCCGGAACACGTTCAATTGGAACCCCTGCCTGCAGATGCCGGCGTCGAACCGAAGTCGACCCGCGGCGGTTTGGAAATCTCGGCTTCGTTGCTCACCGAGAAGTTGGGACGTTCCAGATAGCCGAATGCCTTTGCAGTCAAATTGTTCGGGAAGGAGCGTACCGTCGTGTTGTACGTCTGGACGGCGCGAATGTATCGATTGCGGGCCACGGCAATGCGATTTTCCGTACCCTCGAGCTGCGCCTGCAGGTCGCGGAAGTTCGCATCCGACTTCAATTGCGGATAGTTCTCCGATACCGCCAGCAGACGTGACAGAGACGACGTGAGCTGCCCCTGTGCCGCTTCAAACTTTGCGAAAGCATGCGGGTCGGCAATGAGTTCGGGCGTGGCGCGAATCGAACCCACTTGCGCCCGGGCCTCAGTCACACGGACCAGCACTTCCTTTTCCTGGTCCGCGTACCCCTTCACTGTGTTGACGAGGTTGGGAACAAGGTCGGCACGCCGTTGATACTGATTTAGAACTTCTGACCAACTGGCCTTCACCTGTTCGTCTTCGCTCTGGATGGCGTTATAGCCACACCCTGAGAGAGACAGCAGGCTCAGCGCCAATGCGCCTGTCAGAAGTGCGCGGGCCAGACGGCGCCGTGTGGAGATTGCTGCGAAATTTGTCGACATGGACGCGCCTCTGTCCTGTATTCCCCGGCATTCCGCCGCTCACCGGTGCACTGCCTATCGTATGTAGCTCGGCGGTCGCAGGGTTGATGCACGTCAATGCTGCATTGTCGAGCGTGCCCGGGGTAATGCACCGTCTCGGTCGCATGTCGGCTCCACGGCCGCGCTACATATGAAGAATTCGGTGCGTGATCCGTTGAGCCACGTCAAGCCATCGAAGGGGCGTCAGCATAGAGTGATTCTAGGGTTCGACCAGCGCTCGAGAACCATGCTCACGGAGAACAAGGCGGCATTCCCGCAAAAACTCGCAATTGCAATTGCGACCGTCGGCATGGTCAGTGCCGTTGCAATCGCTGGTACGGCGGCGGCCGCCGACGATGCCCATCATCCGAACAAAGCAGCCGAAAAAGCGCCGAGCAAGTCAAACCGCGAAGCGGACGACCAAATGCAGGCCATGCGGGTCATGCACGAAAAGATGATGAACGCCAAGACGCCTCAAGAACGCGTTGCCCTGATGGACGAGCAAATGAAAGTCATGCAAAACGGCATGTGCATGATGGAAATGACGAGTGCTCACTCGTCCAGTATGCCGATGTCATCGCGGCAGGGGAGTATGGAAATGCGCACGGATATGATGCAGATGATGATGCTCGACACATTGCTCCGTCGTCGGTGGCGCCCTCTGATGATTTGACAATATAGTCGCACTGTACGCAACCGAGGTACCGGCTAGCCTCGGTAAAGGTAACTCACGTCGTAGCACGGCCGTCACGTCAATATCGAACGCGCAGGGCGAAGAGCCTCAATGGAAGCGGAACGGGTGAGCAAAGGAGCGTCAAATGAGCGGCCAACCCGGCGAAGACAAGCTTGATCACCCACGGATTTCTGAGCACTTGTCATCGGGCGAGCATCACGCACGCGAGACGGACAAGCACGACCAATCCGCCGGCCACGGCCACGACGCGCATGCGCCTCACCAACATGGCCAGGATGAGCACGTTCGACCCGCAGATTCGCTTCGCGACCCCGTCTGTGGAATGACGGTGGCCGATGAGTCAAGCTTGCGCTGCGAACACGATGGCAAGTGGTACGCGTTCTGCAGCCAGGCTTGCTTGACGAAATTCCAGGCTGCGCCGTCCAGGTACGTCGAGCCCTCGACCATTGAGCAGCCACGAGCAGTGCCTGAGGGCACCATCTACACGTGCCCGATGCACCCGGAAATTCGCCGGGACCATCCTGGGCAATGTCCGAAGTGCGGCATGACGCTGGAGCCGGTTCTGCCCGGTATCGACGAAGGCGAGAATCCGGAACTGGTCGATTTTCGACGCCGATTCTGGTGGACGTTGCCACTGACAGTCATCGTTTTCGTGCTGGCGATGTTTGGCCATCGCCTACGATTGATGGGAGCCGGCACCGAAAGCTGGGTTGAGTTCCTCATCTCCACGCCAGTCGTCCTGTGGGCGGGCCTTCCGTTTTTCGAGCGGTGCATGCGCTCATTCGTGAACCGCAGCCCCAACATGTGGACGCTCATCGGGCTCGGGACGGGGTCGGCCTATATCTACAGTGTCATCGCCACCATCTTCCCCGGCGTGTTTCCTGAAACGTACCGTGCGCACGGCCGGGTCAGCGTGTATTTCGAAGCAGCGGCAGTCATCATTTCGTTGACGCTTCTCGGGCAGTTGCTCGAACTGAAGGCCCGCTCGCAAACATCCGCGGCCATCAAGGCGCTGCTCGGGCTCGCACCCAGGACGGCCCGACGCATCAGCCCGGATGGTTCCGAGGAAGACGTTCCGTTGTCCCATGTGCATGTGGGAGACCTGCTTCGCGTGCGGCCAGGCGAGAAAGTCCCCGTGGACGGCGTGGTGACGGATGGCTCGAGTTCGCTCGACGAGTCCATGATTACCGGCGAACCCATTCCCGTCACGAAGCGCGTTGGCGACCACGTCATCGGCGCAACGATGAACGCGACAGGCAGTCTCGTCATTCGCTCGGAAAAGGTCGGCTCCCAGACTGTCTTGTCGCAAATCGTGCAGATGGTCGCGCAGGCGCAGCGGTCCCGTGCCCCCCTGCAGCGCATGGCCGACAAGGTGGCCGGCGTGTTTGTCGTCGGCGTCGTCAGTGCCGCTCTTCTGACATTCTTCGTGTGGGGCATCTTTGGGCCGGAGCCCAGCTGGGTGTTCGGTCTCATCAATGCGGTGGCGGTGCTCATCATTGCTTGCCCCTGCGCGCTGGGGCTTGCGACGCCAATGTCCATCATGGTTGCAAGCGGCAAAGGAGCCACAACCGGGATTCTCTTTCGAGATGCGGCCGCGATCGAAAATCTGCGCAAGGTCGATGTGCTCATCGTCGACAAGACGGGGACGCTGACAGAGGGGCGTCCAGCGTTCGAGCGAGCCGTGGGCACAAACGGATACTCGACCGACGAAGTACTTCGTCTGGCCGCGAGTCTCGACCAAGGTAGTGAGCATCCGCTTGCTGCGGCCATCGTTGCGGCTGCCCGTGAGAAGAAGCTGACTTTGGACCGCACGGAAAATTTTGAATCCGCTACGGGTATCGGCGTGAGAGGACTTGTCGCCGGCAGGAAACTTGCGCTTGGCAACACCGCGCTGATGCAGACTGACGCGGTATCCGTCGAATCGCTGGCGAGGGAGGCGGACGGCATGCGCGCGCAAGGCGCCAGTGTCATGTACTTGGCGGTCGATGGCAGTTTGGCCGGACTGCTGGCAGTCGCGGACCCGATAAAGACGACAACGCCAGAAGCGCTTTTGACGTTGAAGGAAAACGGCATTCGAGTCGTGATGGCGACCGGTGATGGTGTAGTCACTGCCAAGGCCGTAGCCGGAAAGCTCGGCATCGACGAATTCCATGGCGAGGTGAAGCCTGCAGACAAGCTCAACTTGGTGACACGGCTTCAGCAAGCCCGGCACGTTGTCGCAATGGCCGGAGACGGCATAAACGACGCCCCCGCGCTTGCCAAGGCCGATGTCGGCGTGGCCATGGGAACAGGCACGGATGTGGCGATGAGCAGCGCTCAGGTGACCCTCGTCAAAGGCGACTTGCGCGGTATCGCGCGTGCTCGAGAGCTGTCCGAGGCAACCGTCGCGAACATGAAGCAAAATCTTGGCTTCGCGTTCGTATACAACGCACTTGGGGTTCCGCTGGCGGCAGGGGTACTTTATCCATTCACCGGTTTGCTGCTTTCGCCGATGATTGCCGCACTTGCAATGAGTCTAAGCTCCGCTTCGGTCATTTCGAACGCACTGCGACTGCGCAACGCGAAGATTTAGCTTGTCACGCAGCTTGCGGCGGTCGCATAACGACAGCACACCTTTCGTCGCAGTGGGCCGCCCGCGCAGTTCCCACTAGTATCGTATGTAACCCGAACTATTGGAAAAGCGAGTGTTCGGATGTTCGCGGTGCACACGCAAGCATGCGTTGGATTGGACGTCTTCGGGCCCGGTCACGCAGGTCATTGATTTGCCTAGAGCGCTCGGGCGCAATCAGAACCAGCGGTGACGCGTAACCAGAATGAATGTACCTCGGGAGATCACTCGGCGCGAGGCTGAGCGGTCCCGTGACGGCAGCGGCGAACGAAGGCGATTCATGCGCGATCGCCCGCGCCGTTACGATTCCGGGTTGAAGGCAGACGTGTCGCCGTCGATCCGGAACACAATCGGATCGCGTGGATAGTGCTTGATGTCCGGAGAGAAATCGTACTTGCCCTCGGTCCAGTAGTACGCGAAGGAGACGAGCAGAATCGCCAGCGAAAATGGCAGCGACAGGCGCCCCCATGTCCAGAAGGCAATCAGCCCGAGTGCGGCGACGACCGCAAAATAGATCATGGCCGGGCGTCGCGCCTTTGCGAGCGGCTGCCACGTTTCGGGATGAATTCCGGCGGCAATGAATGCGCTCGGATTGAAACGCAACCCCTGATGTGCGAGGCCGCACAGCAGTGCGACAAGCAATTCGTGACGATTCTTGAAGCGAACGCAGCGAATGGCGTCGTCGGCGTCGTAATCCACGAGGCTCGTGCGCAGTGTGTATCGCTTCGCCGGTTCGCGCTTCCCACTTTGTCGCCAGAACTGGAAGTTCGCCGGGCTCATGGTCACTCGGGAAGGCGGGTTGAAGTCAACGTCGCAGCACATGTCCTCGTTCCGCACGACTTCACGCCATTCGATGCACCGTTCCTGCTGCAGGGCCGCCTGGTCCGAGTGCTTGCCGACGCCATATCGGAAGCCGGTTGCGTCGACTTGAAACCAGCCGCCGATATTCATCGTCGCGCGAATCACGATCACTACCGCCCAGGCGAGGCAGGCCAGAATGCAAAGCCATAGAACGAAACCGATGAACCCGACACGCGAGGAGGATGCATCGTCGAACGGCGCAACGAGCAATCCAGCGAACATCGTGCCGAAAAACAGCATGAAACCGATATTCAGCAGATAGGTATTGAACCGATCTGGAATTCCTTTGCATGTCGGTATCTGTCGAAGGTGTGCAGGCAGCGTGATGACTCGCGGTTTTGCGCTTGTGTCCGGGGCGGATTGCTTCGACGCGTCGTCAGTGCGGGGCGGCAACGCGTCGTCTGAGCGGGTAGTCATGGCGCGTGGCCCCTTGTTCGTAGGATGTGTTTTGGAAATCGGCGAATCGTTCGGATGGTAATCGATCTGGCGGAACGGCTCGCACCGGAATCAGGGTTCCCTGCACGAATGCAAAAGAATCCGGCCGATTGTTTTCTTCTGTGTCGGAAATCCGGAAAGTCGACGGCGTTCGTAGTGACGGCGGAACCCCAATGCTCGACCGGTACGCTCGGGGCGGCCCGAACCGACACCGCCATACCCACGCCTTCGTGCGAAGATTGAGCGATATTCCACCCGCATTCCATCGAGACCGTCGTGATCCGATCGAACCCCGAGGGCAACCCGCAAGCCGGCCATCCGCCGTGGATGGCCGTCGCACTGGCCGAGCTGGGCATTCGCCGCTTCCCGCCCGGCAGCATCAATCCGCGCATCGTCGAGTACAACAACCACACGAACCTCGTCGGCTACGACGACAAGATTTCGTGGTGCTCGTCGTTCGTCAACTGGTGCATGACGCATGCCGGCATACGCGGCACGGGGTCGGCGCTCGCGCGTTCGTGGCTCGAATGGGGGCGGCCGCTGGAGCGCCCGGTGTACGGTTGCATCGCGATTCTGACGCGCGACGACCCCGTGAGCTGGAAGGGGCACGTCGGGTTCTATCTGCGTCACGACGACGAGCGTGTCCACCTGTTCGGTGGCAATCAGCTGGAAGAGGTGCGCGAACTTGCGTATCCGGTGAGCGAGGTGATCGGTTACCGGTGGCCGGACGCGGGCTGATCGCGCCGCACGCCCGGCCTCCCGCGCACGGACGACGGCGCCGGCGTCGCACGGCGGCCGTGGTCAATCCTGCGCGGCGGTGGTAGCGGCGGCCACGGCCTGCGGTTCACCCGCCGCCTCGTTCCTGCTCCACCCGCCGCCGAGCGATCGATACAACGCGACCGCCGCCAGCGCATGCTCTCGCCGGACCTGATTGAGTGCATCCGAATCCCGCAGATACACTTCCTGCGCCGACAGCACGTCCAGAAAATCCGTCGCGCCGCCCTTATAGAGCTGGTTCGCCAGCCCGAGCGCCTTGTCCGACGCCGAGAGCGCGCTGTCGAGGCGCCGCGTCGCTTCATCGCTGCTGACGAGGTTCGCACGCGAGTCCTCGACTTCCCGCAGCGCCTGCAGCATCGTCTGCCGCAACCCGAGTTCCGACTCGCGCATTCTGCTTTCGCTTTGCGTGATGTCGGCGGTGATTCGCCCCGCGTTGAAGATCGGGCTCGTCGCGCTCAACGCCGCGCTGAACAGGTTGTCGGTCAGCGTCGGCAACCCGAGATACGACGCGGCCAGAATCCCGTCCGTCAGGTTCAGCGAGAACTTCGGATACCGCTCGGCCTTCGCGACGCCGACCTGCGCCGCGCGCCGCTCGACCTGTGCGTACGCGGTGAGCACGTCCGGCCGGCGCAGCAGCGCCTGCGATGGCAGCGTGGCGGGCGACCCGGCAGGCGGCGCCGGAATCGCGCCGGCCTGCGCGAGCATGATCCGGTCGTTCGACTCGGGCGTGCGGCCCGAATACACGGCAATCAGGTTGAGCTGATGCGCGATCTGCGCGCGCGTCGGCGGAATCCGCGCTTCGAGCGCATCGAGCTGGTTCTGCGCGCGCGTGACGTCGAGCTCCGTCGACAGCCCGAACGCCTGCCGCTTGCGCGTGAGTTCGAGCGCATGCCGGCGGATCGCCGCGTTGTCCTGGAGGATATTCAGTTCCTGCTGCGCCCAGCGCAGGTCGACGTAGGCCGAGGCGGCATCGGCCGCGAGCGCGAGCCGCATCGCGTCTTCCGCGTGCTTTTGCCCGACCAGCTCGGCCTGCGCGGCCAGCAGGTCGAGCCGTTCGCCGCCGAACACGTCCGGCGACCAGCTCAGCGCGAGTCCCGCGCCGGCCTGCCGCACGTAGCCGAGCGGCGGCGGCGTATTCTGGCGCGCGTCGGACGCACGCGCGGTCGCGTCGAGTTCGGGCAGCAGCACCGCGCGCTTCTGCACGGTCAGCGCCTGCGCCTGCTTCACGCGTTCGGCCGCGGCCTGCAGATCGAGGTTGCCGTCGAGCACGGTCGCGATCAGCCGGTCGAGCACGGGATCGTTGAACTGCGCCCACCATGCGGCGGCGTCGATGCCCGCACGCGGCACGTCGGTGTCCCACGCTGCGGGCGCGAGCGATTGCACGGAATCGTGCAGCGCCGGGTGCTGCGCGGGCTGCACCGCACACCCTGCGGCGAGTGCGCTGACGGCCAGCGCGACGAGTAGCTTTTTCATGATGACGACCTTGGCTTCAGTGCGCGTCCGGCGGCGGCGCGTTCAGGGTGATGGGACGGGAAAACGCGACGGCAACCAGAGCGACCACGAAGCACAGCGACAGCGCGTAGTACGCATCCGCGTAGGTGAGCGTCAGCGCTTCGCGATAGATCAGGCGATGCAGGTTCGCGAGGCCGGCCTGTGCGGTATCGAGCGTGTTGCCGGCCACCGAGGTCCAGTACGCGGCCTGGCGGTCGAGCAGCGACGCGACCTGCGGCTCGCCCGCGCTCACGTGTTCGTTCAGGCGCAGGTAGTGGAAGTTGAGCCGGTCGTTGAGCATCGTCGCGCTCACCGCGATGCCGATCGCACCGCCGAGGTTGCGCATCAGGTTGAACAGGCCGCTCGCCGACTTCAGACGCGACTGCGGCAGCGAGCCCAGTGCCATCGTGACGATCGGCGGCACGCTGAATTGCTGGCCGATGCCGCGCAGCGCCTGCGGCAGCAGCAGCTCCCGCCAGCCCCAGTCATGCGTGATCGGCGTGTACAGATAGCAGCCGAGGCCGAAGCAGATCAGCCCGAACACGAGCAGCACGCGCAAGCTGAGGTAGCGTGCGGCGAATGCATACGCGCAGAGCGCGATCAGCTGGAACGCACCGACCGACAGCAGCGCGATGCCGATCTGCAGCGAGCTGAACGCGCGCACCTGCGCGAGAAACAGCGGTGTCAGGAACACGGTGACGAAGATCCCGATGCCCGTCACGAACGACAGCAGGCTGCCGATCCCGAAGTTGCGCACGGCGAGCGCGCGCAGGTCGACGATCGGGTCTTCCGCGGTCAGTGCGTGCACGATGAACAGGAAGCCGCAGATGCCGGAGATCCACGCGCAGATGACGATCGCATCGTCGCTGAACCAGTTCTTGCGCGGGCCTTCTTCCAGCACGTATTCGAGGCAGCCGAGGAAGCCCGACATCAGCGCGATGCCGAGATAGTCGCCGCGCTTGATGAGGCTGAGATCGGGTTCGTCGATGTGCACGTAGCGCGGCACCAGCGCGGCCACGGCGATGCCCGGCACGAGATTCAGGTAGAACAGCCAGTGCCACGACCATTGATCGGTGATCCAGCCGCCGATCACCGGCCCGATCGCCGGCGCGAGCGACGCGAGCGCGCCGATCGTCGTCGACGCGATCAGCCGCTGCTTGCCCGGAAACAGCACGAACGCGGTCGTGAACACGGTCGGGATCATCGCGGCGCCGAGCGCGCCTTGCAGCCCGCGGAACAGGATCATCGAGTTGATGTCCCACGCGAGCCCGCACAGCATGCTCGTGATCGTGAAGCCGACGGCCGACGCGACGAACAGCCAGCGCGTCGACATCACCTTCGACAGCCAGCCCGACATCGGGATCACGATGATCTCGGCGATGAGGTAGGCCGTCTGCACCCAGGACAACTCGTCCTGGCTCGCGGACAGGCCGCCGCCGATGTCGCGCAGCGACGACGCGACGATCTGGATGTCGAGCGTCGCCATGAAGAAGCCGACGCACATCAGCGCGAACGCGAAGACGCGCTGCTTCGTCGGCTGCGACGCGGGGTCGCCGGAAAAGGCGGTGGTCATCTCGGGCTCCCGTTCAGTTCGCGTGGTCGGTATGCACGGTCACGACCGCGGAGAGGCCTGGACGCAGCACGTGCTCGATGCCCGGCTGCGGATCGAGATGCACGCGCACCGGCACGCGCTGGACGATCTTCGTGAAGTTACCGGTCGCGTTCTCGGGCGGCAGCACGCTGAAGGTCGCACCGGTCGCGGGCGCCAGGCTGTCGACGCGGCCGTGCAGGCGCGTGCTCGACGCGTCGAGCGCGACGTCGACGCGATCGCCGGCGCGCATCTTGCGCAGCTGGTCTTCCTTGAAGTTCGCGTCGATCCACGGCCCGGACACGGGCACGACCGTCAGCAGCGGCACGCCGACGTTGGCGAGCATCCCGACGCGGCCCGTGCGGTTGCCGACGTAACCGTCGACGGGCGAGCGGATCGTCGTGTACTCGACGTTGAGCGCCGCGACCCGTTGCGCGGCGAGTGCCGTGTTCACGCGGGCCCGCGCATCGACGAGCTGCGCGCCGAGCACGTCCAGCTGCCGCTTCGATGCGAGCAGCGCGGCGTCGCTGCGCGCGACGGCCGCATCCGCCTTCGAATAGTCGGCATCCGCGCGTTCGACGATCTGATTCGACACGGCATCGGATTTCACGAGCTCGCGGTAGCGCACACGGTCGGACGACGCACGCGTGAGCTCGGCCGAGGACGCATTCCTGTCCGCGGCATGCTGGCCGATCACGGCGTATTGAAGTTGTTGCTTCGCTTCGAGTTCGGCCACCGCGGCGCGCGCGCTGTCGACTTCGGCGGTCGCCTGCGCGAGCTTCGCATCGTAGTCGCGCGCATCGAGCTGCACGAGCACGTCGCCGGCCTTCACGCGCTGGTTGTCGGTCACGAGAATCCTGTCGACGAAGCCGTTTACCTTCGGCGCGAGGACCGTGACATCGCCGCCGACGTACGCATCGTCGGTGCTTTCCTGGAAGCGCAGCACGAACAGCCAGTCGAGCGTCGCGGCCGCGACCGCGACGACGACGGCGGCCACCGCGATGCGCATCCACGGCACGCGGCGCTGCTGCCTTGCCGGCCGGTCGGTTGTGGCTGCCTCGCGGGAGGCGGCGGCTTGGGTCGTTTCCATCGAATCACCTATGTATATGCACTTACTGAAGCGACCGACGATGCGTCGCCGATCGGGGAGGGGGTTAGCGTTCCGGGAGGTTGTGCGTGATCCGGAACAATTCGTCTCTGAGGCGGGCGGCCTGCGCCGACCCGAACCGCTGCTCGAACGCCTCCTGCGCGGCGAGCCAGTGCACCTGCGCTTCGGCGATCTTCGTTTCGCCTTGCGCGGTCAGCGCGAACGTCTGGCGGCGGCAACGCGGCTCGATCCTGCCCGTGACCAGCGCCGCGCCGACCAGCGGCTTGAGCGCGCGCAACAGCGCGGTGCGCTCGATCACCAGCACCGCCGACAGCATCGCCATCGTTACGCCCGGGCGCTCCCTCAGCAGCGCGAGAATGCTGTACTGAGACGGCGTGACGCCCGCCCGCGACAGGTAGCGCTCGTAGAACTGCGAGATCCGCCGGGCGGCTTGCCGGACCGCGAAGCAATCGTCATCGGTAAGCGTGGTCTTGTGCATGTGCACATGTTAGGTGGCAGAGCGGCCTGAAGCGAGTGGCGGTGCGGGATCAGATTGGTGCCGTGGCTGTACCAATCGACGATGGAACGGCGCGTTTTCGCGCCGGATCAGGCAGCGGCCGGAACAATCCCGCCTTGGCGGTCGCAGTACGCGGCCGTGTAGTCGATGAACGCCTTGACCTTCGCCGGCAGCAGCGCGCGGTTCGCGTAAGCGAGCTTGATTTCGACGAAGGCGTCGACGAGGTCGGCACCGTCGAGCAACTGCACGAGCGCGCCCGACGCGAGCTCTGCTTCGACGAGCGTTCTCGGCACGACGCCGATACCGAAGTCGTGCATCACCATTTCGCGGTTGAAGACGGGGCTGTTCGACGAGATGTCGAAGCTCAACGGCACGACCAGCGTGTCACCGTCGACGCGGAACGACAGCGCGGGCCGGCGCAGCGACGGCGACATCGGGATGAACGCATGATCGGCGAGGTCGGTCGGCGTTTCGGGACGCGCATGCGTGCGCAGATACGCGGGCGTCGCGACGATCACGACGGGTATGCGTTCGACCAACCGCACGACGGTCGTCTCGCTCGTCAGCATGTACGGCACGACGATGCCTATGTCGTAGCCTTCGCCGACGAGGTCGACCGGGCGCTCGGTCAGCGTGACGTCGAGGCGCACCTTCGGATGCGCGGCCTTGAAGCCGGCGATCAGCGGCACGAGCCGGTTGAGCGCGGCCGTCGTGTGCGCGACGAGGCGCAGCAGCCCCTCGGGCTCGCGCGTGTGCGACTGCGCCTGCGCTTCCAGCGAATCGAGTTCGTCGAGCACGGCCGCGCAGCGTTCGTAGATGCGCTCGGCGGTCTCGGTCAGCGAGACCTGGCGCGTGGTCCGGTGCAGCAGGCGACTGCCGAAGCGCGCCTCCAGATCCGCGACCGCCCGCGACACGACCGGCCGCGCGAGGCCGTGCATGTCGGCGGCGCGCGTGAAGCTGCGCATTTCCACCACCGACCGGAAGATCCGCAGCTTGTCGATGTAGTCCATGTCCGTCTCCTCGAGGCGATGGCGGGGCGCCTGATGCACGCGGCCGGCCCGGCCATGTTACGGCGGAGTGTACATTGACTTTATGCATATGCACATATAAATTGCCGATCATGAACGATATCCAGATCGCCCAGGCCTGCAATTGCCTCGCGCTGCGTCAGGCGGCGCGCTTCGTCACGCAACTTTACGAGCGACATCTGGCCCCGGTCGGCGTCACGCCCGCGCAGTTCTCGATCATGGCGAATCTGTCGCACCGGCCCGGCCTGGTGATGAGCGAACTCGCCGACACGCTGGTGATGGATCGCACGACGCTGTTGCGCGCGCTGAAGCCGCTGCAGCGCGACGGCTTCGTCGCCGCGGCCGCATCCGAGCATGACGCGCGCGCGCACGCGCTCAGCCTGACGAAGCTCGGTGAGCGCACCTACGCGCAGGCGAAAGTCGCGTGGCAGGCCGCGCAGGACGAGTTCGAGACGCAGTTCGGCCGCGGCCGCGCCAAGGCACTGCGCGACGAGCTGTTCAGCCTGACGGCGCAGCGATAGGCGCAACGCGCGCGGTAGTATGACAAAAGCGATCCGGATCCACCGGACGAGACACGAGGAGTCCCCCATGCTGCAGTTGAGCGAGCGCGACGATGCGATGTTGCGCGGCGCATTCGGCGACGGCGTCGCGCGCGCGATGCGGATCGTCGCGCGCACGGCCGACGTCATGTCGGCGCCGCACCTGATCGACATCACGTCCGCGCATATCGACGGCTGTCTTTACCACGGCCAGACCAGCCTCGACTTCGTCGAATATTTCGTCGACACGGGCGCGCGGGTCGCGGTGCCGACCACGCTGAACGTCGGGTCGCTGGACCTGATCCATCCCGAGCTGTATCACGGCGACCGCACGATCCAGCGCGACGCGCAACGCCTGATGGACGCGCATCTCCAGCTCGGCTGCGCGTCGAGCTTCACGTGCGCGCCGTATCAACTGAAGAATCGTCCGCGCCTGGGTGAGCAGATCGCGTGGGCCGAATCCAATGCGATCGTGTTCGCCAACTCGGTGCTCGGCGCGCGCACCAGCCGCTACGGCGACTTTCTCGATCTGGCCGCCGCGATCACCGGGCGCGCGCCGTACGCGGGGCTGCACGTCGAATCGAATCGCGCGGCACGGATCGTGTTCAACGCGCCGGACTTCGGCAACCGGCCGTCGCGCGACATCTACTTCGCGGCGCTCGGATTGCTGATCGGCCGGATCGCCGGTGCAACCGTGCCGGCGATCGTCGGGCTGCCGGCCGACACCACCGAAGACGAACTCAAGGCGCTCGGCGCGGCCGCCGCATCGAGCGGCGCGGTCGCGCTGTTCCATGCGGTGGGCGTCACGCCCGAGGCGCCGACGCTCGACGCCGCGCTGCACGGGCAGGCGTCGCAGCGAACCGTCGATGTCGCGATGGCCGATCTCGACGAGATCCGCCGCACGCTGAACCACGGTGCGGCCGGCGATGCGCTCGTCGCGGTCGCGCTCGGCACGCCGCACTTCTCGCTGGCCGAGTTCCGCACGCTCGACGCGCTGCTCGACCAGTTCGACGGCAAGCCCAAGTGCGATTTCTACGTGAACACGAGCCGCTTCATCCTGTGGGAACTGGACGAGCTCGGGCTTGCCGGCAAGTTCGACGCGCGCGGCATCCAGATCGTCGTCGACACCTGCACGTACATCACGCCGGTGATGAAACAGCTGTCGGGCCTGGTGATGACGAACTCGGGGAAGTGGGCGTCGTACGCGCCCGCGAACATTGGCGTCACGGTGGCGTACGGCAGCATGCGCGAGTGCGTGCGCTCCGCGTTCGAGGGAAAGGTGCGATTCGATGACTGAAGCAATGGTTCGGAAACTGACGGGCGATACGCTCGTGCCGGGCAGCGCATGCGCGAAGACGATCGTGCTCGACAAGCCGCTCAGCTTCTGGGGCGGCTACGACTCGGGCGCGGGGCGGATCGTCGATCGCGGGCATCCGCAGGCGGGCGCGAGCCTGGCCGGCCGGATCATGGTGATGCCGCACGCGAAGGGATCGAGTTCGAGCAGCAGCGTGCTCGCGGAAGCGGTGCGCAATGGCACGGGGCCGGTCGGGATCGTGCTGAAGGAGCGCGACCTGATCATCTCGATCGGCGCGATCGTCGCCGCCGAACTGTATGCGATCGCGGTGCCGGTGGTGTGCGTGACCGATGCGGTGTACGACGCGATCGTCGCCGCGACGGGCGACGTGCGGATCGAGGCAGGCGAGGGTGACGGCTGCGCGCGGATCGACGTCGGCAGCTGACGCGTCACGCGCTCGCCGGCTTGGAGGAAGCGGGTGTGCAGCGGATCTTCCCGCACGAGCGACAGCGCATTTCTTGCCGGCCGGTCGTGCGGGCCGCCGGATTTCGGACCATACAATCAGGCTGAACGCTGAACGCTGAACGCTGAACGCTGAACGCTGAACGCCGAACGCCGAACGCCGAACGCAGGATCGTGCTCGGCACGAAGCGGCCGATTGCCGTTCGATCGAACGATTAAATCCCGACCGGGCGCGTGGTGCCGCCTGCATTCGCCGGTCATTCGCGCGTGGTTGCGGCGGCCGCTTCCCGATAGGCGCTCGGCGTCTGCCCGGCCCAGCGCCGGAATGCCCGCGTGAAATTCGCCGGATCGGTGAACTGCAGCCGCTCGGCGATCGTCTTCAGGTCGAGATCCGACGCGGACAGCAACTGCTTCGCGTCGCGAAACCGCGCTTCGTCGAGCAGTTGCCGGTAGCTCGACCCGGCTTCCTCGAGCCGGCGCCGCAACGTGCGCGTCGACACGAGCAGGGCGTCGGCGAGCGCCTCCGGACTTGAATAGTTGCCGGCCGTTCGCGCCAGTTCCGCGCGCACGCGCCCGACGAGATCGCCTTCCTCCTGACGCACCTGCGCATACTCGCGCTCGACCTGCACGAGCGCTTGCCGGTGCGCGACTTCGTCGGCGAGCGGCAGCGGCCAGTCGAGTACGTCGCGGGCGATCCACAGCGCGTTCGCCGCACAGCCGAATTCGACCGGCGGCAGCTGGTCGCGATAGCGTGCGAAGTAATCGGGCTGCGGCCATGCGAAGCGCAGCGCGATCGGCGGCGATGCGCGCCCGGACCACTGCGAGATGTTCTGCGCGAGCCCCGTCAGCACGAACTCGAACATCACGTGATGTTGCAGCACCGGGCTTGCCTGCACGCCGTGCAGTTCGAGCGTCGCGCCGTGTTCGTCCTCCGCATAGGTCAGCCGATACTGGCGGTTGCGCATCCGGAAGTAGCGCTGCGTGACGACCAGTGCTTCGCGGATGTCCCGCGCGGTCAGCGTCGCATAACCGAGGAAGCCGTGCACGGTCGGCTTCAGCAGCAGCCCGAACGCGAGCCCGATGCCCGGATCGCCGCCGATCTCGATCGCGTTGAGCACGAGCCGGCCCCATTGCGACGGCGCGACGCGCGCGTCCGGTTCGGCCAGCACGGCGTCGCGCAGCCCGGTTCCCGCGCGCACGGCGGCCGGATCGACGCCGCGCTCGGCGAGCGCCTGCAGCAGCAGGCGCGTATAGGCGACCGGAATCGTCGGCCGGCGTAGCCCGAGGTGGTCCTTGCGTGACGGGGAGGTCATGTCGATTTGGCCGGAAATGACAAGCATTATGGCTGTTTGCCCCCTCACGTTCAAGGCGGCGCGCGGCCTACGATGGCACGTATCGATTATCGGCAGACTCACCATGACGACTTCCTTTCCCCACCTGCTCGCGCCGCTCGACCTCGGCTTCACCACGCTGAAGAATCGGGTGCTGATGGGCTCGATGCACACGGGCCTCGAGGACAGCCGCAAGACGCTGCCGCGGCTCGCCGACTATTTCGCCGAACGCGCGCGCGGCGGCGTAGGCCTGATCGTGACCGGCGGTTTCGCGCCGAACGTGGCCGGCTGGACCAAGCCGTTCGGCGGCACGCTGATGACGTCGGCCGGCGCGCGGCGCCATCGCGTGATCACCGATGCCGTGCATGCGGACGACGGCAAGATCGCGCTGCAGATCCTGCATACCGGCCGCTACGGCTACCACCCGTTCGCGGTCGCGCCTTCGAAGATCAAGTCGCCGATTTCGCCGTTCGCACCGCATGAACTCAGCGCGCGCGGCGTCGAGCGGCAGATCCGCGCGTTCGTCCGCTGCGCGCAGCTTGCGCGCGAGGGCGGCTACGACGGCGTCGAGATCATGGGCTCCGAGGGCTACCTGATCAACCAGTTCATCTCGATGCATACGAACAAGCGCAGCGACCAGTGGGGCGGTTCGTACGAGAACCGGATCCGGCTGCCGATCGAGATCGTCGAGCGCACGCGCGAGGCGGTCGGCCGCGACTTCATCCTGATCTACCGGCTGTCGATGCTCGACCTGATTCCGGACGGCAGCGACTGGAGCGAGACCGTGCAGCTCGCGAAGGCCGTCGAGCGCGCGGGCGCGACCATCATCAATACCGGGATCGGCTGGCACGAGGCGCGCGTGCCGACGATCGCGACCTCCGTGCCGCGCGGCGCGTTCGCGTGGGTGACGAAGAAGATGAAGGGCGAGGTCGGCATTCCGCTCGTGACGACCAACCGGATCAACCGGCCCGAGGTGGCCGAGCAGATTCTCGCGGACGGCTGCGCGGACATGGTGTCGATGGCGCGCCCGCTGCTGGCCGATGCCGAGTTCGTCGTCAAGGCCGCGCAAGGCCGGGCAGACGAGATCAACACCTGCATCGGCTGCAACCAGGCGTGTCTCGATCACGCGTTCAAGAACAAGATCGCGTCATGCCTGCTGAACCCGCGCGCATGCCACGAGACCGAGCTGGTTTATACGCGCGTGCAGCAGCCCAAGCGGATCGCGGTGGTCGGCGCCGGGCCGGCCGGGCTCGCGTGCTCGACCGTGCTCGCGCAGCGCGGCCACCACGTCGACCTGTTCGACGCGGCGCCGGAGATCGGCGGCCAGTTCAACATGGCGAAGCGGATTCCGGGCAAGGAGGAGTTCGACGAAGCGCTGCGTTATTTCGGCCGTCAGGTCGAGGTGACCGGCGTGAACCTGCACCTGAATCGTCGCGTCGACGCGAGCGACCTGATCGCCGGCGGCTACGACGAGATCGTGCTCGCGACCGGCGTGGCGCCGCGCGACCCGAAGATTCCCGGCCAGGATGGGCCTAACGTGCTCAGCTACATCGACGTGCTGGCCGGCGGGCAGCTGGTCGGCCGGCGTGTCGCGGTGGTCGGCGCCGGCGGCATCGGCTTCGACGTCGCCGAATATCTGGTGCAAGGCGGCGAGTCGCCGACGCTCGATCTGGAAGAGTGGAAAGCGGAGTGGGGCGTGACCGATCCGGCCGCGACGCGCGGCGGCGTGACGCGCGCGCAGGTCGCGGCGCCGGCTCGCGAAGTGACGCTGCTGCAGCGCAAGGCCGCGCCGCTCGGCAAGGGGCTCGGCAAGACGACCGGCTGGATTCACCGCGCGACGCTGAAGATGAAGCAGGTGAAGATGATCGGCGGCGTGAACTACGAACTGATCGATGCGCGCGGGTTGCACGTATCGTACGGCGAGCAGCGCACCGATCATGAACTGATCGAAGCCGACACGATCGTGCTGTGCACGGGGCAGGAACCGCAGCGCGCGCTGCTCGCGCCGTTGCAGGCGGCCGGACGCTCGGTGCATCTGATCGGTGGTGCGGAACTGGCCGCCGAGCTCGATGCGAAGCGGGCGATCGATCAGGGCTCGCGGCTCGCGGCGCGGCTGTAAAGGGCGTCGTTCCGGGTTGCGAAGCGGCGGAGTGCGTCACGCGGCGATGGCCCGCCTGCGCGACGCCTCGCGACTTCCCGCGCGGTGATTCATTCGACGTGCCGGGGCATGCGGACAATCTGGAAAGGATGCACCGCGTCGCCATGCAACGTGGCGACGCGATTCTGGCAGAACACCATTCGCCACCGGCCGGCGGACGTCAGGCCGCTTCGGCCCGCTCTTCCTCTTCCGCTTCCAGCATCGCCTTGACGATCAGGTAGACGGCCGGCAGGTCGTCGTCGTCGCGACGCCAGTCGACCGGCTCCTCGACATCCGCCGCGACCAGCCGGCTATCGCGCAGGCGGATGAACGCATCGACGACGGTCGGATCGTTGCGGCTCAGGAAACCGGTATTCGAGAACGCGAGTTCCTCGACGTTCAGCAGCGCCTGCCAGCTCATTGTGCGGACGGCGGCCGGATGCGTGCGGCGTCGCAGGCCGAGCGCGCGTTGCGCGGGGCCGCCGACGACACGCTGCAGGTCGACGACTGCCCGCTGCGCGGCACGCTCGAAGTGCGCGGGGTTGAAGCCGGGTTGCTCGGGATCGAATGCGGATGACTGGAACATGGTCGCCTCACAAAAGTCCGTCCGTCATGGATGACGGAATTCGGGTCAAATGGTGCAAAAGCACTGTAAATATATACAGTGTTCGAGGCGGTTTCAAGTCCTGAATGCATGTCTGTTTGGCGGCACGGGGGCGAGCGCGGCGGCGACGCTGCCCGACGCGCGTACCGCGCGGCTTTCGCGAACGATTTACACCGACGCCGCGATCGTCTCCCGCAACCACCGATGCGCGGGATCGCGATGCACGCGCTCGTGCCAGAGCATCGACATTTCGTAGCCGGGCACCTCGACCGGCGCTTCCACCACGCGCAGCGCGGGCACGTCGCGCACCAGCCGCTCGGGCAGCATCGCGACGAGATCCGTGCTGGCGACGGCCGACATCACGAACAGGAAATGCGGAACGGACAGCACGACACGCCGAGCGGCGCCCGCCTTCGCGAGAGTCTCGTCGGTCACGCCGAAGAAGCCGCCGCCGTCGGGCGACACGATCACGTGTTCCAGCGCGCCGAACTGCGCGAGCGTGGGGCGCCGCTTCAGCTTCGGATGACCGGCGCGGCCGACGAGCACGTAGCGCTCGACGAACAGCGGCAGGCGCCGCATCCCCTCCGGCGAACCTTCTGTCGTGTGGAAGGCCAGGTCGATGCCGTTTCGCTCCGCGTCCTGCTCGATGCGCGGCGGCACGAGCTCGACGACGGCGAGTCGCGTCGCGGGGGCGGCCGATCGCAGCGTGTTCAGCGCGGGCAGGACGATCGTCGATTCGCCATAGTCGGTCGCGGCCACGCGCCACGTGTTCGTCGCGGTTGCCGGATCGAACGGCGTGGCCGTCAGCACCGCGCGCTCGACTGCTTCGAGTGCATCCCGTAGCGGCGCGCGCAGCGTTTCCGCGCGCGCGGTCGGCCGCATCCCGCGCGGCCCCGGCAGCAGCAGTGGATCGCCGAACAGATCGCGCAGTTTCTGCAACTGCACGCTGACCGACGGCTGCGACATGTTCAGTTTCTCGGCCGCCCGCGTGACGTTGTGCTCGGCGAGCAGCACGTCGAGCGTGACCAGCAGGTTCAGATCCAGTCGTCTGAGATTGTTCATGGCTATACCTGGAATATCGTGAATTCATTTCCAATATACCGTTGGCGACGGCATCCTGCAGTCATTCAATCAACGGAGTGACGAACATGAATGTGCTGATCGTTTATGCCCATCCGGAACCGCGTTCGCTGAACGGCGCGTTGCGCGACTTCGCGGTCGAGCATCTCGAAGCCGCGGGCCATGCCGTGCAGGTGAGCGATCTGTACGCGATGAACTGGAAGGCCGCGTTCGATGCGCATGACGTGACCGACCGTGCGCCCGACGCGCGCTTCGATCCCGCGCTCGATTCGAAGCGCGCGTTCGAAACGGGCACGCAGCGCGACGACATCGCGCGCGAACAGGCCAAGCTGAAGTGGGCCGACGCGGTGATCCTGCAGTTTCCGCTGTGGTGGTTCTCGATGCCGGCGATCATGAAGGGCTGGGTCGAGCGCGTGTATGCGTATGGTTTTGCGTACGGCGTCGGCGAGCATTCCGACCAGCATTGGGGCGACCGTTACGGCGAGGGCTCGCTGGCGGGCAAGCGGGCGATGGTGATCGTCACGACGGGCGGCTGGGAGTCGCACTACAGCGCACGCGGCATCAACGGGCCGATCGACGACGTGCTGTTTCCGATCCAGCACGGGATCCTGTATTACCCGGGGTTCGACGTGCTGCCGCCGTTCGTGATCTACCGGACGGGGCGGATGAACGACGTGCGCTTCGACGAAACGCGTGCTGCGCTCGGCAAGCGTCTGGACGAACTGTGGACCGCGCAGCCGATTCCGTTCCGGCGGCAGAATGCGGGCGACTACGAGATTCCGGCGCTGACGCTGAAGGCGGAGATCGCGCCGGGCAAAGAGGGATTTGCCGCTCATCTTGCGCACGCGTATTGATTGCGCGTGAGAGGCCGTCGCGGGAAAGTGCGGTGTGGGCCTATCGGCGCCTGCAATCAAATCGAGTCGTTTCCTGAGATCGACGCGACGCGTCTGCACAATAGGCCCGCACGGGCCGCGCAGCGAATCCGTGAAGGGGTGACTTCACGTTCGTCAAGGACGGCAGCGGCTGGAAAACCACCGACGATTTCACTGAAACGCTGCTGCAGGCGATCGTCGCGCGACGTATCGCGAAGGTGTATGGCGACAATGTCGCCGACAAGATGGGGGCGCAGAAGTAGCCGCGCGGCAACCTGATCCGACGCTGCGGATGTCGAAATGAAACGGGCGGCCCGCAATGCGATCGCAGGCCGCCCGTTTTGTCCGTGCTCGACCGCCTGATTACCGATCATCCTCCCGCACCGAAGAAGGATGCCGGCACAGCGCCCGCACCTCCATCTCCATATACGGAAACAACGGCAGCTGGCTCAACAGGTCATGCAGCTGCTGCACGCTTTCCACATCGAAAATACTCACGTTCGCATACTGCCCCGCGATACGCCACAGATGCCGCCAGGTTCCTTCGTTCATCAGCCGCTGGCACATCGCCTTCTCTTCGGCCTTCAGCGTGGCCGCCTTGACCGGATCCATGTCCGTCGGCAGACGGACGGTCATTTCCACATGAAACAGCATCCTGTGCTCCTTGCGTTGTCGATTCGTCGAACGGGACGGCCGCTCAGGCCTGCGCCCGCGCCCGCGCGACTTCGCTCGCCGGCACGTCCTGCTTGTCCTTGAGCAGCGAGAAATCGAAGTCGATCAGCGCGAACGGCCCGTCGATGCCATACGGCTTGCCTTGCGCGCCCTCGGCCTGCTTGACCTTCGGGATCAACCCTTCGCGGGTCGCGAATGCGAAGTCGTCCCAGATGTGCGGGTCGCCTTCGATGTTGATCTGCGTCGTCAGCTTACGATATCCGTCCGCGGAAACGAAGAAGTGGATGTGCGCCGGACGATGGCCGTGGCGGCCGAGCTGGTCGAGCAGCTGTTCGGTCTTGCTGCCCGGCGGCACGCTGTAGCCGACCGGCAGCACGCTGCGGAAGCTGTAGCGGCCCTCGGCATCGGTGCGGATCGAGCGGCGCAGGTTGAACGCCGGCTGCGACTGATCGAAGTACGAATAGTTGCCCAGATGGTTCGCGTGCCACACCTCGACGAGCGCATTCGCGATCGGCGCGCCGTCCTGACCGAGTACCTGACCGCGCATGATCAGCGTCTGGCCCGGATCGGTGCCGTCGTCGAGACGCGCATGGCCGACCGATTCCGGCGCGCCCGCGACGTACAGCGGCCCTTCGATCGTGCGCGGCGTGCCGCCCTGGAAGCCGGCCTTCTCCTCGGCCTCGTCCATCCGCACGTCGAGGAAGCGCTCGAGGCCGAGGCCCGCGGCGATCAGCCCGAACTCACGGCCGGCTTCGTTCAGGTAGTTGAGCGCGGTCCAGAACTCGCTCGGCTGCACGTCGAAGTCCTCGATCGTGTAGCAGATGTCCTTCACGATCCGGTTGACGATCGCGCGCACGCGCGGGTTGCCGGGCTTTTCCGCGGCGTCGTCGAAGGTTTTCAGCAGGGCGTCGATGGCTTGCTTGTTCATCTGTGTCTCCGGTTTCGGTTGTCGTGTCATGCGGGATCAGCGGGCGTCGCGTCGCATCCGTTCGATGCGGGCCCAGTCAAAGGTGATGCCGAGGCCGGGCGTCGCCGGCAGGTGCAGCTTGAAATCCTGGTAACGCAGCGGCTCGACGAGGATTTCCTCGGTGAGCAGCAGCGGGCCGAACAGCTCGGTGCCCCATTTCAGCGAGCCGAACGTGCTGAACAGTTGCGCGGACGCCATCGTGCCGGCCGCGCCTTCGAGCATCGTGCCGCCGTACAGGTCGATGCCGGCGGCCGACGCGATCGATGCGACGCTCGCCGCACCGAGCAGGCCGCCCGATTGCGCGATCTTCACCGCGAACACGTCGGCCGCACGGTCCTGCGCGAGCGCGAATGCATCGACGGGGCCGTGCAGCGCCTCGTCGGCCATGATCGGAATCTGCGCGAGCTGCGTGAGGCGCTTCAGCCCCGCACGGTTGGTCGCCGCGATCGGTTGTTCGACGAGGCTCACGCCGGCCTCCGCGAGACGGGCGCCCGCGCGGATCGCGTCGGTTTCGGTCCATGCCTGATTCACGTCGACGCGGACGTCGCCGCGCTCGCCGAGCGCGCGCTTGATCGCGATCACGTGCGCGACGTCATCGTCGACCGCATTCGAGCCGATCTTCAGCTTGAACGCGCGATGGCGGCGCGCGTCGAGCATCGCCTCGGCTTCCGCGATGTCGCGCTGCGTGTCGCCGCTCGCGAGCGTCCACGCCACGTCGACCGCTTCGGTCGTGCGGCCGCCGAACAGCTCGGACAGCGGCACGCCGAGGCGGCGCGCCTGCGCGTCGAACAGTGCGGTTTCGAGCGCGCATTTCGCGAACCGGTTGCCCTGGAACAGCTTGCGCGCACGCGCCATCGCGGCGCCCGGTCGCGTCGCGTCCATGCCTTGCAGCAGCGGCGCGAAGTAGGTGTCGATGTTGACCTTGATGCTCTCGGGGCTTTCCTCGCCATACGCGAGACCGCCGATCGTGGTCGCCTCGCCGACGCCCTCGATACCGTCCGTGCATCGAACGCGGACCAGCACGAGGGTCTGGCAATTCATCGTGGCCACCGACAGTTTGTGGGGCCTGATCGTCGGCACGTCGACGAGCAGCGTCTCGACGCGTTCGATGGTGGCGGTAGTTGCTATCATGCGATTCCTCCTGTTGGTGCACATGGTAGGAATTTCCGCCGAGCGGCGTCCAACACTCTTTCCGACTACTTCCATACCTTTGAGGCATGAAATGGAATTGCGCCAGCTCCGGTATTTCATCGCCGTCGCGGAGGAAATGAACATCACGCGGGCGGCGGAGCGCCTGCACATGACGCAGCCGCCGCTGAGCCGCCAGCTCCAGGCGATCGAGGACGAGGTCGGGCTGCCGCTGTTCGAGCGCGGCGCGCGGCCGCTGAAGCTGACCGACGCGGGCCGCGTGTTCTATGCGCAGGCGACGCGCGTCGTCGAACAGGCCGACGAGCTCGGCCCGCTGACGCGGCGGCTCGCGCAGTTGTCGGAGCGGATCGTGATCGGCTTCGTGCCGTCGACGCTCTACGGCGCGCTGCCGGACGTGATCCGCGCGTTTCGCGAGGCGCACCCGGGCGTCGAGCTGTCGCTGATCGAAATGTTCACGCTCGAGCAGCTCGGTGCACTGAAGGGCGGGCGGATCGACGTCGGGTTCGGCCGCCTGCGCTTCGACGACGACCAGCTCGTGCGCGAGGCGCTGATCGAGGAAAAGCTGATCGCGGCGCTGCCAGTCGGGCATCCGCTCGCCGATCCGGGCCGGCCGTTGACGCTCGCGGACATCGCGAACGAGACGCTGATCGTTTATCCGAGCACGCCGCGGCCGAGCTTCGCGGACCAGCAGCTGTCCGCGCTGCGCGACGGCGCGCTCGTGCCGGCGGCCGTGCACGAGGTGCGCGAACTGCAGACGGCGCTCGGGCTCGTCGCCGCGCAGGTGGGCGTGTCGCTGGTGCCGGAGAGCGTGGAAGGCGTGCGCGTGAAGGGCGTCGTCTACCGGCGGCTGCCGGAACCCACGGCGACGTCGCCGATCATCATGAGCCGCCGGCTGCACGGCGAAAGCGCCGCGACGACCGCGTTCTGCGCGATCGCGCGGGAGATGATTGCGCCGGCCGCGTAGGGACGGTCGTTTCCGTATTGACTGCAACTAACGGTCAAATTCGGCGCGCCAGGGCGAATGCGGAGCGGGTGTCGCGATGCGATGTCATCTGCCGCTGATGCAGGCGGACAGCGAGCCGGCAAGCCGACCCGGCCGGCAACCTGCAACCCGGCGTCCCCGCTACCACTTGCCACTTACCGCTTCCCGTCGAGCGTCTCCGAAGGCGATTCGCCGAACTTCTCCCGGTACGCGATCGCGAATCGCCCGAGGTGCGTGAACCCGCAATCGAGCGCGATATCGGCGATCCGTCGCTCGGACACCGACCCGCGCAGCAACTCCCGCGCATGCTCGAGTCGCGTCGCGCGCAGGTATTGCATCGGGCTCATTCCGCGGAACTGCAGGAAGGCGTCACGCAGTGTCCGCTCCGGCACGTTGGCGGCCTGGACGATATCGATGAGCTGCAACGGCTGCGCGTAGTGTGCGTTCACGAACTCCTGCGCGCGCCGCACGAAGCCCGGCGCGGGATCCTGGCGCGCGCTCGGTACCGACGGCGGGTGGCCTTCGATCAGCAAATCGATCAGCAGATGCTCGAGCTGCGACGCGACGCGCGGGTTCGCGTTCGCCCGTTCGAGCAGCGCCGGCGAGCGGGCGACGAGCATCAGCTGCTGGCGCCACGCGGTGAGCGCGGCATCGCTGATGTGCAGCACGGGGTCGAGCATCGCGCGCGGGTCGCCGGTCAGCGAACCGACGGTCGCGGCATCGATGCGCAGCACGAACTGCTCGCAATCGGCGGACAGCACCGCGTCGAAGCGCTCGCCGGGCGCGCACAGCACGCCGGTCTGCCCGTCGACGCCGAGCCGGCGCCCCATCGCGTGGACTTCCGCCTGCCCGGACAGGCAGAACATCAGCAGGTAATAACCGTCGACGGCGTCGACCTGCACGCGCATCGCGTCGCCGAACGCGATGGTGCCGATGCCGAGCCCGCCGAGCCGCACGAAATCCATATGCGATGCGCCTTGCACGCGGCCGCTCGGCAGCAGCGCGTGCGGCTGCATCACGCGCGAGATCCGCTCGCGCGTCTCGTCGAGATCGCGGGATTCGAACAGCCGGTGCGCACGCAGCGCAAGCGGCTCGAACGACGTTGGGGACATGGGCATCAGCCTTGGTATGAACGACGGGCGCTTCGATCCGACGAATGGGTCGGGATCGCCCTCGGGTCGCGTGTGTCGCCATGCTAGCGCAGAAATCCGCCGAAAGTGGATATTGCGCCGCCGCAATCGCACTTTCCGGATAGACGCGGAATTTTAGCTTTTCAAAAATCGGCTCCATGCAATCAACGAAACGGAACCAGAAGGAGTCCGACATGGAGCAGACAGAATCGCCCGTCGTATTCGCCGCGCGCGACGACGCGTCCGATGTGCGCTTTCCGCACGACGACGGCTCGCGCGTGCCGTACAAGGTGTTCAGCTCGCGCGCCGTCTACGATCGCGAGCAGGAACGCATCTTCCGCGGGCCGACATGGAACTTCGTCGCGCTGGAAGCGGAAATCCCGAACGCCGGCGACTTCAAGAGCACGTTCGTCGGCGACACGCCGGTCGTCGTCACGCGCACCGAGGACGGCACGCTGTCCGCATGGGTGAACCGCTGCGCGCACCGCGGCGCGCAGGTGTGCCGCAAGTCGCGCGGCAACGCGAGCTCGCACACGTGCGTCTATCACCAGTGGAGCTTCGACAACCAGGGCAACCTGCTCGGCGTGCCGTTCCGGCGCGGCCAGAAGGGGATGACCGGGATGCCGGCCGACTTCGACCCGAAGCAGCACGGGCTGCGCAAGCTGCGCGTCGACAGCTATCGCGGGCTCGTGTTCGCGACTTTCAGCGATGAGGTGGCGCCGCTGCCCGACTATCTCGGCGAGCAGATGCGTCCGTGGATCGACCGGATCTTCCACAAGCCGATCGAGTATCTCGGCTGCACGCGCCAGTATTCGAAGTCGAACTGGAAGCTGTACATGGAGAACGTGAAGGATCCGTATCACGCGAGCATGCTGCACCTGTTCCATACGACCTTCAACATCTTCCGCGTCGGGATGAAGGCGCGCTCGATTCCGGATGCGAACCACGGGCTGCACAGCATCATCACGGTGACGAAGACGAACGACGACACGTCGGCCGCGTACAAGCAGCAGAACATCCGCTCGTTCGACGAGGGCTTCCATCTGGAAGACGAATCGATCCTCGATCTCGTGTCGGAATACGACGAGGACTGCACGAACCATATCCAGCCGATCTTTCCGCAGCTCGTGATCCAGCAGATCCACAACACGCTGGTCGCGCGCCAGATCCTGCCGAAGGGGCCGGACAACTTCGAGCTGATCTTCCACTTCTTCGGCTACGCGGACGACACGCCCGAACTGCGCGCGCTGCGCATCAAGCAGGCGAACCTGGTCGGGCCGGCCGGCTACATCTCGATGGAAGACACGGAAGCGACCGAGCTCGTGCAGCGCGGCACGGTGCGCGACGCCGACGCGACGTCGGTGATCGAGATGTCGCGCGGCAACCCGGATCAGCAGGACACGGTGATCACCGAAAGCCTGATCCGCAAGTTCTGGGTCGGGTACCAGAAGCTGATGGGCTATTGAAGCGGGAGCGCGCAATGATGGAAAACCTGACGGAAGACATGAAGACGTGGTTCGAGATTTACATGCTCCAGAACCGCTACATCGGCCACCTCGACAACGACCGGCTCGAACACTGGCCGGAAATGTTCACCGAGGACTGCACGTACGAGATCGTGCCGAAGGAGAACGCGGATCTCGGGCTGCCGGTCGGGATCGTCCACTGCACGAACCAGCGGATGCTGCGCGACCGCGTGGTGTCGCTGCGGCACGCGAACATCTTTGAAGAGCACACGTACCGGCACATGACGTCGGGGCTCACGATCGTTGCGGAGCGCGACGGCGAGATCGACACGGAGAGCAACTACGTGGTCGTGCAGACGCGCAGCAACGGCGAATCGAACGTGTACCAGGCCGGCAAGTATTACGACACGGTCGTGCGCACGCCCGACGGGCTGCGCTACAAGACCAAGCGCGTGATCTACGACACGTCGCGCGTGCAGACGCTGCTCGCCACCCCGATCTGACAGCCAAGGAAACGACATGACCGAAGCAACGCTCGCCGAATGGCATCCGCTGGGCGCATTCGACGAATTCTCCGAAGACGAACCGGCGGCGCGCGTCGCTGGCCAGAAGCCGATCGCGGTGTTCCGGATCGGCGACGAACTGTTCGCGATGCACGACCTCTGTTCGCATGGTCACGCGCGGCTGTCCGAAGGCTATGTGGAAGACGGTTGCGTCGAATGCCCGCTGCACCAGGGGCTGATCGACATTCGCACGGGTGCGCCGAAGTGCGCGCCGATCACCGAGCCGGTGCGGACTTATCCGATCCGGATCGTCGACGGTCAGGTGGAAGTCAATGTCGGCTGACCCGTTCGTGATCGTCGGTGCCGGCCATGCGGCGCGGCGCACGGCCGAGGCGCTGCGCGCGCGCGACGCCGACGCACGCATCGTGATGATCGGCGCGGAGCGCGAACTGCCGTACGACCGGCCCGCGCTGTCGAAGGACGCGCTGCTGGGCGACGGCGGCGAGCAGCGTGCGTTCATCCGCGATGCGGCATGGTACGACGCGCAGCGCATCGAGCTGCGGCTCGGCACGCGCGTCGAAGCGATCGAGCGCGATGCGCAGCGTGTGCGGCTCGACGACGGCGCGACGTTGCCGTTCGCCCGCCTCGTGCTCGCGACGGGTTCGCGCGTGCGTGCGTTCGGCGGGCCGGTCGACGAAGGCATCGTCCCGCATTACGTGCGCACCGTTGCCGACGCGCGTGCGTTGCGCGCGCAGCTCGCGCCGGGGCGTCGCGTGGCGGTGCTCGGCGGCGGCTTCATCGGCCTCGAGGTGGCGGCCGCGGCACGCCAGCTCGGTTGCGACGTGACGGTGATCGACCCGGCTGCGCGCTTGCTGCAGCGTGCGTTGCCGGAAGTCGTCGGCGCATATGCGCGGCAACTGCATGACGCGCGCGGCGTGATCTTCCAGACGGCGACGCTGCCGCGCGCGATTCGCCGCGCACCGGGCGGCGGCGCGATCGTCGAGACCGATCGCGGCGACGTGCAGGCCGATATCGTCGTGGTCGGCATCGGCGTCGTGCCCAACGTCGAACTCGCGCAGGCGGCCGGCCTCGAGGTCGACAACGGTATCCGTGTCGATGCGGGATGCCGGACGGCCGATCCCGCGATCTTCGCGGCGGGCGAGGTGACGATGCACTTCAATCCGCTGCTCGGGCGTCACGTGCGGATCGAGTCGTGGCAGGTCGCCGAGAATCAGCCGGCGGTCGCGGCCGCGAACCTGCTGGGGGCGGACGAAACGTATGCCGAGCTGCCCTGGCTGTGGTCCGATCAGTACGATTGCAACCTGCAGATGCTCGGGCTGTTCGGCGGCGAGCGAACGATCGTCGTGCGTGGCGATCCCGCGAGCGGGCCGTTCACGGTGTTCGGGCTGGACGACACCGGGAAGATCGCTGCGGTGGCGGCGGCGAATCTGGGGCGCGACATCGGTGTATCGCGGCGCCTGATCGCGGCAGGCGCCGTGCCGGATCCGATGAAGCTCGCCGATCCGACGGTGAACCTGAAGACCTTTCTCTGAGGCAGTGCGCGAACGCGGCCGGCGCGGCCGTGTTCGCGCCGGGTAGCTGAAACGTCGAGCGTGACCTGTTCCGGACAACCTTTCCGGCTCGGGCAACTCGCGCGGGTTTGTCGCAGGCCGGCGATCGGTGCATATTAGCGGCATTGCCGTTTCACCGGTCGCCCATGACGCCAGACAAAGCCCTCGAACTGAAACGCAGCAAGCGCCGCGCGCTATGGCTGCTGCTGGCCGCGGTCGCGGTATTCGTCACGACGATCCTGCTGCCGCGCGGCCCGTGGGTCGACGGTTTCAAGGCGGTGGCCGAGGCCGCGATGGTTGGCGCGCTCGCCGACTGGTTCGCGGTCGTCGCGCTGTTTCGCCGCGTGCCGATTCCGTTCGTGTCGCGCCACACCGAAATCATCCCGAAGAACAAGGACAAGATCGCCGACAACCTCGCGGTGTTCGTGCGCGAGAAATTCCTCGGTCCCGACGCACTCGTCGCGCAGATCCGCCAGCACGATCCCGCACGGAAACTCGGCGCATGGCTCGGCGAGCCCGCGAACACCGACGCGCTCGGCGGCTACGTGACGAAGCTGATGAGCTTCGCGCTCGACATGACCGACGATGCGCGGATCCAGTCGTTCGTCCACGATGCGTTCCGCGCGGTGATCGACCGCATCGACCTGTCGCAATCGCTGGGCGCGATCCTCGACACGCTGACGAAGGACGGCCGCCACCAGGCGTTGCTCGACGATGCGATCGAGCAGGTGGTCGACGTGCTCGACAAGGAGGAGAACCGTGAGGTGATCGCGGGCTTCATCGTCGAATGGCTGAAGACGCAATACCCGAAGGTCGAGAAGATCATGCCGACGCAGTGGTTCGGCGAGAACGGCGCGCGCATGCTGGCGAGCGCGGTGAGCCGCGTGCTCGAGGGCGTGGCGGCCGATCCGGAGCACGAGTTGCGGCAGCGCTTCGACCGCACGGTCGTGCGGCTCACCGAGCGGCTGAAGCATGACCCTGCGTTCATCGCGAAGGGTGACGAGATCAAGCGCTACATTCGCGACGGCGACGCGTTCAATGACTATGTGCGCGATCTGTGGGACCAGTTGCGCGCATGGCTGAAGGCCGATCTCGCGCGGCCCGATTCGACGCTGCACCGGCAGGCCGCGACGCTCGGCGGCTGGCTCGGCGCGCGGCTCGCGCAGAGCCCGGCGCTGCGTGCGTCGCTGAACGAGCACATCGAGAAGGCCGTGCACGAGATGGCGCCGGATTTCGCGGATTTCCTGATGCGTCACATCCGCGATACGGTGCGCAACTGGGATGCGCGCGAGATGTCGCGGCAGATCGAGTTGAACATCGGCAAGGACCTGCAGTACATCCGCATCAACGGCACGCTGGTCGGCGGGCTGATCGGGCTCGGGCTGTATCTGGTCTCGCTGGTGCCGCGCTGGGCGGCGGCGTGGCTGCATTGATGCGGACGCGGCCGGTCGGTTTTCCGGACGCTGAAACGTGGCGCACGGCAGGGCATGGGTCGCAGTATGTAAGCCATGGTTTACATGTTGGGTGAATGAAATCGGCGTGCCTCCGACAATACGGTACGGCCGCGCGCGCCGTTTGACGTCGAATTGGCCGTCAGGCCGATCCTCTCGCGCGGCCGGACCCGGCCATTCGGCCGAAGTCGGAATTCCGCGAATCCGTCTACAATCAAAAACGTCCTTGCCGCCCGTGCGTGCTTGCCGCGCGCGGGCGAATCCGTTTGTCCTCCTGCACAGGGAGGCGCCGCCGTGCGTTGCGCGGCGGGCAGTGCCGTGGTCAGTGTCCAGTAGGTAAAGCGTCCGCGTGCCGTAGGCCGGCGCGCGTTCTGAACGTCGCGCGCCCGTAAGCCGGGCAGGCGGCATCAACCGAGAGTCCCCCATGAAAGCATCGGATCTGTTCGTGAAGGCGCTGGAAGCCGAAGGTGTCGAGTACGTGTTCGGCATCCCCGGCGAGGAAAACCTCGATCTGCTCGAATCGCTGCGGCGATCGAAGATCAAGCTCGTGCTGACCCGGCACGAGCAGGCGGCCGGGTTCATGGCCGCCACCTACGGCCGCCTGACGGGCCGCACCGGCGTGTGTCTCGCGACGCTCGGGCCAGGCGCGACCAACTTCGTGACGGCTGCCGCCTATGCGCAGCTCGGCGGCATGCCGATGCTGATGATCACCGGGCAGAAGCCGATCAAGTCCAGCAAGCAGGGTCACTTCCAGATCGTCGACGTCGTCGGCATGATGCAGCCGCTCACGAAGTTCACGCGGCAGATCGTGTCGATCGGCAACATTCCGTCGGCGGTGCGCGAGGCGTTCCGTCGCGCGGAGGAGGAGCGCCCGGGCGCCGCGCACCTCGAACTCCCGGAGGACATCGCGCACGAGGAGGGCGACGGCAAGCCGATTCCGCGCAGCTACAGCCGGCGGCCGGTGGCCGAGGAGAAGGCGGTCGCGCACGCGGTCGACGCGATCCAGGCCGCGCGCCACCCGCTGTTGATGATCGGCGCGGGCGGCAATCGCAAGACGACCTGCAAGATGCTGCTCGAATTCGTCGACAAGACGGGCATCCCGTTCTTCACGACCCAGATGGGCAAGGGCGTGATCGACGAAACGCATCCGCTGTGGCTCGGCAACGCGACGCTGTCCGACGGCGACTTCGTGCACCGCGCGATCGAGCATGCGGACTGCATCATCAACGTCGGCCACGACGTGATCGAGAAGCCGCCGTTCTTCATGCGCACGGACGACAAGACCGTGATCCACGTGAACTTCCTCGGTGCGCAGGTCGATCCCGTCTACTTCCCGCAGATCGAGGTGGTCGGCGACATCGCGAACGCGGTGTGGCAGATGAAGGAGGCGATCGCGCCGCAGCCGCATTGGGATTTCGCCCGCTTCGCGATGATCAAGGAGCATTTCGACGCGCATCTGGCGAAGGGCCAGCACGACCCGCGCTTCCCGATGTACCCGGTACGGATAGTGAACGACCTCTACAACGCGCTGCCGACCGACGGGATCGTCTGCCTCGACAACGGGATGTACAAGATCTGGTTCGCGCGCTACTGGCGTGCGCACGAGCCGAACTCGCTGCTGCTCGACAACGCGCTCGCGTCGATGGGCGCGGGCCTGCCGTCGGCGATCGCGACGAAGATCGTGCATCCGCAGCGCAAGGTGATCGCCGTGTGCGGCGACGGCGGCTTCATGATGAATTCGCAGGAACTCGAAACCGCCGTGCGGCTGAAGCTCGACATCGTCGTGATGATTCTGCGCGACGATGCCTTCGGGATGATCCGCTGGAAGCAGGAGAACATGAACTTCCCCGATTTCGCGATGACGCTGCAGAACCCCGATTTCGTGTCGTATGCGCAAAGCTACGGCGCGCACGGGCATCGCGTCGAAGCGGCCGACGATCTCGAGCCGCTGCTGCGCGAGTGCTTCTCGTCGCCTGGCGTGCACGTGATCGACGTGCCGATCGACTATTCGGACAACGAGCGCGTGCTGAACCGCGAGATCAAGCGGTTGTCCGCGCAACTCTGAATTCCCCGTTCACAGGAAGGAGTCGTTCCATGCTGAAGGAAACCTATCCGTATTACCTCGCCAACGAAGCCGTCTACGCGAACACCGATCTGGAAGTGACCGACAAGTTCAGCGGCAAGGTCGCGACGCGCGTCGCGCTCGCCGACGCGAAGGCGATCGATGCGGCCATCGGCGCGGCGGTCGGCGCCGCGAAGCCGATGCGCGAGTTGCCGGCCTACAAGCGTCAGGCGGTGCTCGACCACTGCGTCGCGCGCTTTCGCGAGCGCTTCGACGAGCTGGCGGAGGCGCTGTGCATCGAGGCCGGCAAGCCGATCAACGATTCGAAGGGCGAGGTGACGCGGCTGATCGATACATTCCGCGTCGCGTCCGAGGAGTCGGTGCGCATCGACGGCGAGGTGATCAACCTCGAGATCTCGGCACGTGCGCAAGGCTACACCGGCTATACGCGGCGCGTGCCGATCGGCCCGTGCTCGTTCATCTCGCCGTTCAACTTCCCGCTGAACCTCGCCGCGCACAAGGTCGCACCCGCGCTGGCCGCAGGCTGTCCGTTCGTGCTGAAACCCGCGAGCCGCACGCCGATCGGCGCGCTGATCATCGGCGAGGTGCTCGCCGAAACCGACCTGCCGAAGGGGGCATTCTCGGTGCTGCCCGCACATCGCGACGGCGCGGACCTGTTCACGACCGACGAGCGCTTCAAGCTGCTGTCGTTCACGGGTTCGCCGGCCGTGGGCTGGGCGCTGAAGGAGAAGGCCGGGAAGAAGAAGGTCGTGCTGGAGCTCGGCGGCAACGCGGCGGCGATCGTCGACGCGGACCAGCGCGAGCAGCTCGATTACGTGGTCGAGCGTCTCGCGTTCGGCGCGTATTACCAGTCGGGCCAGAGCTGTATCGGCGTGCAGCGGATCCTCGTGCATGCGGATCTGTACGACGCGCTGCGCGACAAGCTGATCGCGAAGACGTGTTCGCTGAAGATGGGCGATCCGAAGGATCCGTCGACGTTCGTCGGCCCGATGATCTCCGAATCCGAATCGCGCCGGCTGTCCGGCTGGATGGAGGCGGCCGTCGCGGCGGGCGCGAAGATCGTCGCGGGCGGCAAGGTCGACGGCGCGATGTTCGAGGCGACGCTGCTGGAAAACGTCGGTCGCGAACAGGACCTGTACCGGAAGGAGGCATTCGGTCCCGTCGCGATCCTCGAGAAGTTCGAGCGCTTCGACGATGCGCTCGCGCGCGTCAACGACAGCGACTTCGGGCTGCAGGCCGGCGTGTTCACCGATTCGCTCGCGCATGCACAGCGCGCGTGGGACGAGCTGGAGGTGGGCGGCGTCGTGATCAACGACGTCCCGTCGTTCCGCGTCGACAACATGCCGTATGGCGGCGTGAAGGATTCGGGGCTCGGCCGGGAAGGGATCCGTTACGCGATCGAGGACATGACCGAGCCGCGCCTGATGGTCGTGAGGCGCCGCTAGCGCGAAGGGATGCGGCATGACGGCACGCGGGCAGGCGATCACGCAGGCCCGCGTGCCGTTTTCGTTTCGGCGTGCACCGACGGGCGCGGCGCCGCCCGGGCGGTGCGCCATCGTGACGGCACCGCGTGCCGTGCTCGCCGAACGCGCTCGACTGCACGCATCGCATCGTGATGTAATCGCGCGAATTGGCCAACCGGGGTACGACATCGGCTGGCGTGCGCATTCATTCTTCACGAGATCGATTCATGTCTCCTGTCTCGGCATTCAAACTGGTTCTGTTGTCATTCCTCGCGATCGTCGCGCTCGAATGCATCGCCAAGCGGTTGCGATTGCCGCCCGCGGCTGCGCTGCTGATCGGCGGCATCGGCATCGCGTTCATTCCCGGCCTGCCGCCGATCAACCTCGATCCGGAACTCGTGCTGCTCGTGTTCCTGCCGCCGCTGCTGATGGACGGCGCGTATTTCTCGGTGTGGGAGGAGTTCAAGCACAACGTCGGCGGCATCCTGATGCTCGCGATCGGCGCGGTGGTGTTCACGACGTTCGCGGTCGGTTTCGCCGTGCACTGGGTCGTGCCGTCGCTGCCGTGGGCCGCGTGCTTCGCGCTCGGCGCGATCGTGTCGCCGCCCGACGCGGTGGCCGCGAAGGCGGTGCTCGAACGCGTCGCGCTGCCGCGCCGGCTGATGGTGCTGCTCGAAGGGGAAAGCCTGTTGAACGACGCGGCGGGCCTGGTGCTGTTCCGCTTCGCGGTCGCCGCCGCGCTGACGGGGGCGTTCAGCCTCGAGCACGCGGTCGTGCGCTTCGCGGAACTCGGGCTCGGCGGCGTCGTGGTCGGGTTCCTGGTCGGAAAGCTCGTCGTGTGGTTCCTGAAGCTGCTCGATGACGACTATCTGGTGATCACCGTCGCGGTGATCGCTGGCTGGATCGCGTACATCGCGGGCGAGATGGTCGAGGTGTCGGGCGTGATCGCGACGGTCACGGCCGGCATGATCGTCGGCTGGCATCAGCACGAGGTGTTCTCGGCGGCCGTGCGCACGCGCGGCACCGCGTTCTGGCAGGTCATCGTGTTCCTGCTCGAAGCGCTGGTGTTCGTGCTGATCGGGTTGTCGCTGCGCGGTGCGATCCACCGGCTCGGCGGCTTCGAGCAGGTGCTCGCGACGATGGTCCCGCCGGTGCTCGCGGTGCTGGTGGCGGTGGTCGTGTCGCGCTTCGTGTGGATCTATGCGGTCGAGGCGCTGAAGATGCCGGTGCGCGGGATCATTCGGCGTGGTGTCGCACCCGACTGGAAGGCCGCGACGATCATGAGCTGGGCCGGGATGCGCGGGGTCGTGACGCTGGCGATCGCGCTGTCATTGCCGGAGGCGATGCCGGGCCGCGACGTGATCCTGGTCGCGTCGTTCGCGGTGATCCTCGTCACCGTGCTCATGCAGGGCACGACCATCGGGCCGCTGATCCGGCTGCTGCGCCTGCCGCAGCGCGAAGAGCGCGCCGCGCATCACCTCACCGAGCCGCAGGCGTGGGCGCATATCGAGGCTGCGCAGCTCGCGGCGATCCAGCCGCTGGTGCGCGACGAGAGCGGCAAGGTGATTCATCCGCGCCTGCTGGAGCAATACACGTATCGCGCGGAACTGACCGAGCGGGCGAAGAACGAGCCTGCTTATCCGGCGGAGGTACGCATCGCGCACTACGACGTCGTGCTGGCCGCGATCAAGGCCGGGCGTGTGGAATTGTTGCGCCTGCATCGTTCTGGCCGCATTCACGACGAGATGCTGCACATGCTCGAGCGCGATCTCGACCTGCAGGAAGTGTCCGCGCAGCACGCGCGCGGGTAACCGGCCGCGCAAATCGGGTTCGGCGCGCGGTGCCGCGAGCCTTCGCGTCGCGCCGATCCGGTCGCGGCGCGCGATTTTCCCCCTCCATCTCTGCCGATTTCATCGCATCGGAATCCGGCCCCAAAACGTTCGATACGACGGCTTGCAGCGCATGCAAACCTCGCGGCGCCGGCTGCGCAAACGTTATCGTCTTTCGCGTCCGGAAATGATCTGATTTAACTGAATCCCGCTCTTTCACCATATTTGGCAAAACTAAACCGGAAGGAGATAGATGCTGTGTTCTAATTTCATTTAGAATCAGCCGGTTATCTTTATTGAGAGAAAGCGCGCGGAGGTAATGCGACCGTCGTCGGGGTGAAATCGGCGTTCGGATCCCCGCGAGGCAATGCCGACAGGCCAGATCGGCAGCAATAGGCGGATTTCTTCGCCGCCATATTTAAGATGGCGTCCAAGTCGGATAAACAACTCCTATGAAAGAATCAATTGGAGATTTGGCGTTTGAAACGGTATTTATGAAAGAATCCGGCGGTGAAAATGCGCTGGATTGTCTCGAGTCCGGGCTATCGGTTCTGCTCGTCGACGATCAGCCGTTCGTCGGCGAGGTGATCCGCCGCGCGCTGCGCAGCGAGCACGATATCGACCTGCATGTGTGCACCGACGCACATCGGGCGATGGCGGTCGCGCGCGACGTGAAGCCGACGGTCATCCTGCAGGATCTCGTGATGCCGGAAATCGACGGCCTCGATCTCGTTCGCGCGTGGCGCGCGAACACCGAGACCGCACGCGTGCCGATCATCGTGCTGTCGGCGAAGGAGGAGCCGATCGTCAAGCGCGAGGCGTTCATCGCCGGCGCGAACGACTACCTCGTGAAGCTCCCGGACGCGATGGAGCTGACCGCGCGCATCCGCTATCACTCGAATTCGTACCTGATGTCGCGCCAGCGCGACGAAGCGCTGGATTTCCTGTCGCACGACATGCGTTCGCCGCAGACGTCGATCCTCGCACTGCTCGAGGTCTACCGGACCGAGCACGGCGACATGCCGCCGATCATGGAGCGCATTGCCGGCCACGCACGGCGCGCGCTCGCGCTCGCGGACGGCTTCATCCACCTGACCCGCGCGCAGTCGGAACGCCGCGCGCACGAGGTCCTGAGTCTGAACGAGATCGTGCTCGACGCTGTCGACCAGCTGTGGGAGAAGGCGGCCGGATTCGGCAGCCGGGTCGTTGCCCACGTGCCCGACATCGAGTGCGTGACGATGGGCGACCGCATGATGCTCACGCGCGCGGTCGCAAACCTGATCGACAACGCGCTGAAGTACGGCCCGGCCGGCACGGACGTGCACTGCACGCTGAGCGACGACGACGGTGCGTGGCTGATCGGCGTCGAGGACGCCGGCTCCGGCATCGCGCCCGAGCAACGCACGGCCGCGACCGAGTCGTTCGTGCGGCTCGAATCCGTGCATGGCGCGGCGCGCAGCGGCTTCGGCCTCGGGCTTGCGTTCGTCCGCGCGACGGCCGCGCGGCATCGCGGCCAGATCCTGATGCGCAATACGGTGCGCGGCTTCATGGTCGCGCTTCGGCTGCCGGCGCAAGCGGACCGATGATTTCGCGGCGCGGCCCGGTGCCGCGCTGCCCGAGAGACCCCGATGCGCTCGTGGCGCGCCGTCCGGCGCGCGGGCGGGCGCGGTTTTTTTCAACGCTGATTTTAGAAAGCCCATAACGAACATGGCCACCGTGACGCCCCGCGCGACCAATGAAAGCCTGCACCCGACGATCGGCGCCGCCCGGCTGACGCTCGGCAACCGTATCCTGTTCAGCTTCGGCGTGCTGTTCGTGCTGATGCTGGTGACGGCCGGCGTGTCCTACGAGCGCCTGCGCGCGATCAACGCCGAGGCCGTCAGCATCGAACGCGACTCGCTGCCGGGCGTGTATCTGGCGGCGTCGCTGCGCGGGACGGTCAATGAATCGTTCGCGATGCTGCAGCAGGCGACGTTCGTCGATACCGATCCCGAACTCGTGCAGCGTGATTTCGCGAGGATCGGCGAGACGCTCAAGGAGGTCGAGTCGCTGTCGGTCGATTACCAGAACACGACGTTCCGCGATGACGACCGCCAGCGCTTCGCGGCGTTTCGCGGCGCCTTCGACCGCTATCTGCCGCTGCTGAACGACGCGGTGCAGAAGAGCCGCGTGTCGCGCGAGGAGGCCGTCGCCGCTTATGCGAAGGTGCAGCCTGCGTGGGCCGAGGTCGTGCGCAACGCGAATATCCTGGTGCAGGAAAACCGCAAGTTCGCCGACCAGTCCGCGAAATTGATCCGCCAATCCGGGCAGGACACCGAGATCGTCCTCGCGACCGCGCTGGCGATCGTGCTGCTGTCCGCGCTGGGGCTGGGCTACGGGCTGTACCGTTCCGTCACCGTGCCGATGGCGCGGCTCGTCGAGGTGCACGACGTGATGCGCACCGGCAACCTGACGCGCCGCCTCGACCTGCGCCGCCGCGATGAGTTCGGCACGCTCGAGTCGGGCTTCAACCGGATGGCCGACGAGCTGACCGAGCTGGTCGCGCGCGCGCAGCAGTCGTCGCTTCAGGTGACGACGTCGGTCGCCGAAATCGCGGCGACGTCGCGCGAGCAGCAGGCGACCGCGAACGAAACCGCGGCGACGACGACCGAGATCGGTGCGACCTCGCGCGAGATCTTCGCGACGTCGCGCGACCTGCTGCGCACGATGAACGAGGTGGCCGGCGTGGCCGAGCAGTCGGCGACGCTCGCGGGCGTGAGCCAGAGCGGCCTCACGCGGATGGGCGAGACGATGCGCAGCGTGATGGACGCGGCCGGTTCGGTGAACGCGAAGCTCGCGATCCTCAACGAGAAGGCGCTGAACATCAACCAGGTCGTCGCGACGATCACCAAGGTGGCCGACCAGACCAACCTGCTGTCGCTGAACGCGGCGATCGAGGCCGAGAAGGCCGGCGAGTACGGCCGCGGCTTCGCGGTCGTCGCAACCGAGATCCGCCGCCTCGCCGACCAGACGGCGGTGGCGACGTACGACATCGAGCAGACGGTGAAGGAGATCCAGTCGGCCGTGTCGGCGGGCGTGATGGGGATGGACAAGTTCTCGGAGGAAGTGCGCCGCGGGATGCTCGACGTGCAGCAGGTCGGCGGGCAGCTGTCGCAGATCATCGCCGAGGTGCAGACGCTCGCACCGCGCTTCCAGATGGTCAACGAAGGGATGCAGACCCAGGCGAACGGTGCCGAGCAGATCACGCAGGCGCTGTCGCAACTGTCGGAAGCCGCGCAGCAGACGGCCGAATCGCTGCGCCAGTCGTCGCAGGCGATCGACGACCTGACGCTCGTCGCGAACCAGTTGCGCACCAGCGTGTCGCGCTTCAAGGTCGACGCGTGATGCGCGCCGAGGCGCACGGCGGCGCGCACGCGCTGTTCCTGATGTTCGAGCTCGACGGCGAGCGCTATGCGCTGGATGCGGCCGACATCGACGAGGTGCTGCCGCTTGCGACCACCAAGGCCGTACCCGGCGCGCCCGAATGGATTGCCGGGTTGCTGATGCGCGGCGGTCAGCCCGTGCCCGTGATCGACGTGCCGATGCTGGCGCTCGGACGGCGCGCGCATGCGCTGCGCTCGACGCGGCTGGTGATGGCTCGCTATCGCGTCGGGCAGCTCGACCGCGATCGCGTGATCGGCCTGATCGTCGAACGCGCGACCCAGACGCTGCGGATCGACCGCACCGCGTTCCGCGCAAGCGGCGTATCGACCGCGCGCACGCGCTGGCTCGGGCGCGTCGCGAACACGCCCGACGGGATCGTGCAGCAGGTCTCGGTGTCCGACCTGATCGACGACGTGGCGCGCCTGTATCTGTTCGACGACCTGCCGGGCCACGGGGGGGCATCCGCATGAAAGAGTCCGATTCGCGATTTCGCGGCTGGCTGCTGCGCGAGACCGGCATCGACCCCGATTCGCTCGGCAACGATTTCCTGAGCCGCGCGCTGACGGAGCGCGTGCAGGCGCTGCAGGGCGACGGCGAGCGGCTGCCGTCGGCGGCGCGGCCGCCCGTCACGCCGGAAGCGCTCGACGCCTACTGGCAACAGCTCAACGCGTCCGCCGACGAACGGCGCGCGCTGATCGAACTGTTCATCGTGCCGGAGACGTGGTTCTTCCGCGATCGCGAGGCGTTCGCGACGCTCGCGCGGCTCGCGGCCGAGCGGCTTGCCGCGATGCCCGGGCGCGTGATCCGCGTGCTGAGCGCGCCGTGCTCGACCGGCGAGGAACCGTATTCGGCGGCGATGGCGCTGCTCGACGCCGGGCTCGATCCGGCCAGCTTCACGATCGACGCGATCGACCTGAGCGCGCGCGCGATCGAACAGGCGCGGCTCGGCTGCTACGGACGCAATGCGTTTCGCGGCACGACGACCGAGTTCCGCAGCCGCTACTTCACGCCGGTCGCCGACGGCTGGCTGCTCGACGAGCGCGTGCGCGCGTGCGTGCAGTTTCGCCAGGCGAACCTGGTCGAGCCGGGCTTCGATACGGGCATCCGCTACGACTTCGTGTTCTGCCGCAACGTGCTGATCTATTTCGACCGCGACGCCCAGGACCGCGTGATCGATTCGCTCGAAAGCTCGCTCGCCGACGACGGCATGCTGTTCGTCGGCCCCGCCGAAACGGGCGTCGCGATGCGGCACGGGATGCGCTCGGCGCGCGTGCCGCTGGCGTTCGCGTTTCATCGCGCGCGCGGTGGTGCCGCGGCGGACGGCTATGCGGCACCGATGCCCGCGATCGCGCCGTACCGGCGCGGCGAGCACTTCGCTGTGGTGCCGCCGGCCGCGACGCGCCCGCTGCTGGCCGTCGTGCCGCAGACGTGGAGCGATGCCGCGCCGTCGCGCGCCGCGTTCGCGCCGGCCGAGCGCCCGACGGCGCCCGAGCCGCGGGCCGACTGGCGCGTCGACTCGCCGGCGCATGTGGCCAACGTGGCCGACATCCCCGCGAAGGGGGCGCCGGTCGCCGACAGCGCCGCACCGACGCTCGAGGAAGCGCAGGCGCTGGCCAATGCGGGCGCATTCGACGAGGCCGAGCGCGTGCTCGCGCAGTTCTCCGCGCACGCCGGGCCGCACGCCGACGCGTTCTACCTGAACGGGCTGATCGCGGATGCGCGCGGGCGCGTCGCGGAAGCGGGCGACTTCTACCGGAAGGCGCTGTATCTGCGGCCGACGCACCACGAAGCGCTGACGCATCTCGCGACCTTGCTCGACGTCGGCGGCGACGGCGCCGGCGCGCGATGGCTGCTCGAGCGTGCGCGGCGCTCGGCCGGATAACGAGAATACGGGTTGGGAGCCGACATCGGGATGACCGAGGAAAGAATGAACCGCGACGCCGTTGCCACTGACGACACGACGATCGGCGTCGACGATTGCTGGAACCGGATTGGCACACGCGGCGATCGCTCGTGCGAGCGGCTGGCCGACTGCCTGCGCTGCCTGAACTGTCCGGTCTACGCGTATCACGCGGCGAAGCTGCTCGAACGCCCGCTCGCCATCGCCGAGATGGCCGACGCCACGCAGCGGATCAGCGCGTTCGACGCGACCCGCGCGCACGGCAAAGACGATACATGCCAGGCGGCGCTGGTGTTTCGCGTCACCGACGAATGGCTCGCGCTGCCGATCGGTGTGCTGCGCGAGATCGCCGGCACGCGCCCGATCCATTCGCTGCCGTATCGCCGGCATTCGGCCGTGCGCGGCGTGGTCAACATTCGCGGTACGCTGCGCATCGCGATCTCGATCGGCGCGCTGCTCGGCCTCGACGCGGGCAAGGGGGGCAACGGCGGTGGCGACGGCCGTTTCACGCGGCTGCTGGTCGCCGCGCACCAGGGCGAGCCGGTCGTGTTTCCGGTCGACGAAGTCGAGGGCGTGCTGCGCTTCGGCGCATCCGAATGGGTGCCGGTGCCGGCGACGGTCGGGCGCGCGAGCGCCGGCCTGTCGCGCGGCGTGCTGTCGTGGCGTGGCAAGTCGGTAGGCCTGCTCGACGACGACCGGCTGTTCGACGCCGTGACACGGAGCATGCGATGAGCGGCGATGACGATCTGAGCCACCTGTCGCTGCTCGAGCTGTATCGCGAGGAGACGCGCACGCAGACCCAGGCGCTGTCGGAACGCCTGCTCGCACTCGAATCGGGCGAGCCCGACTCCGTCGCGCTCGAGGCGTGCATGCGCGCCGCGCATTCGCTGAAGGGTGCCGCACGCATCGTCGGCGTGCCGCTCGGTGTCGACATCGCGGGGTGCATGGAAGAATGCTTCGTCGCCGCGCAGGCCGGCACGATCGCGCTGACGGCCACGCACGTCGATGTGCTGCTCGCCGGCGTCGACCTGCTGGTGCGCGTCGCCGATCCGGAGGCGGCGCCGGTGTCGTCGACCGAGATCGAGGCGTTCGCGCTGGCGCTGACAGGTGCCGACGGCGCGCGCGCGATGCCGGCCTCGGCCCCGGCGTTCGCGCCGCCGCCGGCACCGCCGTTCGTCGTGCCGCTTCGCGAGCACGACGGCGCCGCGAACGAATCCGTGGGGGCCGGCGCCGCGGTGCCGCCGCTCGCGGTGTCGGCGGCCGTGCCCGATCCGGTCCAGGCGGGCCGCGCGGCCGGCGCGGGTGCAATGCGCCGCGTGCGGGCCGATACGCTGAACCGGCTGCTGAGCCTGTCCGGCGAGTCGCTCGTCGAATCGCGCTGGCTCAAGCCGTTCGCGGAGTCGATGCTGCGCGTGAAGCGCGCGCAGCGTGATGCGGCCCGGTCGCTCGATCTGTTGTACGAACAGTTTGCCGACGATCTCGACGCGGGCGTGCTCGCGTCGGTGAACGAAGTGCGGCACATGCTCAACGACCTGCAGCGCTCGCTCGCCGAGCGCATGGACGAATTCGATCGCTTCGAGCGGCGCAGCACGCATATCGCCGAGCAGCTGTACGACGAGGCGCTGCAATGCCGGATGCGGCCATTCGGCGACGCGACGCGCGCGTATCCGCGCATCGTGCGCGATCTCGCGCGCTCGCTCGGCAAGCAGGTGCGCTTCTCGATCGTCGGCGAAGGCACGCAGGTCGATCGCGACATCCTCGACCTGCTCGACGCGCCGCTCGGCCACCTGCTGCGCAACGCGATCGATCACGGCGTCGAATCGCCCGACGCGCGTCGGGCGCGCGGCAAGGCGGCCGAGGCGAGCGTCACCCTGGAGGCGCGCCACAGCGCCGGTTCGCTGCTCGTCAGCGTGATCGACGACGGGCCGGGCGTGGACATGGATGCGTTGCGCGCGGCGGTCGTGCGCCAGCGCCTGACCGACGACGAGACGGCCGCGCGGCTGTCCGATCCCGAACTGCTCGAATTCCTGCTGCTGCCGGGCTTCTCGATGCGCGATGCGGTGACCGACGTGTCGGGGCGCGGCGTCGGCCTCGACGCCGTGCAGGAGATGGTGCGCGGCGTGCGCGGCGCGGTGCGCATCTTCAACGAGCCTGGCGCGGGCATGCGCTTCGTGCTGCAGCTGCCGCTCACGCTGTCGGTGATCCGCAGCCTGCTGGTCGAGGTCGGCGGCGAGCCGTACGCGTTTCCGCTTGCGCACGTGCGCCGCACGCTCGAACTCGCGCACGACGATATCGACGTGCTCGAAGGGCAGCCGCATTTCCCGTTCGACGGCCGGCGCGCAGGCCTCGTCGCCGCACACCAGTTGCTCGACGCGGGCGAGCCCGACGTCGCCCGCACGAGCACGGCGGTCGTGGTCGTCGGCGGGGAACCCGAGCTGTATGGCGTCGCGGTCGACCGCTTCCTCGGGGAGCGGATGCTCGTCGTGCAGCCGCTCGACAGCCGCCTGCACAAGATCCAGAACATCGCGGCCGGCGCGCTGCTCGAGAACGGCGACCCGGTGCTGATCGTCGACGTCGAGGACCTGATCCGCTCGGTCGACAAGCTCGTGCGTGGCGGGCAGCTCGCGCGGCTCACGCGTGATCCGCAACTCGCGCTCGTCGATCGCCGCCGCCGCGTGCTCGTCGTCGACGATTCGCTGACGGTGCGCGAGCTCGAGCGCAAGCTGCTGGAAAAGCGCGGCTACGACGTGACGGTCGCGGTCGACGGGATGGAGGGCTGGAACGCGGTGCGCAGCGACGCGTTCGATCTCGTCGTCACCGACGTCGACATGCCGCGCATGGACGGTATCGAACTCGTCACGCTGATCAAGAACGACCCGATGCTCAAGCGCGTGCCGGTGATGATCGTGTCGTACAAGGATCGCGACGAGGATCGCCGGCGCGGGCTCGATGCCGGCGCCGATTACTACCTCGCGAAGAGCAGTTTCCACGACGAGGCGCTGCTCGATGCGGTGCACGACCTGATCGGGGACGCACGCGGATGAACATCGGCATCGTCAACGATCTGCCTCTGGCCGTCGAGGCGCTGCGCCGCGTGCTCGCGCTGCGCACGGACCACCGCGTGCTGTGGGTCGCGACCGACGGCGACGAGGCCGTGGATTTCTGCATTGCCCATCCGCCCGATCTCGTGCTGATGGATCTCGTGATGCCGAAGGTCGACGGCGTGGAGGCGACACGGCAGATCATGGCGCGCGCGCCGTGCGCGATCCTGATCGTGACGGTCAGCGTCAGCGCGAACACGTCGTCGGTCTATGAGGCGATGGGTGCCGGCGCGCTCGATGCGGTCGACACGCCGACGCTCGCGCTCGGGCTGTCGACCGACGCGTCGCCGCACGCGCTGCTCGCGAAGATCGACCAGATCGGCCGGCTGCTCGAAAGCCGGACCGTGACGCTCGTGCCGCCCGGCCCGGCCCCCACGCGCCGCTTGCCGACGCTCGTCGCGATCGGCGCGTCGGCGGGCGGGCCGACCGCGCTCACCGCGCTGCTGCGTGCGCTGCCGGCCGATTTTCCGGCTGCACTCGTGATCGTGCAGCACGTCGACCAGGCGTTCGCGGTCGGCATGGCGGAGTGGCTCGACGGCTATACGCAGCTGCCCGTGCGTGTCGCGGGGGAGGGCAGTGTGCCGCGGGCGGGCGAGGTGCTGCTCGCGGCGACCAACGATCACCTGTACATGTCGCCGCGCGGCGTGCTCGGCTATACGCGGCATCCGGCCGAGACGCCGTACCGGCCGTCGATCGACGTGTTCTTCAACAGCGTCGCCGACGGCTGGCAGGGCGACGCGCTCGGCGTGCTGCTGACCGGAATGGGCCGCGACGGGGCGCTGGGGCTGAAGGCGATGCGCGCGAAGGGTTGCTACACGATCGCGCAGGACGAGGCGACGAGTGCCGTCTACGGGATGCCGAAGGCGGCCGCGGCGATCGGTGCCGCATCGGCGATCCTGCCGCTCGAGCGAATCGCGCCGCAGCTGATCTCGCGCGTGACGCGCATGACGCGCGACTGACGGCGCGCGGCGGCCCCGGCGGGGCTGCATTGCGCGCGCCGCGCGGCGTCGCGTACAATTGCCGCCTGCGGAGATGGCATGCCTCCCTGCGGTCGATCCCGGCGCGTCGCGCGCGGCTCGGCCCTCAACCGCCGGTGACCCGGCTGATGATGCCTGCGTGTTCCTGGGTTGTCAGGAGGTCGCAGGCCGTCCATGCGGTATTCTGCCGCCCAGGTTTTGATGTCCCGTCGAATCTGGAAATCATGTTTTTCTCGACTTCTGCCGATTTTTTCGCGACCGTGCGCTACGTGTGCCGCTGGCTCGCGCTCTCTGCCCTGCTTGGTGCGCTGGCCGGCACGGCTTCCGCGTGGTTCCTGATCGCGCTCGAGTGGGCGACCGGCACGCGTGTCGCGCATCCGTGGCTGTTGTGGGGACTGCCGGCAGCCGGTTTCGCGACCGGCTGGGTCTACCACCGGTTCGGCCAGTCGGTCGCGCGCGGCAACAACCTGCTGATCGACGAAATTCACGACCCGAAAGCGCTCGTGCCGAAGCGGATGGCGCCGCTCGTGCTCGTCGCGACCGTCGTCACGCACCTGTTCGGCGGGTCGGCGGGCCGCGAGGGCACGGCCGTGCAGATGGGCGGCGCGCTCGCCGATCGCGTCACGCACCTGTTCCGGCTCGATCGCGAGCATCGGCGCGTGCTGCTGATGGGCGGCATCGCGGCCGGGTTCTCGTCGGTATTCGGCACGCCGCTCGCGGGCGCCGTGTTCGGGCTCGAGGTGCTCGCGATCGGCCGCGTGCGGTACGACGCGCTGCTGACCTGCGTCGCGTCGGCGATCGTCGCGGACATCGTGTGCCGCGCGTGGGGCGTGCATCACACCGTTTATGCGATTCCGTTCGTGCCGGCCGTGTCGGCCTCGGGGTTGATCGCGACGGTCGTCGCGGGTGTCGCGTTCGGCGTCGTCGGCCGGCTGTTCGCGTTCGCGACGCATGCGCTGAGCGCATGGTTTCGCCGCGTCGTGCGCTACGCGCCGCTGCAGCCGGTGCTCGGCGGCGCGCTGGTGGCGGTGGCCGCCACCGTGCTGAAGGTGCCGCAGTATCTCGGGCTCGGGATCCCGACGATCGAGGCCGCGTTTCACGGGCCGCTGCCGGCTTACGATTTCGCGGGCAAGTTCGCGTTTACCGTCGTCACGCTCGCGTCGGGATTCAAGGGCGGCGAAGTGACGCCGCTGTTCTATATCGGCGCGACGCTCGGCAACGCGCTCGGCCAGGTGCTCGCGCTGCCGGTGCCGGTGCTCGCGGGGCTCGGCTTCGTCGCGGTGTTCGCGGGCGCGGCCAACACGCCGGTCGCGTCGACGATCATGGCGATCGAACTGTTCGGCGCGGATATCGGCGTCTATGCGATCGTCGCCTGCGTGGTCGCCTATCTGTTTTCCGGACACGCGGGGATTTATCGATCGCAGCGGGTGGCGGTGGGGAAGGGGGCGCGGGTGGAGGCGGACTGACGGCGCGGGCGGGGCGGCTGACCGCCGTGTGTCGACGGAAACGGACACCCGGTGATCGCGCCGATCACCGGAAACGGGGCGCGTCCGTTACGCCTTCGGCAGTTTCGCGACGTTGCGCGCGAGCAGTTCCTCGATGTCGATGCCTTTCTCCGCGAGCAAGGTCGTCACGACACCGGTCAGTTCCCCGAGCGTTTCCTTGACCGACTCTCGGATCGTATCCACGACGACCTGGGTGCTGCGCTCGATCTCGATATTGACCTTGTCGTTGACGCCTTTGGCGTCGAAGGTGGTCGCGCGTCGCGTTTCGGGAATCAGCCAGACTTCGAACCAGCCTTCGTCGCGATTGACGTCCGATACGGTGAGGCTGCAGCCGTTGATCGCGATATAGCCCTTCGCGAACACATAGCGTTTGAAATCGGCCGGCACGCCGATGCGGATCATCCGGTTGTGTTCGGACGACGCGATATGCAGGATGGTCCCCATGAAGTCGACGTGACCGGACAGCGGATGCCCGCCGATTTCCGCGCCGTCCTTCGCGGCCCGTTCCACGTTGACTCGGGCGCCGGTCGTCAGGTCGGCCAGCGTGGTGATTCTCAGGCTCGGCAACATCACGTCGAAGTCGATCAGCAGCGGCGAGTGGATGGTCGTCACCGTCAGGCAGACGCCGTCGACCGAGACGCTCGCGCCGATCTCGATGTCGGTGGCGAACCGCTCGGGGAATTCGATGCTGAACGTTCTCAGTTCGCCGTGATCCTTGATGGCCTTGATGACGCCAACACCCTGAACAATGCCTGTAAACATGATCCGCCTTTGGTCGCAAATTGCCTGGCCGGTATGATAAGTGATCGCGGCGGGCGGCGTCGGGGCCAGAAGCGCGGTGGCAGTGCACCGCACGTCCGGCCGCAACCGGGTTGCCATCAAGCCTCCGCCGGCTGCCCCCGCGGGCCGGCAGCGCCGTCGACCGCGCGCGGCGGCGAATCGATCAGGCCCTTCGCCAGCTCCAGCGCCTGCCGCTCGAACAACCGGCGATAAATCCCGCCGTCGATGCGGATCAGCGCGTCGTGGTTGCCTTCCTCGATCACCTTGCCTCGATCGAGCACGAGCAGGCGGTCGAGCGAGCGCACCGTCGACAGCCGGTGCGCGACGACGAGCGTCGTGCGGCCGACCATCAGCCGCTCCATCGCCTGCTGGATCAGCACCTCGCTTTCGCTGTCGAGGCTCGACGTCGCTTCGTCGAGGATCAGGATCGGTGCATCCGCGAGGAACGCGCGCGCGATCGCGACGCGCTGGCGTTCGCCGCCGGACAGCTTGATCCCGCGCTCGCCGACGAGCGTGTCATAGCCGTCCGGCAGCGCGGCGATGAAGTCGTGCGCGCTGGCGAGACGCGCGGCGCGCTCGATCTCCGCACGGCTCGCGTCGGGGCGCGCATACGCGATGTTCTCCGCCAGCGTGCGGTGGAACAGCACGGGCTCCTGCTGGACGATCGCGATCTGGCTGCGCAGCGAGTCCTGCCGCACCTGCGCGATATCCTGGCCGTCGATCGTGATGCGGCCGCCCGACACATCGTACAGACGCTGGATCAGCTTGATGAACGTCGTCTTGCCCGACCCGGAATGGCCGACGAGGCCGACCCGCTCGCCGGGCGCGATGCGCATCGAGAAGTCGTCGTACAGCGGCACGGGATGGTTGCCGTAACGGAACGTCACGTGCTCGAAGCGGATCTCGCCTTGCCCGATCCGGATCGCCGGCGCGCCGGGACGATCGTCGATGCCGAGCGGCTGGCGCTCGAGCGCGACGAGCTCTTCCATGTCGTTGACCGAGCGCTGCAGGTTGCGGATGTGCATGCCGACGTCGCGCAGGTAGCCCTGAAGCATGAAGAACATCGTCAGCGAGAACGCGATGTCGCCGATGCTCGCTTCGTCGTTCGCCCACAGCCGCAGCGCCACGCCGATCATCGCCGCCTGCATCGCGACGAGCATCGCACCCTGCAGCCCGCCGTTGAGCGTGCCGCGTACCCACGTGCGGCGCGTGCGCTGGCGCCACTTGCCGATCACGCGTGCGAGCCGCGCTTCCTCGCGCGTTTCCGCGCCGAACGCCTTGACGACCGCGTTGCAGCTCACCGCGTCCGCGAGTGCGCCGCCCATGCGCGTGTCCCACATGTTGCCGAGCCGCGCGGCCGGCGCGACGATGGCGAGCGACACGGTGACCGTCACCGAGATGTACAGCAGCGAACCCGCGCCGACGACGAACCCCATCACCGGCCAGTGCGTGCCGAGCAGCACCGTCGCCCCGACGAGCATCGTGACCGACGGCAGCAGTGCGATCAGCACGGTGTCGTTCAACAGGTCGAGCGCCCAGATCCCGCGCGTGATCTTGCGCACGGTCGACCCCGCGAAGCTGTTCGCGTGCCAGTCGGTCGAGAAACGCTGCACGCGATGGAATGACGCGGCGGCGATCTCGCTCATCATCTTCAGCGTAAGCGTAATGATGTTCAGATAGACGCCCTGCCGCAGCAGCGTCGCGCCGATGCCGAGCGCCGCGAGTGTGCCGAACGCGACGACGGCCGAATGCCACGCGGCGGCGCGGTCGGTCAGGCCGATCGACAGCGCATCGACGAGGCGGCCGGCGAACAGCGGCGTGAGCACGTCGGCAAGCGCGCCGAGCAGCGCCAAGGTCGTGATCGTCGCGATGCGTACCGGCTGCTTGCGCCAGTAGCGGAACGTGAAGCCGAAGACGGCCTGGAATGCCTGGCCGCCCTGATGGGTGGTTTTTCTGGTCATGTATCGTTGCCCGGCGCATCGCGCGACGGGACTTTCCGGTTCGGAGAACGTCGAAAACGCAACAGTCCGGCCGCGCGGACGACGCGGGCGAAACGAAACGGACTGTCGGAAAATGCGCGGGCCGTCGAGTTAGCGGAGCACTCGGGAGCCGGCGCGGACGACGGGCTGGATCAGCCGCGCCGTGGGACCACGTTCGGGAAGGCTGCTGGCATTCGGAACATCTGCACCTCCCTGAAGTGAACGGTTGAAAGGACGCCGAAAAGACGTGAAGGGATTTTATCAGCAGTGCCGGAGTCGCCGCAACGTCTGACGAATGCCGCGTTGCAGCGTCGATACGGTTAGTATTCGGGGTTTCGGCCCTTTTTCGTGCGGATTCCGCGATGCGGTGCCGCACGGGTCGGCGGGCCGCATCGATTACACTTTGCCGTTGCGCGTCGGCCGCTGCGGCCCCGCGGATTCACCCCGATACATTCCTGAGGAAACGATGAGCGACGTTCAGCAAGGCATCCTGGCTCCGATCGACACGGCGGCCCGATACCTCACTTTCACGATTTCGAACAACGGTAACGTGGCAGCGGCGCTGAGAGCTTTGCGCGAGCTCGTCGACGGGCGCGACACGGTCGTGGGCTTCGGACAGGCGCTGGCCGCACACCTCGGGCGTCCGGTCCCGGGCCTCACCGAATATCCGGCGTTCGCGGTGAACGACCGCACGCTGCCGATCACGCCGGCCGACGTCTGGGTCTGGCTGCGCGGTGACGATCGCGGCGAGCTCGTGCTGCGTGCGCGGACGATCGAACGGGCGCTTGCGCCGGCGTTCGCGCTGCAGGACGCGGTCGACGGGTTCCGCTATTCGAACGATCGCGACCTGTCGGGTTATGAGGACGGCACCGAGAACCCGAGCGGCGACGACGCGCTGGCCGCGGCGATCGTCACGGGGCAGGGCGCGGGTCTCGACGGTTCGAGCTTCGTCGCGGTTCAGCAATGGCTGCACGACTTCGACCAGATGGAGCGCATTGCGTCCGGCGACATGGATCACATCATCGGTCGCCGCCGCTCGGACAACGAGGAACTCGACGATGCGCCCGAGTTCGCGCACGTGAAGCGCACCGCGCAGGAGAGCTTCGAGCCGGAGGCGTTCATGCTGCGCCGTTCGTCGCCGTGGTCCGACGCGCGCCGCGCGGGGCTCTACTTCGTCGCGTTCGGCTGTTCGTTCCGCGCGTTCGACGTGCAGATGCGCCGGATGAGCGGCGCGGACGACGGCATCGTCGACGGCCTGTTCCGTTTCACGCGACCGCTGACGGGCGCGTATTTCTGGTGCCCGCCGGTGAAGGACGGCAAGCTGGACCTGTCCGCGCTCGGACTGTAAACGCCGGACGACATCCGAAAACGGGCGGGTCGCGCATCGTGCGCGGCCCGCCCGTTTCACTTGTTGCGTATCGATCGTGTGCGGCGCGGTGCGTCGTCCCGTCAGTTCAGCGTCGTTTCGATGCGCGTGCCGCGCTTGATGAACAGCGTCACCGGCGTCTTCTCGCAGATTTCCGCGAGCCGCTGGCGCTGCGCATCGTCGAGCGGGCCGTCGAGCGTCACGACGCGGCGCACGTATTGCTGCCCTTCGCGATCGGCGTGCAGTTCGGTGCGCACGTCGATGCGCACGGCCGGCCACGTCTTGCGCTGCATGTACATGCGCAGCGTCGCGGCCGTGCATTGCGCGAGGCCGGCCAGCACGAACTCGAACGGCGCCGGCCCTAGGCCCTGTCCGCCTTCGCGCGGCGCTTCGTCGCCGGTCAGCGCGTGCGTGCCGGCCTGCAGCTGGACGACGTAGTCGGGTGCGTCGGCGGCGAGGGTGGCGGCAGCATGGATGAGCGGCATGGCAAGAACTCCGGCAAGCGGGGAAAGAGGCGGCCGCGACGATGCGGTGTACGAGCCGCCAGCATACCGTCTCGCGGAAAATCGTGGGCGCTGCGCGCGTCGGCGGGGCTCGCCAGGATCAGCCGGCGACGCCGGCACTCCGGCGCACGAGCATGGCGACGCGTTCGCGCACCCACTGGTGCGCGCGGTCGGTTTCGCGCGACTCGTGCCAGTACGCGAGCAGTGGAAACGGCTTGAGCCGCAGCGGCAGCGGCTGCACGGCGATCGGCAGCATCGCCGCCATGCGCAGCGCATACGTGCGCGGCAGCGTCAGCAGCAGGTCGCCCGTCGCGGCGATCTGGCAGGCGGCGAAGTAATGCTGGCAAACGAGCTGGATGTGACGGAGGCGTCCGTCGTTGCCGAGCAGCACGTCGAGCGATTGCGGTTCGCCGAGCGACGACACCGCGACATGCCCTGCGGCGAAATAGTCGCCGCGCCGCAGCGGACCGCCGGTCAACGGATGATCGTGCCGCATCGCGACGACGAGCGAATCGTCGAGCAGGTGTTCGGTCGCGATGCGCGGACCGGTCTGCACGCGTCGATCGACGACCAGATCGAGATTGCCTGACGCGAGTTCGCGTTCGATGTCGTGCACCGCGATGCGGCGGCTCACGAATCGCAGGCCCGGCGCTTCGTCGGCGAACGCGGCGACGATCTGCGGCAGCGCGATCGATTCGAGCACGTCGCGAATGCCGACCGCGATGCTCAGGTCGAGCGTCGCCGGGTCGAATGCCGACGGGGCGCGCACGGCGCGTTGCAGGCCGGCGAGGTGAAGCTGCACGTCCGCGATGATCGTGCGCGTGCGCTCGGTCGGCACGACGCGGTTGCCCTGGCGGACGAACAGCGGGTCGTCGAAATGCGCGCGCAGACGGTTGAGCGCATGCGTGACTGCCGGCTGCGTCAGGTGCAGCGCACGGGCCGCCGCGCCGATGCCGCCGTGCACGTAGACGGCATCGAGCACGCGGAACAGGTTCAGGTCGAGACGATGATCGGCGGGCACGGACGAAGTCGGCGTGGTGGACGGTGGAGCGATTCTACGGGATGCGCGAACAACGGAACGCGGGTGCGTGCATCAGAGCGACGATCGATGCCGTTCGATGCGTGTCGATGACGATCGAGCCGATACGTGCGTGCGCGCATCCGATGCGCGACGCGAATCATGCGCACGATGCGAGCCTGCCCATCGGCATGCGCATTTCCGCGCGGCCGCACCAGCGGTCGGCGACAGCCTGTTGAAATCCGCCATCATACTGTCCCGGTCTGCCATTTCATGCCAAAGACACGACCCGTTCGGCTAAGATGCCGTCGCTTCATATTTCGAAATAGCCGTCGCTGTCGCACGAGTTCAAACCAAATATAAGCCTGACAGTTCGACGGTATTACAAGAAGTCGAAAAAGTCCGGGGGCTTGGCAGTGGAAGCAGCAGATCAGAGGTGGGTCGTAATCTATTTGAGTACGGGGTTTTCCTTGGCGCAGGCCGCGCGCCTTGGCGAGGCCTTCAACCTGGCGAATCGCCTGCACGCGTTCAGTGCGGATTACGAGTTGAAGTACGTATCGGAAAGCGGGGGGTTGCTGCAGTCGTCGTCGGGCGTGCAGATCGCCGCCGATCCGCTCGGCGATGAGCACGGCCCTCGTGCACTCGCGTTCATTCATCTTCATGGCGACCGCGCGTCGATCAACTGGAACGATGCATTGCGGCGTCGCCTGAGCGACATCCGCCGGCATGCGCGATGGATCGTCGATGCGATGGACCTGTCGACGCTCGCGGCGTCGCAGCGGCAGACGGATGCCGGTCACGCGCGAACCGGTCGCGCGCGCGGCGCGGCGGCCACGATCGAACTGCAGGCAGGCGAGGCCGACGTGTTCGCGGCCGTGCTCGACATGTTCCGCGCCGATCTCGGCGACAGCGCCGCGCAGGAGATCGCCAGCAACCTGATGCGGCCGGTCGAGCAGCGCTACGCGCAGTCGATGTGGGCGTTTCGCGAGCTGAGCGCGAGCCCGTCGATCAGGATGTCGGCGCAACGGCTGCGCGCGCAGAGCGCGAACCGCATTTCGATCGCGGAAGTCGCCCAGACGGCCGCGATGAGCGAGCGCAATTTCCTGCGGCGCTTCAAGAAGGAAATCGGCGTGACGCCGACCGAGTTCGTGCAGCACGTGCGGCTCGAGCGCGCATGCCACATGCTGATCCACACGACGCTGCCGGCCGACAAGGTCGCGCGGCGCACGGGCTTCGGCAGCGGCGAGCGTCTGGCGAAGCTGTTTCGCCAGCGCCTGCAGGTGTCGCCGACCGAATTTCGCGTCGCCGAGCGCGAGCGGATCCTGACGAACGGCGCCGGCGCGGCCGATCCGCAACTCGTGCCGCGGCCCGCGAAATCCGGCGGCGAGCGGGCGAGCCGGGGCGCGCGTGTCGATGCGCGGGAGAAAACGGGGCGGATGACCGTAAAATCACCGTGTCGCGATCACGATCCCCGGTTTCCATGCCCTTGCTCCCCACTACCGCCACCGCCCCCTTCTGCCCGTCGGAAGTAAAGGGCAGCATCACGATCGACGCCGGCGCGTCGCGCTGGATGAAGCTCAAGCGCTTCTTCGGCCCGGGCCTGCTGGTCGCGATCGGCTACATGGATCCCGGCAACTGGGCCACTGACATTCAGGCCGGCTCGCAATTCGGCTATTCGCTGCTGTGGGTCGTGGCGCTCTCGAGCCTCGCCGCGATCTTTCTGCAGATGCTCGCCGCGCGGCTCGGCCTCGTCGCGGGCAAGGATCTCGCGCAGGCCAGCTACGACCGCTATGGCCGCTTCGGCCGCATCGTGCAGTGGGTGACCGCCGAGGTGTCGATCATCGCGTGCGACATCGCCGAAGTGCTCGGCTGCGCGCTCGCGTTCAAGCTGCTGCTCGGCGTGCCGCTCGCGTGGGGAATCGTGCTCACCGCGCTCGACACGGTGATCGTCCTCGGGCTGCAGGGCAAGGGCGTCCGGCAGATCGAGGCGATCGTGCTCGGGCTGATCGCGACGATGGCGTTCTGCTTCGTCGCGCAGGTCGCGATCACGCCTCCCGACTGGCATGCGGTCGCGGCGGGGCTCGTGCCGGGCGATCCGGGCCATGACCGCAAGGACGCGATCGTGCTCGCGCTCGGCATCGTCGGCGCGACGATCATGCCGCACAACCTGTATCTGCATTCGTCGGTCGTGCAGACGCGTCATGTCGTCGGCGGCGCGCGCGGCCTGATCCGCGACACGCTCGCGCTGGTGCGGATCGACACCTGCGTGTCGCTGTTCGTCGCGATGCTCGTCAATGCGGCGATCCTGGTCGTCGCGGGTGCGGCGTTCCATGCGACCGGCCAGCACGACGTGACCGACATCGAACAGGCGTACCGGCTGATCACGCCGATCGCGGGCGGCGCGGCCGCGCTGCTGTTCGGCATCGCGCTGCTCGCGTCGGGGCAAAGCTCGACGCTGACCGGCACGATCGCCGGCCAGGTGATCATGGACGGCTTCCTGCACACGAAAATCCCGTGCTACCAGCGCCGGCTGATCACGCGCGGGCTCGCGCTGATGCCCGCGCTGATCGGCGTGCTGTGGCTCGGCGAGAATTCGGTCGGGCAACTGCTCGTCTGGAGCCAGGTGCTGTTGAGCCTGCAGTTGCCGTTCGCGATGTGGCCGCTGATCCGCTCGGTGAGCGATCGCGACACGATGGGCGAGCATGCGATCGGCCGCAGGATGCAGGTCGCAGCGTGGACGCTGTTCGCCGTCATCACCGGCACGAACCTGCTGCTGATTACGGGTGTCGCGGGTTGATACAGCCTGTCACAGGCTGAAACAGGCGCATGGCGCGCGTGCGTTAAACTGCGCGTTTTGCCAGCCGTTCGACGTCCGTTATGTGGAGTGAAATCAGCAACATCGGCGACGCCGCGCTGACCCTGCCGGTCGCGCTGACCTGCGCGGTCTGGCTCGCATTGTCCGACTGGCGGCTCGCGGTGCGCTGGATCGTGCTGCTCGCGGCCGGCATGAGCCTGGTCGGGGCGACCAAGATTCTCTATGCGGGCTGCGGTGTCGAAATCCCGCAGTTCGACTTCCGCGTGATCAGCGGCCATACGATGCTGTCGACGTCCGTGTGGACCGTCGCGCTGTCGATGCTGTGGCAGGCCTTCCGTGCCGGCAAGGTGCCGGGTGTGGCGGCGGGCCTCGCCGTCGGCGCGGTGACGGCCGTCGCGCGCGTGTTCGACCATTCGCACACGATTCCCGAAGTCGTCGTCGGCTGGCTGCTCGGCGCGCTGGTCGCGCTGGTGTTCCTGCGGATCTACGACCGGTCGCACAAGCGCTCGGTCTCGCCGCGCATCGCAGCCGTCTGCCTGCTCCTCGTGTCCGGCATCGCGTACGGGAATCGCGCGCCGTTCCAGCAGATGATCGATACGCATTCCCCGCAGTTCTGCGCATTCATGCGCACGTCCGGCAACGGGTCCTGATGGCCGTTCTTTCCGGGGCGCCAGCGCCCCCGGTGTCACGGTGTCAGGTGAGGTGGTCACCCGCGGTGGCGGCACCTCCGACTCTCATCCCGTTCTTTCCTCGTCATTGTCAAAATCCGGCGTTCTGCCTTCATTGAATCGATATTCGCGGTGATTCCGGCGCGCGGAACAGGCTCGTCCCGTCGCCCGGAGATACGAAGGTCATGAACCGTGTCTATGACTGGGCATTACGAATATTCATTTCATAGATCGCCGGCAATCGCGTACGCTGGCGTTCGTTCGATCGTGGCCGCAGCGGCGGCTTGCCCGATTTGTCCGGCGCGGTGCGGCCGGCTCGCTATACTCGCGCAAACCATGCGGCGGTCGGCCGGCGCACGGCAACCGCCGTCGCGGCACCGGTCCGCCTCGACGATTCACGATAGGAGCAGGTTCCATGACAGTCGTTTCCCCGCGCCTCGCAGGCAAGTGCGCGTACATCACTGGCGCCGCCGGTGGCCTTGGCCGCGCGATCGCGCGCCGGATGGTCGAGCAGGGCGCGCGCGTGTTCCTGACCGACATCGCCGACGCGGCGGTGCTCGACGCGTTCGCGCATGAACTCAACGCGGGGCACGCGGCGCCGGTCGCGTTCGCGGCCACGCAGGACGTGCGCGACGAGGCGCGCTGGCAGGCGCTGCTCGCGCAGGCGAACGAAGCGATGGGCGGGGTGTCGGTGCTCGTCAACAATGCCGGCGTCGGGTCGATCGGCGCGCCCGCGCAGATCCAGCTCGACGAATGGCGGCGCGTGATGGCGATCAACGTAGAGAGCATCGTGCTCGGCTGCAAGCACGCGCTGCCGTACCTGGGCGCAAGCCACCCGGCGTCGATCATCAACATCTCGTCGGTGGCCGCGTTCAAGGTCGAGCCGGATTTCACGGCGTACAACGCGTCGAAGGCCGCGGTCGCGTCGCTGACGAAGTCGGTCGCGATCGACTGCGCGCGCCGCGAGCTCGACGTGCGCTGCAACTCGATTCACCCGGCATTCATTCGCACGGGCATCGTCGAGCCGCTGTTCCAGTCGCTCGGCGAACGCGATGCGACGCGCAAGCTCGCACGCGGCATTCCACTGCGCCGGCTCGGCGATCCGGACGACGTCGCGCATGCGGCCGTCTATCTGGCATCCGACGAAAGCCGCTTCGTGACGGCCGCCGAACTCGTGATCGACGGCGGCATGTGCGCGGTCTGACGCGCATCGACGACAACAACCGGAGGAGAACATCATGTCGACACCCGTGAACCGCCAGCTGCTTCTGAAGACGCGCCCGGAAGGGCGGGTCGGCCGCGAACACTTTTCGCTCGTCGAAACACCGGTGCCGGCGCTCGCCGACGGCGAAGTGCTCGTGCGCGTGCTGTATCTGTCGATGGATCCGACCAACCGCGTATGGATGAGCGACGTGCCGCAATACCTGCCGCCCGTCGCGATCGGCGAGGTGATGCGCGCGCTCGGCATCGGGCGCGTGGTCGCGTCGCGCCATGCGGGTTTCGCGCCAGGCGATCTCGTACAGGGGCTGGTCGGCTGGCAGGACTATGCGGTCGTGCCGGCCGACCAGGCCGCGCAGCTCGTGAAGCTGCCCGCGCAGTCGGGCCTGCCGCTGCCGACGCTGCTCGGCGCGTGCGGGATGAGCGGCCTGACCGCGTATTACGGGCTGACCGACATCGCGCCGGTGCAGCCCGGCGAGACGCTCGTCGTGTCGGCGGCGGCCGGCTCGGTCGGTTCGATCGCCGGCCAGATCGGCAAGATCCACGGCGCGCGCGTGGTGGGGATCGCGGGCGGCGCGGACAAGTGCCGCTACCTGACCGAGACGCTCGGCTTCGACGCGGCCGTCGACTACAAGGCCGACGATTTTCGTCAGCAGCTCAAGGCAGCGACGCCGGACGGCGTGCACGTGAACTTCGAGAACGTCGGCGGCGAGGTGATGCGCGCGGTGCTGTCGCGGATGGTGATCGGCGGGCGCGTGGCGCTGTGCGGCGTGATCTCGAACTACAACAGCGGCCGCGCAGCGGACGACGTCGGCGTGCTGATCTCGAAGCGGATCACGATGCGCGGCTTCCTGATCCTCGACTACCGCAAGAGCCGCGAAGCCGTGCAGACGCTCGCCGGATGGCTGCGCGACGGCCGGCTCAAGGCCGAGGAAACCGTCGCCGACGGGCTCGAGAATGCGCCCGACGTGCTGAATCGCCTGTTCGACGGCGACCATCGCGGCAAGCTCGTGCTGCGCGTCGATCCGGACGCATGAGCTGCCGCGCTGACGCGGGTTGAGTCTGCATAGTCCGGGATCAATTTAGGACGTATCCCATATATCGTTCCGGCCGCTCTCCTTAAAGTAATTGCCAGCAAACGGCGGCGTGACATGCGCGTCACGCCGCCGTTTTTCATTTGCACGGCAAAAACGGGAGGCGAAACATGCAAACGAAGACGGGGCAGGCAGCACCGGCGGCGGTGCGCGATCGAACGAAGCGGTGCATCGACGCCAGGCTGCGGAGCGTCGCAGCCGGGTTCGGCATCGCATTCGCGATGTCGGGCGCGGGTGCGGCTGAGCCGGTGCACGCGAATGGCATCGTGCGATTCAGCGGTGCGCTCGTCGATCTGTACGACGTGAGATTCGACGCGCCGTCGATCGGGGCGTCAAGCAGTGCGACCGCGGCGACACTCCGGTTCGATGCGCATGGCCGGCGCCTGCCCGGCGCGCATGTGGCGCTCGTGGAACTCGATGGCCAGCCGCTTTCGCGGCCCGCGGGAGCGGAGGTTCGCGCGACATGGCGCGATGCGCGCGACGATCGAATCGTGCCGCTGGATTCGGGCCGCGCGCATCGTGTCGGCCCGTATGGCGGCGTGCTGACGGTCGCGGTGCCGGACATGGAAACGGGCGCCGTGGCGCCCGTCGTGATCAGGATTCGACATCCGTGACGCGTCGCGTCATTCGCCCTGTTCGGCTCGCGCGTAAATATCCCAGCTCGCCATGAACAGCGCGGCGACGAGCGGTCCGATCACGAAGCCGTTGATGCCGAACAGCGCCATCCCGCCGAGCGTCGAGATCAGCACGACCCAGTCGGGCATCTTCGTGTCCTTGCCGACGAGGATCGGGCGCAGCAGGTTGTCGACGAGGCCGATCACGCCGACGCAGAACGCGACGAGGATCACGCATTTCCAGATCGCGCCGATCGCGAGGAAGTAGAGCGCGGCGGGCACCCACACGAGGCTCGCGCCGATCGCCGGCAGCAGCGACAGGAACGCCATCAGCGCGCCCCACAACACGACGCCCTCGATCCCGAGGATCCAGAAAATCAGGCCGCCGAGCGCGCCCTGCACGAGCGCGACCGCGATGTTGCCCTTCACGGTTGCGCGTACCACCGTCGTGAACTTCGCGAGCAGCAGGTTCTTGTGCTCTTCGTCGAGCGGCATCGCGCGGCGCACGCGGCGGCCGATCTCGCCGCCGTCGCGCAGCAGGAAGAACACCATGTACAGCATCACGCCGAAGCTGACGACGAACTGGAACGTGTTCTGGCCGATGCTGAGCGCCTGGGTTGCCGCGAACTGGCTGATCTGCGCGGCACCGTCGGTCAGCTTCTTCTGGATGCCGGGGATGTTGGTCAGCCCGTATTTCTGCAGCAGGTTCTGAATCGACGTCGGCAGCGCGTGAATGATGTCATGGAAGTACTGCGAATAATTCGGTTGCGCGCTCTTCAGCTCCTGGTACACGTACGCGATTTCCTGCACGAGCGTCGCCGCGACGAATACGAGCGGCAGGATCACGATCAGAATGATCAGCGACATCGTCACGAGCGCGGCGAGGTTGCGCCGCTTGCCGAAGCGTGCGGCAAGCCAGCGCTGCACCGGCTGGAACAGGATCGCGAGAATGGTGCCCCAGAAGACGGCGCCGGAGAACGGCGCGAGTATCCAGCACAGTCCGACGGTGACCGCGAACAGCAGGAAATAGAAGAATTTTTGGTGATCGTGTCCGCTTTCCATGGATGGTTCGCGCAGATTGATGCCTGGTTTGATTGAATCTCGTTGCCTCGGGCGCGATCGGCTCGCGAACGTCACGGGTTCGCGGTGAAGCGCGCGCAGGGCGGCCCGATCGGCAGTATGCCCGCAAAGGTGCCGCCATCATAGCCGCCGCGCGCGGCGCACTCGAAAACGCCGCGACCGGAGTCGCGGCGTTGCCGGGAAGCAAATCGGCCCTGGGGCCGTGTCGACACGTCAGATGTGGAGCCGGGTGATCTTGGTGCCGTTGACCGACAGGTCGCCCATCAGGCCCGCGTTGGTCAGGATAAGCACCTCGACTGGAGCGGTGGCCGTATTGGAGTCGACCGCACCGTTCGCGCCGACCTTCACGACCGCGACGGAGGCGTCGGCGCCGGCCGACCAGCCTTCGGACTTGCGGAACGAGTCGAGCGCATCCTGCGTCATGAACAGGAACACGATGGCCTTCGATTGCGCGCCGGCCTGCAGGCCCACCGACAGCGACGACGTGTTGTAGTAGCCGACGGTGCTGCCGCCGACACGCAGCGCACCGTTGCCGGACTGGCCGCCGACGATGAAGCCGGCCTGCAGCACGTTCGGGAACACGAGCACGCCGCGCGATTTCGCAACGAGCTCACGCGAGCCCGGCACCGTCGAATAGAGGCGCGACAGCGTCGCGTTCACGCTCGCATCGATCGACTCGCGTTTCGACGCGCTGGCCGATGCGTTGTCGGGTTTGTCGGGCGTGGTGGTGCAACCGGCAAGGGCGAGACTGCCGAGCATGACGGCGGCGGCGGCTTTCAGGGCGAGAGACTTCTGCATGGCGTTTCTCCTTCGTTGTCGGGTTGAGAACGGATGGGCGGCCAGCCCCGTTCAACGGCGGGCAAGCAGCAGGCCCGCGACGAACGCGAGGCCCGCGACGACGCCCGCCGTCTGCCATGGGTTGTCGTGCACGGCTTGCGACACGCGCTCGGCCGAATCGCGCAGCCGGGCGGCCGCTGAGCCCGACGCGTAGTCGAGCGTGCTGCGCGCTTCGTCGAGCCGTGACTGCACGCGCTTGCGCAGCGCGGCGATATCGCCGTCGCCGTCGTTCTTCAGCAGGTCTTCCAGTTCATCGACCAGCCCGCGCAGATCGTCCGATACGTCCGCATGCAGGTCGCGGGCGGCCGAGCGCGCCGAGCGTCCCACGCGCCGGCCGGTACGACGGATATCGGACAGGCCGCGGTCCAGCTTGTGTTCGATCGAGTCAGTGAGCGCCATGATGTTTATCCTCCTTGGATTTGATTTGCTGGCCGGATTTGCAGGCCAATTTGAAGATAAGACCAATCCCAGCAACCAATGTGATTCACATCAGCCAATTGAGTTTCGAGACAAATTTTCAATTCGTCGGCAAGTTTCCCGGGAAGCCCCGCGCGACGGGGCGGGGCGGTGGTTGAAAAAATTTCGCGCATCGGGCAAAACGGCGTAGCGAGCCGTTGCGCGACATGAAAGTCCGGTAAATATGGCGTCGCGCGATGCGTCAGGTAAATAGTGCCGTTGCATCTGCCAGACCCATGCAATTGCACTAGTCGTCCATTTCTTCGTGGAGCAGGGTTTGTGCCCGCGACGGCTCAGGCGGCACTGTCGTCCAGCGCCAGGTCGATGACGACTGGATTCGAGCGCGCGCAGCGGAGACGACGAGCGAGGCGGCAAGCATGAGCGGCGGCAGGCGTGACAAGGCGCGCTCCACGAGAAGAAAATTCGAAGGTTCGTGCAAGCATTCTGACGGCAACATCGCGTGTTGTGATCGAATTGGCCATCAGGCCAGTGCCGAACGGCCAACGATGACGGCAGGGCCGGCCAAGGCTGCTACGCTTCGCATCTGACACGTCGTTCCGGCCTGCGATCCGAACGCTTGCGCGCACGGCCCCCACGGGAGAATTCCATGTCCTACATGCTGTTGATTGTCGAACCGACCGGCCAGCGCGCCGAACGCACGCTCGAAGACGGGCAGGCGCTGTACGCGCGAATGGTCGATTTCGCGGAGACGCTGAAAGCGCGCGGCGTGCTGCGCGGCGTCGAGTCGCTGGAGCGCTCCGAACGCGCGACGCGCGTGCAGGTGCGCGAAGGCGAGACGCGCCTCGTCGACGGCCCGTTTGCCGAGGCGAAGGAAATGGTCGGCGGCTTCTTCATCGTCGACGTCGACACGCGCGACGAAGCGATCGAGATTGCGCGCCAGTGTCCGGCTGCGCAATGGTGCACGGTCGAAGTGCGCGCGGTCGGCCCGTGCTTCCTGTGACAGCTGCGTCTCGGTATTTACCCTGATTCGTCGCGCGGCACGTCGATCCGGCGGTCTGCCGCCCGTCGTCCGGATAAGGCGCCGATGAGCGGACGCCCTTTTCACCGATGACAAGGAGTGAGCGATGCGATTCATGATCATGATCCGGGCGAACGCCGTCAGCGAATCCGATGCGTTGCCGGACAACCGGCTGGTCGAGGCGATGACGGTCTACCACGAGGAACTGGCCAGGGCCGGCGTGCTGCTCGATGCGAACGGCTTGCGGCCGAGCGCGCGCGGCTGGCGCGTGCGGTACACCGGCGGCAAGGGCACGGTAGTCGACGGCCCGTTCGCGGAGACGAAGGAATTGATTGCCGGCTACACGTTGATCCAGGTGCGCTCGCGCGACGAGGCGCTCGAATGGACGCGCCGGTTTCCCGCGCCGTTCGGTGCCGAAATGGACTGCGAGATCGAGGTGCGGCCGTTGTTCGAGCTCGACGACCTCACACCGAGCGACGCGGTCGAGCGGTTTCGCGATCTCCACGTCGGCCGCACCCACGCCTGATTCTGCGCGAATCCAATCTCACCGGAGCATCCGTCATGCACAAGATGGTTTTCATCAACTTGCCCGTGGCCGACCTGCCGCGCTCGAAGACGTTCTACCAGGCACTCGGCTTCGAGGTCGTGCCGGCCTATACCAACGAACAGGCCGCCTGCATCAAGATCAGCGACACGATTTTCGCGATGCTGCTCGTGCGGCCGTTTTTCCAGACCTTCACCGGCAAGACCATCGTCGATCCGGCGACGCAGGTGCAGGTGCTGTCGTGCCTGTCGTGCGACAGCCGCGCCGAGGTCGACGCGATCGTCGCGAAGGCGCTCGCGGCCGGCGGGTCCGCGCCGCAAGCGCCGCGCGAGTATCCGAACATGTACGGCCACGGATTCGACGATCCGGACGGTCACGCATGGGAGCTGATGGCCATGCCGCTGGATGCGTCCGCCCAGGGGCAGGCGTCGTGACGCGTGAGGCGACTCACCGTGCGATCGAAGCGGTCTGGCGGATCGAGGCGCCGAAGATCATTGCCCGCGCCGCGCGCGTGGTGCGCGACGTCGGCGTGGCCGAGGAGCTCGCGCAGGACACGCTCGTCGCGGCGCTCGAGCACTGGCCCGTCGACGGTGTGCCCGACAACCCGGCCGCGTGGCTGATGACGGCCGTGAAGCGGCGCGCGCTCGACCGGGTCCGGCAGGAGTCGCTGCATGCGGCGAAGCGCGACCAGCTCGGGCATGAAATGGACGCGCTCGAAGCGCATGTCGTCCCCGATATCGCGGACGCACTCGCCGATGCGAGCGCCGACGATATCGGCGACGACCTGCTGCGGCTGATCTTCACGTCGTGCCATCCGGTGCTGTCGACCGATGCGCGCGTTGCGCTGACGTTGCGGCTGCTCGGCGGGTTGACCACGAGCGAGATCGCGCGCGCGTTCCTGTCGCCCGAGCCGACGATCGCGCAGCGCATCGTGCGCGCGAAGCGCACGCTCGCGGCGGCGCGCGTGCCGTTCGAGGTACCGGCCGCCGATGCGCGGCCCGCGCGGCTCGCGTCGGTGCTCGAAGTGATCTACCTGGTGTTCAACGAAGGCCATGCGGCGACCGCGGGCGACGACTGGACGCGCCCGGCGCTGTGCGACGAGGCGCTGCGTCTCGGCCGCGTGCTGGCGGGGCTCGTGCCGGATGAAAGCGAAGTGCTCGGGCTCGTCGCGCTGATGGAACTGCAGGCGTCGCGCATGCACGCGCGGACCGATGCGCAGGGGCGGCCCGTGCTGCTGCTCGACCAGGACCGCAGCCGCTGGGATCCGCTGCTGATCCGGCGCGGCCTCGCCGCGCTCGAGCGGGCGACGAAGCTCGGGGGCATGCGTGGCCCGTACGCGCTGCAGGCCGCGCTGGCGGCGTGCCATGCGCGCGCGCGGCATGCATCGGAAACGGACTGGGCGCAAATCGTCGCGCTCTACGACGCGCTTGCGGAAGTCGCGCCGTCGCCGGTCGTCGAGCTGAACCGCGCGGTGGCGGTGGGGATGGCGTTCGGGCCCGCCGCGGCACTGGAAATCGTCGACGTGCTGCGCGACGATCCGGCGCTCGCCCGCTATCACTGGCTGCCGAGCGTGCGCGGCGACCTGCTCGCGAAGCTCGGCCGCGCCGACGAAGCGAAGGTCGAGTTCCGTCGTGCGGCGGAATTGACCCGGAACGAGCGCGAAAGGGAATTGCTGCTGAAGCGTGCGACGGATGCGTGATGCATGACGAGCGACGCCGGTGCGAGTGCACCGGCCGTGGCGCCGGAAGCCCGGAAGCCGAATCTCGAGCGAAACGCCGGCCCACCCGGCGACGCGCCCGCCAACTTGTCCCTTATTCCCGCCCTCCGCTATCGCGCGGATTGAAAAAGCCTATTGGGGGATGCGAACGCCAGCGCCTAGATTAAAAGGCACGAAGCGTGCGCGTCCGGCATACGCTTCGTGCCCCACATACATCATCGGCCAGGCTTCGCACGCGGCCGCGCCGGCTCGAACGGAGGCACACATGGCTCAACTCAAGGGCAGCAAGACCGAAGAGAATCTGAAGGCCGCATTCGCGGGCGAATCGCAAGCGAACCGGCGCTATCTGTATTTCGCTTCGAAGGCCGACGTCGAAGGCCAGAACGACGTCGCCGCGCTGTTCCGCTCGACTGCCGAAGGCGAAACGGGCCACGCGCACGGCCACCTCGAATACCTGGAGGCAGTCGGCGATCCGGCGACGGGGCTGCCGTTCGGCTCGTCGCGGCTGAACCTCGAATCGGCGATCGCCGGCGAGACGCACGAATACACCGACATGTATCCGGGCATGGCGAAGACGGCGCGCGACGAAGGCTTCGACGAAATCGCGAACTGGTTCGAGACGCTCGCGAAGGCAGAACGCAGCCACGCCAACCGCTATACGAAGGCGCTCGACGCACTCGTCGACTGACGCGGGTCCGGCAGCAAGGCAGCACGGCCCGGCCGGACATCCTGAGGCCGGCCGTGCGTCGATCGCTGCCCGCATCACGCGGGCGGCGAGTCCGCGCGCATGCGCGCCACGCTGGAGCGCCCCATGCCACACAAGGAAGGCAGTCTCGAAGCCCCGACGCGGCATCCGCTCGACTGGCAGTCCGAAGCGTTCTACGACCAGGCCGCGATCGATGCGGAAATGACGCGCGTGTTCGACATCTGCGCCGGGTGCCGGCGCTGCGTGTCGTTGTGCGGCGCGTTTCCCACGCTGTTCGATCTCGTCGACGAAACGCCGATGGGCGACATCGAGGAAGTGCCGAAGGACGCGTTCGGCAAGGTCGTCGATCAGTGCTACCTGTGCGACCTCTGCTACATGACGAAATGCCCGTACGTGCCGCCGCACGCATGGAACGTCGACTTCCCGCACCTGATGCTGCGCGGCAAGGCAGCGCGCTACAAGCGCGGAGAGGCGCCGCTGCGCGACAAGGTGCTGTCGAACACCGACGCGCTCGGGCATTTCGCGGGCATTCCGATCGTCACGCAGACGGTGAACGCGGTGAATCGCACGCCGCCGGCGCGCCACGCGCTCGAGGCGGCGCTCGGCGTCGATCGCAACGCATGGCTGCCGGAGTTCGCGCCGCGCAAGTTTCGGCGTGCCGCGAAGCGCTCGGACGGGCTGCCGGTACGTGACGGCGAACGCACGCCCGGCAAGGTCGCGATCTACGCGACGTGCTACGTGAACTTCAACGAGCCGGGGATCGGCCACGACCTGCTGGCGATCCTCGCGCACAACGAGATCCCGTACGAGCTCGTCACGCGCGAAGCGTGCTGCGGGATGCCGCTCCTCGAGCAGGGCAACCTTGAGGGCGTCGCCGCGAAGAAGGCCGTGAACATTCCGGTGCTGGAGCGTTATGCGCGCGAAGGCTATGCGCTGATCGGCGCCATCCCGAGCTGCGTGCTGATGTACAAGAGCGAACTGCCGCTGATGTTTCCCGGCGACGACGACGTGCGCGCGGTGGCCGATGCATTCTGGGATCCGTTCGAATACGTGATCGCGCGGCATCGCGACGGTTTGCTGAAGACCGACTTCAAGCAGGGCCTCGGCACCGTGTCGTATCACGTGCCGTGCCACGCGCGTGTGCAGAACATCGGCCGCAAGACGGCCGACACGCTGTCGCTCGTGCCCGATACGCGCGTGAACGTCGTCGAGCGCTGCTCGGGGCATGCGGGCACGTTCGGCGTGAAAAAGGCCTTCCATGCGGACGCGATGCGGATCGGTGCGCCGGTGTTCAAGGCGATGGCCGAGCCGAAGCCGGATGTCGTGTCGTCGGACTGCGCGCTCGCCGGGCATCACATCGTGCAGGGCATCGACGAGAAAGGGTTGCCCGCCGCGCCGCTCGCGCATCCGCTGACGCTGCTGCGCCGCGCGTACGGTATCTGAACCGGTCGCTCCACGAAGACATCGACGCTATCCAAGGACACGCCATGACGCTGACCCGCGACTCGCTGCTGACGCTCGAAGCGTACGCGAAGATCCGCAAGACCGAACACGCGCGGCTCGTCGCGTACAAGCGCCGCCGCGCGGTGGCGCTGGGCAACCATCTGCGTTTGCTGTTCGAGGACGAGACCACGATCCGCTACCAGATCCAGGAAATGCTGCACATCGAGAAGATCTTCGACGAGGCCGGCATCGAGGGTGAACTGGAAGCCTATCTTCCGCTCGTGCCCGACGGCACCAACCTGAAGGCAACGCTGCAGATCGAATACGAGCACGAGGCCGAACGGCGGGCGGCGCTCGCGCGGCTGATCGGCGTCGAGGATCGCGTGTACCTGCGGGTCGACGGGCACCCTGACGTCTATGCGATCGCCGACGAGGATCTGGACCGCGACAACGCGGAGAAGACCTCGGCCGTGCATTTCGTGCGCTTCGAACTGGGCGAGCCGATGCGCGCGGCGCTCAAGGGCGGCGCGATGCTGTCGATCGGCTGCGATCACCCGGCCTACACGGTGCCGCCGCAACGGGTGGACGCGGACGTCGCCGCGTCGCTGGCCGGCGATCTGCGCTGATGCGTGCGGCCGGGTGCCGCTTTCCGTATCGCGCGGATTCCCCATCGTTCCGACCCGGAACGCGGCGCCCGATCGTTGCGCCCGCCACTGTCGGCTGTCTGCTACGCCGAGGATGTAACAGACCCGTCGACGCTTGCATGCCGGGAGACGATGTGCATCGACCCGCGACCGCTTTCACTACTCGCAGAGAAACAATAAAAAGATTGTGCACGGGGAAAATTCAGTTCAATCGAGTTTGAACGATTTACCGATCCGTGAATATCTTGTTACGAATTTTTCCCTGATTTACCGATTTTCGGCGGCAATTCCCGGAATTGTTTCAGGCAAGGGTCGGAACAAGTCGGGCGGCCTGCCGGTCGGGCCGCATCCGCACCCCGCAGAGCCCCGCCAGACGGGGCTTCCCAGCGCCCCGCATAACGATCGCGTAAAAAAATTCAAGCGTAAATGGATTGCGCATCCATGGCAGGTTGTTTCAGTGCGTAACATTAAGTCATTGTCATATTGAGATAAACCCTGAGGATGGTATGCTTCGTGCACAAAAATTCCCACATTGGAGTGAGACCGTAGTTTGTGCGCCATTGCCGTGAATGGCGGCACCGTGAAAGTGCGGTGTCGCACCGGCATGCACAACGACCGGATAACCATAATGTGCAACCGGGCCGCCCCGTGACGCGATGCGTGACGACGGCGCCGACAATCGCAGCCCCGGCCTGGCTGCGTGGAGAAATCGACTATGTTCTTCGATGAGCTTAACGATGAAGAGTGGTTTCGACTTTCAACGCTGATCGCCGATGAACCCATTCGGCTGAACCGTCGAGGCCGTCCGCGAGCCGAACCGCGCGTTGTCGCCAACGCGGTTCTGTGGATCCTGACGACCGGTGAAGCGTGGTCCAAACTGCCCGGGCGCTATCCGTCCGGGCCGACGTGCCGCCGCCGCTACGAGGAGTGGCTCGCGAACGGCACGCTGCTGCAGATGATCGACGTGCTCACCCAGTTCAGCGGGCGCACGTTCGCGTACGTGCCGCCGCCGCCGGTGCCGGTCGCGCCGGCATGCCGCGCGGAGCCCGTGCCCGACAACGACCGTCTGCGCGGCGTGTTCTGGCAGAACCCCGAGTCGTGGCAACTGCCGGTCGCTCAGGCAAACGTTTGGGATGGCGAGGGCGCGACGCTGACCGCGATGCCGAACGCCGCCGACGACGCGTCGCGCGGTGCATCGTTCGCGGTGCCGGGCGCGCAGCCCGCGGGGCTGCGTCACGGGCGTCCGTCCGCCGCGAGCTTCGCCGCGGCCGAGCCGCAAGTCGACGAATACCGTGGCTATACGATCTGCGGCAGCGCGCAACCGGTGCAGAACCTGATGTACCGCGCGTGGGCCGAGATCACGCAGGACGACCGGCGCGTCGAGCGCTCGGGCCTGATCGGCCCGCGTTTCACCGATCCGGAGGAAGCGGAGCAGTACGCGCTCGACTGGGCGCGTCAGTGGATCGATCGCCACGGGGCGAGCGACGAACCGGTGCGTGCGCCGCAAAGCGAGGTGCTGGCCGGCCTGTCCGAGCTGGCACGTGCCGAGTCGGACATCAAGCGCTTCATCGCCGAGCGTCGTGCGGGCGCGTTGTCCGAGAGCCGCAACGATCCCGTGCAGGCGGACCGCCGCGAATACGCGTATCGCGTAGGTTGATCGTCGTCCGAACGAAAACGCGCGGGTCGTCGTCCGTCACGACGCCCGCGCGTTTTTTTGTCTTCGGCATGCCCGTGATGCCGGGCGCACCGTCGAGACGGCGCGCCCGGCAGGCGTGGCATCACTGGCGACCGTAGGTATCGTCGAAGCGGACGATGTCGTCCTCGCCGAGATACGCGCCCGACTGCACTTCGATCAGCTCGAGCGGCATCTTGCCCGGGTTCTCGAGACGGTGCGACACGCCGAGCGGGATGTACGTCGATTCGTTTTCCGACAGCAGGAAGGTTTCGTCGCCGCGCGTGATGCGCGCGGTGCCGCGCACGACGATCCAGTGTTCGGCGCGGTGATGGTGCATCTGCAGCGACAGTCGTGCGCCCGGCTTCACGACGATGCGTTTCACCTGGAAGCGCTCGCCCATGTCGACCGAGTCGTAATGACCCCACGGGCGATGGACCTTGCGATGATCGGTCGCTTCCGCGCCGCGTTCGGCCTTGATGCGCCCGACGATCTTCTTCACGTCCTGCACGCAGGATTTGTCGGCGACGAGCACGGCGTCCGGCGTTTCGACGACGACGAGATTGCGCGTGCCGACACACGCGATGAGCCGGCTTTCCGAATGCGCGAAAGTCGATTCGGCGTTTTCGAACAGCACGTGGCCGCGGCCGACGTTCTCGGCTTCGTCCTTCGGCAGGATCTGCCAGATCGCGTCCCACGAACCGACGTCCGACCAACCCGCGTCGAGCGGCACGACGACGCCTTCGCACAGCTGCGGCAGGTTCACGAGCCGCTCCATCACCGCGTAGTCGATCGAGTTCGACGGCGACGCGGCGAACGCGTCGCGGTCGACGCGGAAGAAGTCGCCGTCGTCCTTGCCGCCTGCGACGGCCTGCTCGCAGGCTGCGAGGATCTCCGGTTCGAGCTGGCGGATCGCGTTCAGCCACACCGACGCGCGCACGATGAAGATCCCGCTGTTCCACCAGTATTCGCCGGACGCGACGTACTGCTGCGCGAGTTCGAGATGCGGCTTCTCGACGAAGCGGTCGAGACGGCGCACGTCGAGGTTGCCGGTAGCGGCGTCGCCGAGCGGCGCGCCGACGCGGATGTAGCCGTAGCCCGTTTCGGCACGGCCCGGCACGATGCCCATCGTCGCGATCTTGCCCTGGGCCGCGCAGTGCACGCCGGCCGCGACGGCCGCATGAAAGCGCGGCTGGTCGGCCACCGCGTGGTCGGCCGGCATCACGGTCATCACGGCATCGCCGCCGCCGGCGACGATTCGCAGCGCGGCGAGCGTCAGCGCGGGCGCGGTGTCGCGGCCGAGCGGCTCGAGCATGATCGATGCACGCTTGCCGGTCAGGCGCAGTTGCTCGGCAGTCGTGAAGCGGTGATCCTCACCGCACACGATCAGCACGTCGTCGTTCAGCGGATGACCGGTCGCGAGGCCGTCGAGCCTCAGCGCGGTGGATTGCAGCAGCGAATGATCGCCGAGCAGGCCGATCAGCTGTTTCGGATAGTGTTCGCGCGACATCGGCCACAGACGCGTGCCCGAACCGCCTGCAAGGATCACCGGCTGCACCGCGACCCGCGTCGCGGCGTCGGTTGCGGCGGAAGAAGAAGGGCGCGTATCGGCTGCCACGGCCGGAGCATTCATGATGACACTCTCCTCGATTGAAGTCAGTGCCTGTTTGTAGCATGAAGTAAATCGACAATAAAACCGGGGCGATTTGCGCGATATTCGACGCGCACGTATCAGGAAAATTTTTCATCGATGGCATGCGATGCAAATAAAAAAATAAAAAATAATTCGACGAATCGGGCTGGAGCCCCGTCCTGAAAAGGGCTCGTGGGAACCGTAAAGTTCTCGAAAAAATCCCGATTCACGATCGATTCGGGAAAACGTGCCGATTTAATTCGGAAATGTCGCGGCAAGAATTTCCGATTATTTTTCGAAATACTTGAGCGCTTGAGGAGCGATTTTCTTGTCGCTTCAATAGCGTCATGCAACGTTTGAATCGAAGGTGCGGCACGGGCTGCACGAGGAGCTGTTCGGCAAACGCCTGTTCAAAGAGGAAGCAGACATGTTGAGCGTGCTGGCGAGAGTCATCGATATTGCGATGGTCGTGTTGGGGGCGTTGATCGCCGCCGCGCTGCACGGCGGCAGCATCTGGCTCAACGACCTGCAGCGCACGACGGTGCTGTTCGACTGCCTGCTGGTCGTCGTGTTCTTTCCGGCCATCGGCATTTACCAGTCGTGGCGCGGCAAGCGTCTCGTCGGTCTGGTGGGGCGCGTCGCGTTCGCGTGGCTGGTGGTCGAGCTCGCGGGCATCCTGATGAGTTTCAGCTTCCACCAGTCGGGCGACCTGTCGCGACTGTGGCTCGGTTACTGGGCGGTGGTGACGATGGCGCTGCTCGCCGGCTCCAAGGCTTGCGTGCACGTCGTGCTCCGGCAACTGCGCCGCGGCGGCTACAACCTGAAGGCAGTGGCGATCGTCGGCGGCACGCCGGCGGCGCGGCGGCTGATCGCACAGATGCGGGCGCGTCCGGAAGCGGGCTTCAACCCGGTGTGCGTGTACGACGAAAGCGAAGTACCGGGCGAAGTCGCGCTCGACGACGTGCGCATCGAGCGGCAGTTCGAATCGCTGGTGTGGCTGGTGCGCAGCCGCGCGATCAGCGAGCTGTGGCTCACGCTGCCGATCACGGAGGAGCGCCGGATTCACCAGATCGTGACGGTGTTCCGCCACGACTTCGTGAACATCCGTTTCATTCCGGACGTGCGCACGCTGTCGTTCTTCAACCAGGAAGTGGTCGAGGTGCTCGGCGTGCCGGCGATCAACCTCGCGGCGTCGCCGATCACCGACGTACGGATCCTGCCGAAGTTCGTGTTCGACCGGCTGTTCGCACTGGCGGCGCTTACCGCGCTCGCGCCCGTGATGCTGCTGATCGCATGTCTGATCAAGCTCACGTCGCGCGGGCCGGTGTTCTTCCGCCAGAAGCGCAAGGGCATCGACGGCCACGAGTTCGAGATCTACAAGTTCCGCTCAATGAAGGTGCATCAGGAAGTCGCGGGGCAGGTCACGCAGGCCACCAAGAACGACACGCGTGTGACGCCGGTCGGCCGCTTCCTGCGCCGCACGAGCCTCGACGAACTGCCGCAGTTCATCAACGTGCTGAAGGGCGAGATGTCGGTCGTCGGTCCGCGTCCGCATGCGCTCGCGCACGACGACATCTACAAGGATCTGGTGAAGGGATACATGTTCCGCTACCGGATCAAACCGGGCATCACCGGCTGGGCGCAGATCAACGGCTTTCGCGGCGAGACCGACCAGATCGAGAAGATGATGGGACGCGTGAAGCTCGATCTGTACTACATGCAGAACTGGTCGTTCTGGCTCGACATCAAGATCGTCGTGCTGACGCTCTGGAAAGGCTTCACCGGCAGCAACGCTTACTGACGCGGTTTCGTCCCGCGCAGACACTCCGGTTTCACGAATTTCGAATCATTGGTCACGAGGTCCGACACATCATGAATCTGACTATCATCGGCAGCGGTTACGTAGGTCTTGTCACCGGCGCCTGTCTCGCCGACATCGGGCACGACGTGTTCTGTCTCGACGTCGATCAGGCAAAGATCGACGTCCTGAACAACGGCGGCGTGCCGATCCACGAGCCGGGCCTCAAGGAAGTCATCGCGCGCAACCGCGCGGCGGGCCGCCTGCGCTTCTCGACCGACATCGAGGCCGCGGTCGCGCACGGCGACGTGCAGTTCATCGCGGTCGGCACGCCGCCCGACGAGGACGGCTCGGCCGACCTGCAGTACGTGCTCGCGGCGGCGCGCAACATCGGCCGCTACATGAAGGGCTTCAAGGTGATCGTCGACAAGTCGACGGTGCCGGTCGGCACGGCCGAGCGCGTGCGCGCGGCGGTGGCCGAGGAACTTTCGAAGCGCGGCGGCGACGCCCCGATGTTCTCCGTCGTGTCGAATCCGGAATTCCTCAAGGAAGGCGCGGCGGTCGACGATTTCACGCGGCCGGACCGCATCGTGATCGGCTGCGACGACGACGTGCCGGGCGAGCGCGCGCGCGAGCTGATGAAGAAGCTCTACGCGCCGTTCAACCGCAACCACGAACGCACGCTGTACATGGACGTGCGCTCGGCCGAATTCACGAAATACGCGGCGAACGCGATGCTCGCGACGCGCATCTCGTTCATGAACGAACTGGCGAACCTGGCCGACCGCTTCGGCGCGGACATCGAGGCCGTGCGCCGCGGGATCGGTTCCGATCCGCGCATCGGCTATCACTTCCTGTATGCGGGCTGCGGCTACGGCGGCTCGTGCTTCCCGAAGGACGTCGAGGCGCTGATCCGCACGGCCGACGAGCACGGCCAGTCGCTGCAGATCCTGAAGGCCGTGTCGTCGGTCAACGCGACGCAAAAGCGCGTGCTTGCCGACAAGATCGTCGCGCGCTTCGGCGAGGACCTGACGGGCCGCACGTTCGCCATCTGGGGGCTCGCGTTCAAGCCGAACACCGACGACATGCGCGAGGCACCGAGCCGCGAGCTGATCGCCGAGCTGCTGTCGCGCGGCGCGCGCATCGCGGCGTACGACCCGGTCGCGCAGCAGGAAGCGCGCCGCGTGCTCGCGCTCGATCTCGCGGATCACCCGAGCTGGCTCGAGCGGCTCACGTTCGTCGACGACGAGGCGCAGGCCGCGCGCGATGCCGACGCGCTCGTGATCGTCACCGAATGGAAGGCGTTCAAGAGCCCGGATTTCGTCGCGCTCGGCCGTCAATGGAAATCGCCGGTGATCTTCGACGGCCGCAACCTCTACGAGCCGGAGACGATGAGCGAGCAGGGCATCGAATACCACCCGATCGGCCGCCCCGGCTCGCGTCAGGCCGTCGCCGCCCGCGTGCCGGGCGCCGCGCGCGCGAACGCGTGACCCGCGCGTCGCCGTTACCCGTAACCCGAATCGAGACGCCATGTTCCGGAACATCCTGATCGTCTGTCATGCGAACGTCTGCCGCAGCCCGGCGGCGGAACTGCTGTTCAAGTCGCACGCGGCGTCGCGCGGCGGCCCGCGCGTGACGTTCCACTCCGCAGGCGTGCGTGCGAACGACGGCGACGGCATCGATCCGGTGATGCGGCAACTGCTCGCCGAGCGCGGCGTCGATGCGACGACACACCGGTCGCGGCGGCTGTCGCGCCGGATCGTGCGCGACGCCGACCTGATTCTCGTCAGCGAGCGCGAACAGATCAAGGCCGTCGAATCGGTCGATCCGTTCGCGCGCGGCAAGGTTCACCTGCTGGGCAAGTGGGAGGACGCCGAGATCGCGGATCCGCATGGCGGCCCCGAGGCCGACTATCGCGAGAGCTACTCATTGATCGAACGTCTGGTTCAAGGATGGCTGCAAAAACTATGCTGAAACGTCCCATGCGCCCGCTGGCGCTCGCCGTCGCGATGACGACCTTCCTGTCGGCCTGCGCGACTGCGCCCGGCAACTATCTCGACTCGTCGAACCTGAAGGACGAAGGCCGGCAAGGTCAGGCCGAAACCTATCCGGTTCATTACATCGACGCGAAGCTGGTGATGGATCAGCTGCAGAAGCAGCAGGTCGAACACCCGCTGCCGCCGGGCCGTTACACCGATCCGTCGCAGTACGTTTACCGCATCGGCCCGCAGGACATTCTCGGCGTCACCGTGTGGGACCACCCCGAGCTGACGACGCCGCAGGGCCAGTCGTTCTCGAGCGGCGGCAACACGACGCAGACGATCGCGGGCGCGCTGCAGCAGCCGTATTCGTCGTCGCTGCCGGGCCAGGCCGATCCGTACGGCCAGACCGTGGCCGCCGACGGCACGATCTTCTTCCCGTTCGTCGGCCGCATCCACGTGGCGGGCAAGACGATCGCGCAGACGCGCGACGAGTTGGCCACGCGCCTTGCGCGCTACGTGAAGAATCCGCAGCTCGATGTGCGCGTGCTGTCGTTCCGCAGCCAGAAGGTGCAGGTGACGGGCGAGGTGAAGACGCCCGGCCCGCTCGCGATGAGCGACGTGCCGCTGACGCTCGTCGACGCGATCTCGCGCTCGGGCGGCTCGACCGCCGAGGCCGACCTGCAGCGCGTGCGCCTGACGCGCGACGGCAAGCTCTACACGCTCGACGCGAACGGCGTGCTCGACCGCGGCGAAGTGAAGCAGAACGTGATGCTGCAGCAGGGCGACATCGTCAACGTGCCGGACCGCAGCGACAGCCGCGTGTTCATCATGGGCGAGGTCAAGACGCCGGTCACGGTGCCGATGCTCAAGGGCAGGCTGACCATCGCCGACGCGCTGACGGCCGGCGGCGGCATCCTCGACACCGATGCGAACCCGCGCAAGATCTACGTGATGCGCGGGATGCGTGACAACCCGACGAAGCCGGAAGTGTTCCGTCTCGACATGACGCAGCCGGATGCGCTGATGCTGTCGAGCCGCTTCCCGCTCCAGCCGCTCGATGTGGTCTACGTCAGCACGGCCAGCTCGGTGCAGTTCAACCGTGTGCTGCAGCAGGTGCTGCCGACGATCCAGACGATCTTCTACATGCGGCAAATCACGCGCTGATAGCCCGCCGGGGTGGCGTCTGCCCCCCGGCACCACTCAAGCGGGAACGAATGGTGAACACGCAAGCAAAACACGCCTACGCGGATCTGACCGCGAAAACCGAGGAAGAGGACGTCGTCCTCGGCCAGCTGCTCCAGGTGCTGATGGACGACATCTGGCTGCTGCTCGGCATCGCGGTGACCGTCATTGCGCTCGCCGGCCTCTACTGCTACATCGCGAAACCGGTGTATCAGGCGGATGTGCACGTGCGGGTCGAGAGCAACGACAACACGTCGCAGGCGCTCACGCAGACGCAGACGGGTGCGACGATCAACAGCGGCCCGCAGCAAGCGCAGACCGACGCGGAAATCGAGATCATCAAGAGCCGCGGCGTCGTCACGCCGGTCGTCGAGCAGTTCAAGCTGAACTTCTCGGTCGTGCCGAAGACGATTCCGCTGCTCGGCAGCCTGTCCGCGCGCGTCGCGACGCCCGGCGAGCCTTCGCGCGCCTGGTTCGGCCTGCGGTCGTACGCATGGGGCGGCGAAGTCGCCGACATCGACACGATCAACGTCGTGCCCGCGCTCGAAGGCAAGAAGCTGACGCTGACGGCCGGTCCGAACGGCACCTACACGCTCGTCGACGCGAACGGCAGCCGCCTGCTGTCGGGCCGTGTCGGCGAATCGGAGCAGGGCGGCGGCGTGACGCTGCTGGTGCAGAAGCTGGTCGCGCGTCCGGGCACGCAATTCACGGTGGTCCGCTACAACGATCTCGACGCGATCACCGGCTTCCAGTCGGGCATCCAGGTGTCCGAGCAGGGCAAGCAGACGGGCGTCGTGCAGATCTCGCTCGAAGGCAAGGACCCGGACCAGACCGCCGCGATCGCGAACGCGCTCGCGCAGTCGTACCTGAACCAGCACGTGATCGCGAAGCAGGCCGAAGCGACCAAGATGCTCGACTTCCTGAAGGGCGAGGAACCGCGCCTGAAGTCCGATCTCGAGCGGGCGGAAGCCGCGCTGACGCAGTATCAGCGCACGTCCGGCTCGATCAACGCGAGCGACGAGGCGAAGGTCTATCTCGAAGGTAGCGTGCAGTACGAGCAGCAGATCGCGGCCCAGCGCCTGCAGCTCGCATCGCTCGCGCAGCGCTTCACCGATTCGCACCCGATGGTGATCGCCGCGAAGCAGCAGCTCGCGGAACTGCAGGGCGAGAAGGACAAGTTCAGCAACCGCTTCCGCAGCCTGCCGGCGACCGAAGTGAAGGCCGTCCAGCTCCAGCGCGACGCGAAGGTCGCCGAGGACATCTACGTGCTGCTGCTGAACCGCGTGCAGGAGCTGTCGGTGCAGAAGGCCGGCACGGGCGGCAACATCCACCTCGTCGATTCCGCGCTGCGCCCGGGCGATCCGGTCAAGCCGAAGAAGGTGCTGATCCTGTCGGCCGCGGTATTCCTCGGGCTGATCCTCGGTACCGGCATCGTGTTCCTGCGCCGCAACCTGTTCCAGGGCATCGAGGATCCGGATCGCGTCGAGCGCACGTTCAACCTGCCGCTTTACGGGCTGGTGCCGCAAAGCGCCGAGCAAGTGAAGCTCGACGCGATGGCCGAGAAGGGCGGCGGCCGCGCGCGGCCGATCCTCGCGAGCCTGCGTCCGAAGGACCTGAGCGTCGAAAGCATGCGCAGCCTGCGCACCGCGATGCAGTTCGCGATGATGGATGCGAAGAGCCGCGTGATCGTGCTGACCGGCCCGACGCCGGGCATCGGCAAGAGCTTCCTGACGGTCAACCTCGCGGTGCTGCTCGCGCATTCGGGCAAGCGCGTGCTGTTGATCGACGCCGACATGCGTCGCGGCATGCTCGACCGCTACTTCGGCCTCACCGCGCAGCCGGGCCTGTCCGAACTGCTGAGCGATCAGTCGCCGCTCGAGGAGGCGATCCGCGAGACGCCGGTGCAGGGCCTGTCGTTCATCTCGGCCGGCACGCGCCCGCCGAACCCGTCGGAGCTGCTGATGTCGACGCGCCTGCCGCAATACCTCGAAGGGCTCGGCAAGCGCTACGACGTCGTGCTGATCGACTCGCCGCCGGTGCTGGCGGTGACCGACGCGACCATCATCGGCCGCATGGCCGGCGCGACCTTCCTGGTGCTGCGCTCGGGCATGCATACCGAAGGCGAGATCGCCGACGCGATCAAGCGCCTGCGTACCGCGGGCGTCGATCTGGAAGGCGGGATCTTCAACGGCGTGCCGCCGAAGGCGCGCGGCTACGGCCGCGGCTATGCGGCCGTCCACGAATACCTGAGCGCCTGACGGCATTGCACGAAACCGGGCCGGCGTGCGCAGCGCCGGCCCGGCCGACTGGAGAACCCTCGATGAAAATTTCCGTGCTCGTTCCGACCTACCGGCGTCCCGCCGACCTCGCGCGCTGCCTGCTGGCGCTGCAGCGCCAGCAGCGGCTGCCCGACGAGGTGATCGTCGTCGCGCGCCCGGAGGACGATGCCACGCACGAGCGCCTCGCCGATCCATCGGTCGGCGGCATGCTGCCGCTGCGGATCGTGCCGGTGGATGTGCCGGGGCAGGTCGCCGCGCTGAACAAGGGGCTCGACTCGGCGAGCGGCGACATCGTCGCGATCACCGACGACGACGCGGCGCCGCGCGCCGACTGGCTCGCGCGCGTCGAAGCCGTGTTCCTGGCCGATCCGCGCGTCGGTGCGGTCGGCGGCCGCGACTGGGTGCACGAGAAGGGCCGCGTGCTCGACGAGTCGCGCGAGCTCGTCGGCCAGCTCACGCTGTCCGGCAAGATCGTCGGCAACCATCATCTGGGCGTCGGCGGCGCGCGCGAAGTCGACATGCTCAAGGGCGCGAACATGAGCTACCGCCGCGCCGCGATCGAACGTCTGCGCTTCGACACGCGGCTGCGCGGCGCCGGCGCGCAGGTGCACAACGACATGGGTTTCAGCATGCAGGTGCAGCGTGACGGCTGGAAGCTCGTCTACGACCCGGCGATCGCGGTCGATCATTTTCCGGCCGAGCGTTTCGACGACGACCGGCGCGATGCGGCATCGCTGAATGCGATCAGCAACGGCGCGTACAACCTGCACCTGATCCTGCGCGAGCATCTGCCGCCGGTGCGGCGCGAAATCGCTTGGTGGTGGTGGACGCTGATCGGCACGCGCGTCTATCCGGGCTTCGCGCACGTGCTGCTGTCGCTGCATACCGCGCGGCGCGACCGTGTGCGCGAGCACTGGCGCGCGGTGCGCCGCGGCGCACGCGATGCGCGCCGCGCCGACCTTGCCCCCCATCGTGCGGCGATGCCGCCGGTGACGTCTTGAACGGGCTGCGCGCACGACGCGCGGCCATCCCCGGAGGGCTTGCATGAATTCCACGAAGGTTCACGTCCACCTGTTCTACGGCGCCGATCCGCGTACTTACCGGAAAGGCGAGAACATCGGCTGCCTGTACGGCTATCACCACGCGGAATCCGACGAATTCCGGCTGACCTATTCGCAGGACCGGCGCGAGAACCGCGTCGCGAGCCTCGTGCGCCGTGCGCTGAAGGCGGCGCTTGGCTTCGACGTCGTGCATGCGTGGCGCAATCGCGCCGCGTTGTTGGGCACCGACGTGATCTGGACGCACACCGAGCAGGAGCATCTCGCCGCCGCGCTGATCCTGAAGCTCGCCGGCGCACAAGGCAAGCGCCCGCTGCTGCTCGCGCAGAGCGTGTGGCTGTTCGACAAGTGGAACACGTTCGGCGGCCCGCGCCGCTGGCTGTACCGCAAGCTGCTCGCGCGCGCCGACGCGCTGACGACGCTCGCCCGCGACAACGCCGAGCTGTGCCGCCGCTTTCTCGGGCGCGAGGCCGAGTTCGTCTACTACGGGCTGAACACGCAGGACTTCCCGCTCACCGAGCCGCAGCAGTGGCAGCCGAACCGACCGCTGCGGATCGCCGCGATCGGCAACGACCGCGACCGCGACTGGCGCACGTTCCTCGCCGCGTTCGGCGGCGACGAGCGCTACGACGTGCGGCTCGCGACGCGGCGCCGCGTGCCGCGCGAGTGGCATGCACCGAACGTGAAGATCGGCTCGGCGTCGGGCCTCGCGAAGCAGCACGAACTGTACGCGTGGGCCGACGTGATCGTCGTGCCGCTGCGGCCGAACTTCCACGCGTCGGGCATCACCGTGATGCTCGAGGCGGCGGCGGTCGGCAAGCCGATGATCGTGTCCGACGTCGGCGGGCTCAGCGACTACTTCCCGCACGATACGGCCGCCTACGTGCCGGCGTTCGACGCAGCGGCGATGCGCCAGGCCGCCGATCGCTTCGTGGCCGATCCGGCCGCCGCGCTCGAATGCGCGCGTGCCGCGGCCGCGTGCCTGCGCGAGCGCGACCTGACCACGCAGGCATTCGCCGAACAGCACGTGCGGATCACGCGCGACATGCTGCGCCGGCGTCGCACGCCGGCGGCGGCTGGTCTCGCGATGCCACTCGCGGATTCGCGCCCGTCGTCGCGGTGAGAACGGATCGATGAGTACGATTGCCGCCGAACGCGCACCGTCGCGCAGCCGCAGCCGGTTGCCCGAACCGAAGCACTGGGTCGGGCAGGCGGGGCTATGGACGTTTACCGCCGCGCTGATCGCCATTCACCAGGGCAAGGTGCTGACGCTCGCGTTTCCGGTGCTGGCCATCGCGGTCGGCATCTGGCTGTATTTCAAGAGCCCGGCGCGCTACGTCGGCTTCATGTGGTGGGTGTGGTTCCTGAGCCCCGAAGTTCGACGTCTCGCCGACTGGTCGAAGGGCGCGTTCACGCCGACGAGCCTGATCCAGGTCGCGCCGCTCGCGGTGACGATGATCGCCGGGTTCGGGCTGCTCAGGCATTACCGCGTGCTTGCGCAGCGGCGCGGGATTCCCGTGCTGCTGATGCTGTTCGGGCTGACGTATGCATATCTGGTCGGGATCGTGTCGAGCGGCGTGATGGCCGCGACCTACGACCTCGCGAACTGGGTGTACCCGGTGCTGATCGGCTTTCACATCATGGTCAACTCGCGCGATTATCCCGAGTACCGCGACGTGCTGCTGTCCACGTTCATGTGGGGCATGCTCGTGATGGGCGTGTACGGCGTCGTGCAGTACTTCGTGATGCCGCAGTGGGACGTGCTGTGGATGATCGGCTCGGACATGGGTTCGCAGGGCGAGCCGGTGCCGTACGGTGTTCGCGTCTTCAGCACGATGAACTCGTCGGGGCCGTTCGCGTTCGCGATCATGGGCGCGCTGGTGTTCGTGTTCGCCGCGCCGCAGAAGGTCCGCTGGTTCGCGGGCGCCGCCGGCTTCGTGTCGTTCGCGCTGTGTCTCGTGCGCTCGACCTGGGGCGGCTGGGTGATCGCGCTCGCGATCCAGCTCGTGCAGTCGAGCAACCGCGTGCGGATGCGGATCCTGATCAGCGGTGTCGTGCTGGTCGGGCTATGCGTGCCGCTGCTGACCGTCGGGCCGGTGGCCGACCGCCTCGGCGCGCGCCTGCAATCGATCACGAACCTGAAGGACGACCGCAGCTACGACGACCGCAACAAGTTCTACGCGACCTTCGCGCAAACGGCGTTCACCGACGTCGCCGGCGAGGGCATGGGCGCGACCGGCGCGTCCACCAAGCTGTCGAGCGACAGCGGCGAGCTCGGCAAGTACGGCAGCTTCGACAGCGGCGTGATGAACGTGCCGTTCGTGCTCGGCTGGCCCGGCACGCTGCTGTACCTGTCGGGCGTCGTGATGCTGCTCGCCCGCACCCTGCGCGCGGCGTTCAAGCTGCGCAAGGACAAGTTCGTCGGCGCATGCCTGAGCCTGTGCCTGTCGGTGTTCGCGATGCTCGTGTTCACGAACTCGCTGATCGGCACGGGCGGCCTGCTGCTGTTCACGGCCATTTTTTCAATACTATCCGCGGCGCACTGGCAGAAGGCACAGCGCCTGCTGGCCGCCGCGCGTTCACGGGGAGGCGACCATTGAGAATCGCGATCGTCACGCACGTCGTGCGACATAACGACGGGCAGGGCCGCGTCAATTACGAAATCGCGCGCGCGGCGCTGGCCGAGAACTACGAGGTCACGCTGGTCGCGTCGCATGTCGCGCCCGAGCTGCTTGCCGACCCGCGCGTGCGCTGGGTGCCAGTGAAGGTCGGCGGCTTCTGGCCGTCGAATCTCGTCAAGCAGCAGGTGTTCGCGCTGAAGAGCGCGTGGTGGCTGCGCGCGCATCGCAGCGAGTACGACGTGCTGCACGTAAACGGCTTCATTTCGTGGATCAAGGCCGACGTGAATACCGCGCACTTCGTGCACGGCGGCTGGTTCAAGAGCCCGTATTACCCGTTCGGGCTGACGAAGGGGCTGTGGTCGGCCTACCAGTACGTCTACACGCGCGTGAATACGGCGCTCGAGCGCTGGGCGTACCGGCGTTCGCGCGCGATCACGGCCGTGTCGCAGAAGGTGGCCGACGAGATCGCCGGGCTCGGCATCGACAGCGGCAAGATCAGCGTGATCTACAACGGCGTCGACGGCAGCGCGTTCGCCGGCGCGCAGGCCGATCGCGCGGCGTTCAAGCTGCCGGACGATGCGTTCCTGCTGCTGTTCGTCGGCGACCTGCGCACGCCGCGCAAGAACCTCGGCACCGTGCTGAAGGCGCTGACGAAGCTGCCGGCGAACGTCCATCTCGCGGTGGCGGGCTATCTGCCCGGCAGCCCGTATCCGGACGAGGCGCGCGCGCTCGGCATCGATTCGCGCGTGCATTTCCTCGGTCTCGTGAAGAACATGCCGACGCTGATGCGCTCGGTCGACGCCTACGTGTTTCCGTCGCGCTACGAAGCGATGAGCCTGTCGCTGCTGGAAGCCATGGCGGCCGGGCTGCCGGTCGTCACCGCGCGCACCGCCGGCGGCGCGGAAATCATTACGCGCGACTGCGGGATCGTGCTGGAGGACCCCGACGATCCGGCCGCGCTCGCGCAGGCGATCGGCTCGCTCGCGGCGTCGCGCGACACCTGTCGCGCGATGGGCGACGCGGCCCGCGAACTGATGACCCGTTTCGGCTGGGCCCACATGGGCGCCCAGTATGTCGCGCTCTACCGGCGCATCGGCCAACCCTCGCAGCCGTCCGCCTTCGAGCGGGTCGAGCATGCGGTTACGCAGGAGCAGTCGTAATGTCCCAATCTTCCCGGCCGATCAAATCGTTGCAGATCGGCATGCACTGGTTCCCCGAACGCGCGGGCGGCCTCGACCGGATGTACTACTCGCTCGTCGGCGCGCTGCCCGGTGCGGGCGTCGAGGTGCGCGGGCTCGTTGCCGGCTCGCCGAAGGTCGCCGACGACACGGGCGGTGCGATCCAGGGCTTCGGACCCGCGTCGCAGCCGCTTGCGCGCCGCATGCTCGCCGCGCGCCGCGCGTTGCGCGACGAGATCCGCAGCGAGCGTCCGGACGTGATTTCGTCGCACTTCGCGCTGTACACGTTCCCGGGCCTCGACGTGACGCGCGGGATTCCGCAGGTGTCGCATTTCCAGGGGCCGTGGGCCGACGAAAGCCAGGTCGAGGGCGCCGCGTCGCTCGGGCAGCGCGCGAAGCGCTATCTCGAACAGGCCGTCTATACGCGCTCGTCGCGCCTGATCGTGCTGTCGCAGGCCTTCGGCCAGATCCTGACGAACCGCTACGGCATCGATCCGTCGCGCGTGCGCGTGATTCCCGGCTGCGTCGATACCGCGCAGTTCGATACGCCGCTCACGCCGGCCGAGGCGCGGCACAAGCTGCAACTGCCGCAGGACCGGCCGATCGTGCTGGCCGTGCGCCGGCTCGTGCGGCGCATGGGGCTGGAAGACCTGATCGACGCGATCGGTCTCGTCAAGCACCGTCACCCGGACGTGCTGCTGCTGATCGCCGGCAAGGGCAAGATCGGCGAGGAACTGCAGCAGCGCATCGACGACGCGGGGCTGCAGGACAACGTGAAGCTGCTCGGGTTCGTGCCCGACCATCATCTCGCGGCGCTGTACCGCGCGGCGACGGTCAGCGTCGTGCCGACGGTCGCGCTCGAAGGCTTCGGGCTGATCACGGTCGAATCGCTGGCGTCCGGCACGCCGGTGCTGGTGACGCCGGTCGGCGGGCTGCCGGAGGCGGTGGCCGGGTTGTCCGACGATCTCGTGCTGCCGTCGACGGGCGCGGATGCGATCGCGGAAGGGCTCGGCGGCGCGCTGTCGGGCGCGATCACGCTGCCGGACGAGGCCGCGTGCAAGCGCTACGCGCGCGACAGTTTCGACAACGCGGTGATCGCGCGACGCGTCGCCGGCGTGTACGAAGAGGCGATCCAGGCGGCGGGGTAAGCGAACGCGCACGCCGCCGCGACGGTCGGGCCGGCGCACGCGCATGCGTCCGGTCCGCATGCCGGCCGCTCGATCCGGGCGAGCCGGTTTTTTTTCGTTCCGTGCCAGGCAGGCCGCGGTTCGCGCTCGGTGTTCGACACTTCGACACGCGTCATGCACGCCGGAGCGTCACGGCCCATACGGCGAATGCACCCACGCTGACCGCCGCCCCGAGCCCGCAGACGCCGATCCATCCGGCGTGCGCATACATCATCGTCGACGCAATCGCGCCGAGCCCGCTGCCGACTGAATAGAACAGCATGTAGCACCCGACAAGGCGTGCGTGCGCATCGGGCCGCGCGCCGAGGATCATGCTCTGGTTCACGACGTGGACGGCCTGCCCACCGACGTCGAGCAGCACGATGCCGACGACCAGCAGCGCGATCGACGTACCGGCGAACGCAAGCGGCAGCCACGAGAGTGCGAGCAGCGCGAGCGCGGTGCCGGTCGCGGCTTCGCCGAGGCCGCGATCCGCGAGCCGGCCGGTGCGCGCGGCGGCTGCCGCACCCAGCGCGCCGACCAGACCGAATGCGCCGATCTGCGTATGCGACATCGCATGCGGCGGTGCGCTCAGCGGCAGCACGAGCGCGCTCCAGAAGATGCTGAACGCCGCGAACAGCAGCAGTGCGATCGCTCCGCGCACACGCAGCACACGCTCGTCGCGCAGCAGCGTGACCATCGAACCGAGCAGCGCCGCGTAGCCGATGCGCTCGCGCGGCGCGTCCGCATCGGGCAACAGCCGCGCCAGCGCGACCAGCATCGCGATCGCGAGCGCGCCCGACACCAGATAAACCGCACGCCAGCCGGCGACATCCGTGACGACACCCGCGAGCGCGCGCGCGGCGAGCAGGCCGATCACGACGCCGCCCTGCGCCGCGCCGACCACGCGGCCGCGCTCGCCGGCGCCTGCAAGCGCGGCCGAGCAGGCGATCAGCCCTTGCGTCATCGCGGTGCCGAGCAGCCCGACCGCGACCATGCCCGCCAGCAATGCGATGCGCGTCGGCGAGGCGGCCACGCCGATGCATGCCGCCGTCAGCAGCAGAAGTTGAACGGTGATCAGGCGTTTGCGGTTCAGCAGGTCGCCGAGCGGCACGACGAACAGCAGCGCGAGCGCGCAGCCGAGTTGCGTCGCGGTGATGACGCCGCCGACCGTCGCCTGCGATACGCCGAAGTCATGTGCGATCGAGTCGAGCAGCGGCTGTGCGTAGTACACGTTCGCGACGCTCGCCGCGCAGCAGACGGCGAGCAGCACGACGCGCGCCGTCGACACGCGCGAGACGGCGATCGGACGAGCGGTGCGCGACGTCGCGTTCGACGCGACCGTTCCTGAACTGGGTGATTCCATGGGGTGTCTCACGCTCACTCAAGTGGTTGCAATTTGAAACTAGTGTGAGTGTAGGAAAAGTAGTTTTAAAATGCAACCTGTGTGACGGCGGGCGATGGGCCCGCGCACGGACAGCCGGCGGCCCGCGAAGGCGCCGGCGCGACAGCGGAGAGCAATATGGCCAGGCAGAAAAGTCTCGCGGATTCGCCGTGCCCGGTGGCGCGGGCGACCGATATCGTCGGCGATCGCTGGGCGTTGCTGATCGTGCGCGATGCGTTCGACGGCGTGCGCCGGTTCGGCGATTTCCGCGCGAGCCTCGGCGTCGCGAGCAACATCCTGTCGGACCGGCTCAGGATGCTGGTGGACGCAGGCGTATTCGAAGTCGTGCCCGCGTCGGACGGCAGCGCATATCAGGAGTACGCGTTGACGAAGAAGGGCAAGGGACTGTTTCCGGTGATCGTGATGTTGCGGCAGTGGGGCGAGGCAAACCTGTTCGAGCGCGGCGAGCCGCATTCGGTGCTGGTCGAGCGCAAGACGGGCCGGACGATCCGCAAGCTCGCGCTTCGGCACGACGACGGCCGGCCGCTGAAGGCGGCGGAGACGGTCGTGCGGAAGGTGGGCGACGAGGGGGGCGGGACGCGGGGGTGAGTGTTCGTTCGCCGCGCGACAGGGGAACGGAGGCCGTGAGGCTCAGCGAGCCGTGACACGGCTTTCCGGCAGGCCGGGGCGACGTGCGTGAGGGCTCAGTGCCGCTCGCCGCGCCAGCGCCCCGGTGCGACGCCGAAGCGCTTCGTGAAAGCGTGCGTGAAGGTGCTCTGGTCGGCGAAGCCGACCATGCCGGCGATGTCGACGAGCGGATGGCGGCCGTCCGCCAGCAGCACGACGGCGGCGTCGAGCCGCAGCCGCTGCAGGTAGCGATGCGGGGTTTCGCCGAACGCGTCGACGAACAGTTGATGAAAGCGGCGCATTCCGTAACCACAGTGCGCGGCGAGATCGGCGATGCGCAGTGGTTCCGCGAGCCGCGCGCGCAGCCAGCGGTCGATGCGCGCGAAATCCAGGCCCGCCGCGGGCGCGGCGAGGCCGGCATCGTCGAGCAGCGCGTCGCACAGACGCGCGGCGGCCTGCCACTGGAAGCGATGCGCGCGCTGCGTGTCGCCGGCTGTCCCGTCGAATTGCGCGGCCGCCGCCGCGACCTGCGCGACGAGCGACGTGAGCGCCGGGTCGATCGACACGGCACGCGCGCTGTCGAACAGCCGCTGGGGCACCGCGAGCGACGCGGCGGGCAAGTCGAGCACGAGCTGGCGATTCTCGCCGAGGCCCGAGTAATCGTGGCGCGCGCCGGCCGGAATCAGCCACGCCGCGTGCCGGTCGATGCGCTGGCCGACGCCGTCCACCGCCATCACCATCGCGCCGTCGACGCCGATCACGACCTGATGAAAGTCGTGCACGTCGGACGCTTCGCACGTGTCGTAACGGCGCAGCGCGATGGCGGGAGACGGGATGCGTTCCATCGGAAGGACGTCGGCCGACGGCGTCGTCAGACGGCGAGCAGTTCGACTTCGAACACGAGCGTCGCGTTCGGGGGGATCACGCCGCCTGCGCCGCGCGGGCCGTAGCCGAGTTGCGGCGGGATCGTCAGGCGACGCACGCCGCCGACCTTCATGCCCTGCACGCCTTCGTCCCAGCCCTTGATGACCATGCCGCCGCCGAGCACGAACGCGAACGGGTCGTTGCGATCCTTGCTCGAATCGAATTTCTGACCGTCGGTCAGCCAGCCCGTGTAGTGGACGCTGACGGTCTGGCCGGCTTGCGCTTCCGCGCCGCTGCCTTCGGTCAGGTCTTCGATTTTGAGGCCCGATGCGGTCGTGGTGACAGACATGACTTCTCCTGAAAGGGGTTGGGTAAAACCGCTATTGTAGGCGAGCGGGCAGGGGGCCGCCTTACACGACAAGCGCCCCGCGGCATGCCGATCGCGCGCCGGCCGCGGTGATGATCATGCATTCCGCCTGAAACGCGAATGGAACGCGCGTTTGAATTTTTCGCGAACCGGATCGACGGGGTTGCGCCGCGCGAACGGGGCGCGCGTATGAATTGGTGTCACCCGGCTGCTCGGCGTCACGTCGAGCGGCACCGCGTGGTCCCGCGAAACGCCCGTCGCGTGGGGTGTGTGTGCCGATTTCGGCGCGTGCGTGCGCCGTCTGGCTGCCGGTCGCGTACCGGCGTGCGCGTTCGAATCCCGGCGCGCCCGAATGCCGCTCGAACCTCGTTTTTTCCGCGCTGCCGACCGTGCGCTGTTTGGAAGCGCGCGTCTACCGCGCGGCTTGCGCGCGGTACCGGCCGGCGCCTATCTTTACAGTTATCGATGTCAAGATTTCGGCGTTGCGCGATGCGCTGCCCGGGCCCGCGCCGACAAGGCCGCGACGGCTGGCGGGCCGCCCGAAAACCAGGAGAACGACGAACATGAAGTCAGCCGCTTCAGCCATTGCAGCCGAGGTGATGCCAGTGCGCCGCGACCTGCGCTTCGACCTGCCGGTCGAGCGCGCGAAGGACTGGCATGGGCTCGGCCCGCACGTGACCCACTTCTTCAACGCGCTGTCGCTGCTGTTTCCGGCCGGCGAACGCTTTTTCATGGATTCGGTGCGCAATTATCGTGACCGGATCGACGACCCGGTGCTCAAGCGGCAGGTGCTCGGCTTCATCGGCCAGGAGGCGATGCATACGCGCGAGCATGTCGAATACAACGAGCTGATGCAGGCCAACCGCCTGCCCGCGCGCAAGCTCGACAAGCGAGTATGGACGGTGCTCGGCTTCATGAAGCGCACGCTGCCGCATTCGGTGCAGCTCGCGCACACGGTCGCCGCCGAACACTACACGGCGATGCTCGCGGACTGGCTCCTGCGCGACCCGACGCGCCTGGACGGCTCGGTCGAAGGCTACCGGCAGATGTGGCTGTGGCATGCGCTCGAGGAAACCGAGCACAAGGCCGTGTCCTACGACGTGTGGAACGTCGTGATGAAACCGGGCCTGCGCCGCTACCTGATCCGCGTCGGCGTGTACCTGGTGACGACGCTGACGTTCTGGCCGACGGTGTTCCTGATGCACGTGACGCTGCTGTCGCGCGATCGCGACATCAGGCATCGTGTGCGCGGCATGCTGCGCATGATTGCATTCCTGTACGGGCCGCGCCGCGGGCTGTTCCCGCGCATCGCGGGTGAATGGCTGAGCTTTTTCCGGCCCGGCTTCCATCCGTGGGACCACGACAATCGCCACCACCTCGCGCGCGTCGACACGCTCGCCGCCGCCTACGGAGAACACGACGGCGCGTCGGCCGGACGCGGCCGCGCTCACGCACTCGCGCCGCTCGCATCGGGGCGCTGACGCCGCCACGCCGCGCGGCACGTGTTGCGTTCGTGCATCATCCCCACTTCTTCTGACGATTGACCGGCGTCAAGCGGAAAACGGTTGCGCGAGCGCGTGCCGGCGCGGCCGCCGGGGCCGCGCCGGCGCCTGCCGCCGGGCCGATTCCACGTGCCCGGCGCCGCGTGTCGTACCGGCGCGCCCGCACCGGCGCGGCTTCGCGCGCCCGATATCCGTACGGCCATGTTTCCGCACCCGCCTCGCCACCGGGATATCACCCATCTAGCCGCGCACCGGCGGCGCCGATATACCGTTCATGAAAGGATCCGCCCGGCGCGCGATTATTGCCCGGGGGGATTTTATTCGGACGGAAATGCGGCCAATATGTCGGTTCGATCGAGGTCCTTCGGATGCGGCGGCGAGCCGGCGCACGATACCAACGCCAAGCGGGGAACAACGATGGTTGCAAGGTCACCCGACGCAAGCGGGACGGCGGCGTCCGAGATGCCGCCCGTGTCCGTTACCGCTCCCGAGGCTGGGCGCAAGCTGTTCGTCATCATGCGTTCGCCGGACGAGCCGTTGCTGGCACAACTGCGGGAGCTCGGCTGGGACATCTCGGTCGCGAAGACGGCCGGCGCCGCGCAGAACATGACGTCCGGCGTGAATGTCGCAGCCGGGCTCGTCGATTTCTCGGGCTTCACGTCGCGCGACTATCCCGCGCTGAAAGCGTGCCTGAGCCAGCCGGCGATCGGCTGGATTTCCGTCGCGCAGGCCGGTGTCACGATCGGCGTTGCCGTGCGCGAACTCATCCGCAGCTACTGTTTCGATTACGTGACGCTGCCGTTGCCGTACGAATGGATTTCGCACGTGCTCGGCCATGCGCGCGGGATGGCCGCGCTCGATCGCGTCGACGGCGCGGCGTACGCGGCGTCGATCGGCGAGCACGGGATGATCGGCAACTGCGAAGCGATGCAGCAGCTGTTCAGCACGATCCGCAAGGTCGCGAAGACCGACGCGAGCGTGTTCATCTCCGGCGAGTCGGGCACCGGCAAGGAGCTGACGGCGCTCGCGATCCACGAGCGCTCGGTGCGTGGCAAGGGGCCGTTCGTCGCGATCAACTGCGGCGCGATTCCGCATCACCTGCTGCAGTCGGAACTGTTCGGCTACGAGCGCGGCGCATTCACCGGGGCGAACCAGCGGCGCGCAGGCCGGATTGAATCCGCGAACGGCGGCACGCTGTTTCTCGACGAAATCGGCGACATGCCGATCGAAAGCCAGGCGAGCCTGCTGCGCTTCCTGCAGGAAGGGAAGATCGAGCGGCTCGGCGGCCAGGAGTCGATTCCGGTCGACGTACGGATCATCTCGGCGACGCACGTGGATCTCGACGGCGCGGTCGAAGCCGGACGCTTTCGCGCGGACCTCTATCACAGGCTCTGCGTGCTGCGCATTCACGAGCCGCCGCTGCGTGCGCGCGGCAAGGACATCGACATCCTCGCGCATTACGTGCTGCAGAAATACAAGGCCGACAGCGGCCGCAAGATCAGCGGCTTCACCTCGGCCGCGCTCGACGCGATGCGCCGCTACGAGTGGCCCGGCAACGTGCGCGAGCTGATCAACCGGGTGCGCCGCGCGATCGTGATGGCCGAGAGCCGGCTGCTGACACCGCACGACCTCGGGCTCGAGGTCCCGGGCGAAACGGAGCCCGTGACGCTCGAGCAGGCGCGTTCGCTCGCCGAGCGCACCGCGATCGAAAACGCGCTGCTGCGCAACGATCACCGGATCAACAAGGCCGCCGCCGAACTCGGCATCTCGCGCGTCACGCTTTACCGGATGATGATCGAGCACGGGCTCAACGACCACGACAACAACGGCGGAAAGGACGGCGTGCCGCCCGACGACGCCGACCATCAGCGAGTCGGCTGAACGACGGCGGGAAGCGTCCACGGCCGTCCCGTGCGCGGGCGTCCGGCACCATGTAAAGAGCGTGAAACGTTTCGTGCCGGCGGCCACCCGGATCGACCCGGCAAACGTGCGCGGCGGCGTGCCGCCCGTGCCGGGAAAATATTCCGGATCGTCCGCGCGCCTTGTCCGGCAAGGCATCGCCGCCACACGGGCGCGCCCGCCCGCGCCCCGCATGTTTCAGTTTCGCAACGTCCTGCCTGCCCCGCCCGTTGCGGCCGCGGGCTTGTCCGATGAAAGCCTTGTGCGGCCGGCCCGGAACGAAGCTGGCCCGCTCCTTGCGGAGTTTGAGGTGCGAAAGTCGATGACGTGGCGTCCGGCCGGTCCGGCAGCGAACCATGCGAGGACCGGCAAGGACGCAGTCCACGGGGATGACCGGACGGACGGGCAGCATAGCCCTGCTCCGAACGGCATGGGCCGTTATCGACGGATCGTCGGGGCGCCGGCTGTGTCCGGTTGCCGGTACAAGCTACGGATCGAATACGGGGTAGAAAAATGACGAACGATCGCCACACGCAGCGGCCGGCAGGCCGCGATCGCAGTGATTCGACCCATCGCCGGTCGACCGCGCATCTTGCTGCCGGCCGGCATGCGTCGACAGGCCACCTCTCCGCGCCCGGTGCGAGGCGGATCCGGCTGATACCCGGTCATCCGCGCCGGGCCGGCGCTTTCTCGCTCGCCAACCCGATCCGCATGGGGATGTGCACGCGGGCACCGGTTCCCCGGCGCCCGATCTTCGCTTATTGACGACGTCGAGCGCCTGCTGTCGCCAGAGCAGGTGATCCGTTTGCAATGCGAAAGACGTGCGGCGTCCGGATGCGCGATACGGACGATGAACCGGCGCGACGGCGAACGTCAGGGAGGCGTCGCCGTCCGGCGAGCAGGGGAGGGGCGGTCAGACCGCGCGCGACGGGTATCGCACCCGTCCGCGCGCGGCGCCGCTTCAGCCGCCGTAGATGTCGAAGTCGAAGTACTTCGACGCGAGGCGCTTGTACGTGCCGTCCTTGACCATGTCGAGGATCGCGCGATCGATCTTCGCCTTCAGGTCGGTGTCTTCCTTGCGCAGCCCGATGCCGGCGCCGATGCCGAGCACCTTCTCGTCGACGAGTTCGGGCCCGACGAACTGGTAGCCCGCGCCGCGCGGCGACTTCAGGAACCCGATCGCGGCCTGCACCTCGTCCTGCAGTGCGGCGTCGAGGCGGCCCGACGTCAGGTCCGCATACACGCCGTCCTGGTTCTGGTACGACACGACGTTCGCACCCTGCTTCGCCCAGTACGCCTTCGCATACGCTTCCTGCGTCGTGCCCTGTTCGACGCCGATCGACTTGCCTTTCAGCGATTCGGCCGTCGGCAGCAGCGGCGAACCCTTCTTCACGACGAGCCGCGTCGGCTGGTTGTAGATCTTCGTCGTGAAGCCGATCTGTTCCGCGCGCTGCGGCGTGATCGACATCGACGACAGCACCGCGTCGAACTTCTTCGCCTTCAGCGCCGGGATCATCCCGTCGAAATCGTTCTCGAGCCACACGCACTTCGCCTTCAGCCGTGCGCAGATCTCGTTGCCGAGGTCGATGTCGAAGCCGACGAGCTTGCCGTCGGGCGCCTTCGATTCGAACGGCGCGTAGCTGGCGTCGGTGCCGAAGCGCAGCGTGGTCCAGTCCTTCGCGACGGCGGGGCCTGCCGATACCGCGAGCAGGGCGATCGAAACGGCGGCAATCAGTCTCTTCATGGTGGTTCCTTGGCGTGGTCTATCCGGTTCTGGGCGACACGGTTGCTGCGGGGGACGCTCCGCGTCCCGGTGCGCTGTCCGCACGGTCATTAACGCAGAAAATAAAATAACAGTCCAGAATGGACAAAAAATATCGATCCTTCGGACGGAATGCCGACGCCTTGGGGGGCGACCCTTGCAAAAATGCGAAAATGGACTAATCTTGTTAGTAAATTCGTTTCGAGACTAACGATCATGTCACAGCCCGCTTTCGATTCGCATTCCGCCCCGCGGCAGGCCTCGGTCGCGCGGATGTCGGCGGCCGGCCTGCGTGCGTTCTTCAACATCGCGCGCGACTGGGAGCTGACGATCGACGAACAGATCGTGCTACTCGGGTCGCCCGGCCGCTCGACGTTCTTCAAGTGGAAGGCCGCGCCTGAATCGGCCCGCCTGCCGCGCGATACGCTCGAGCGGCTATCGCTGCTGCTCGGCATCTACAAGGCGCTGCAGATCCTGCTGCCGCAGCCGGCTGCGGCCGACACCTGGGTCAAGCGGCCCAACGACGCCGCACCGTTCGGCGGCAAGCGCGCGCTCGACCGCATGCTCGCCGGCAACGTCGGCGACCTGGTTGCCGTCCGTCAATATCTCGACGCGATGCGGGGTGGCTGGGCGTGACGATGCCGATTGAAGAAGTACAACACTGGCCCACGACCGTCGTCGACTGGGCACCTGCCTATCGCGTGATTCCCACCCGTTTTCCGGCCATCAACCTGTTCGACCGCGTGGCGGCCGCCGAGGATTTCGACGCGCTCTATGCGCTCGAATCGCTGACCAACGACCGCATCCGCAACGAAGTCGGCACGCTCGACCTCGTGCCGCCGGCCGAGCGTCGCTACGGCCCGGGTTGGGGGCCGATCATGGCCGCGTTCACGCACCTGAATCCGCAGGGCAGCCGCTTTTCCGACGGCAGCTACGGCGTGTTCTACTGCGGACGGTCGCGCGATACGGCGATCGCCGAGACGCGCTATCACAGCGGGCTGTTCCTGGCCGCGACGAGGGAGGCGCCGATGCGCCAGCAGATGCGGCTGTACACGGTGTACGCGCAGGGCGACGTCGCCGACGTGCGCACGTGGCCGCAGCGCAGCCCGGGGCTGCTCGATCCGCTCGACTACAGCGCCGGGCAGGCGCTCGGTCGCACGGTGCGCAATGCGGGCGGCGCGGGGATCGTCTATCCGTCGGTGCGCGACCCGCGCGGCGAGTGTCTCGCGGCGTTCCGCACGACGTTGCTGCGCGACTGTCATCACGCGGCATATCTCGAATACAACTGGAACGGTTCCGCGATCGATGCGGTGTTCGAACTGAACCAGGTCGGCTAGCCAGCGCGTTGGGCATGCCATGAACGCTGCCGGCCCCAAGCCCCGTCATTGGCGTGATCAGGCTTTAAGGCAGCGGCAGGTCGCCCGCATGACGTGCGCGCGCGTCGGCCTGGGTGAGCGACCACGTCTCGCCCGTGCACGGCTCGACGATCGTCAGGCGTCCGGACGGTGCGAACGCGCCGGTGTCGATGAACCATTGCGCGCCGATGCGCTGCGGCGCGCGCACGGGCGTGTGGCCGGTGCAGGTCAGCGACAGGCCGGCCTGCCGGGCCGGGTCGGCGAGCCCCTGCACCAGGTCGCGCCCCCAGATCAGCCGCTCGCGCACGTCGGGCGAATAGCTGCCCGTGTCGAGTTCGGCGTCCGAACCGAAGAATTCCGCGTGCAGCACGTTGAAGCGCGCGGGGCCGTCGCCGATCACGCGCACGAGCGGCAGCGCGTCGACGCGTGCCGCATGCGCGTGCAGCCGTTCCGGCGGAAGATCGGCGCCCCAGTCGCCGCCGATTCCGCGCCACGCGTCGGGCGACAGCTTGCCGCGCGACACGAGGCTCAGCACTTCTTCGTGATTGCCGCGCACCACGTGGCACCACGGGCGGTCCAGCAGCTCGAGCGCGGTTTCGGACGCGGGGCCGCGATCGACGAGATCGCCGACCGAGAACAGCCGGTCGCGAGCCGGGTCGAAGCCGATGTCGTGCAGCAGCGCGCGCAGCACATCCACGCAACCGTGCAGATCGCCGACGACGAAGTCGCGGCCGGCCGCGTTCGCGGGATGATGGCAGAGGACGGGAGTCATCCCGATATCTTAGGCGCTCACGCCCATCGCGACGTCATGTAGGAATGGCGATAATCGGGGCGGTACCGCCCGGCACGGCGCAGCGGGCCGTTCGCACGCCGGCTGAACCCTTTCCATCCGCTTTCGGAATCGTACGATGACGCTTTATCCGCAGGTGTTACGCAATCGGCCGCGCATGGTCGCCGCCTTCGCCGCCGGCGTGCTGTGCGCGGTGCTGCTGCCGTGGCATTTGAGGCCGACCGCGCGCGCGCTGATCGGCTGGGATTGCACGATCTGGCTGTATCTCGTGCTGATGTGGGTGCGCATGGTCACCGCGCATCATCACCAGGTGCGCGAGATCGCGATCCGCGAGGACGAGAGCGCGACGACCGTGCTGACGGTCATCTGCATCGCGACGGTCGCGAGCGTCGCCGCGATCGCGATCGAACTCGCGACCGCGAAGAACGTGGGCTTTCGCGCCGGGCTCGGCCATTACGCGGTCACGGGCGCGACGCTGTTCGGCGCATGGTTCCTGATTCCGACGATCTTCACGTTGCACTATGCGCGGCTCTATTACGGCTCGCCGAGCGGCGATCGCGCGCTGCGGTTCCCCGACCGCAACCCCGAGCCCGATTACTGGGATTTCCTGTATTTCGCGTTTACGCTCGCGGTCGCGTCGCAGACGGCCGACGTGTCGCTCGCGAACCGTTCCGCTCGGCGCGCGGTGCTCGCGCAGTCCATCCTGTCGTTCTACTTCAACATGGCCGTGCTCGGGCTGTCGATCAACGTCGCGGCAGGGTTGTTGAGCTGACGCGGGTGACTTGAGCCGTTCGTACGCACGGCCACGCTCGAGCGTGCGGCGGCCGGCGGGCCGCGCGAGGATCACTTCGAGAAAGCGCGCGATTGCCGTGTGCGTGCCGCCTCGTGCCGTTTCTCGTGGTCACGCGCCGCGCCGCATCGCGATCCACGCCCCCCAGAACAGGCTCGAGAAAAAGCGCAGTGGCGCATCGAAGCCCGCATCGTGCAGCAACGCGAACACGGCTTCCTCGGCAGCCGGCGGATCGGCGCCCTGCAGGATTTTCGCCAGCTGCGCACGCACGGCGTCGGGCGTCGCGCCCTTCATCCGCCAGCGCTGTTGCCACGCGTCGAGCAGGCGAGGGTGGTCCGCATAGCGGCGATAGTTGCCCGCGATCACGAGCGGTGCGCCGGGCTTCAGGCGGCGCGCGATCGCATCCAGCAGCGCGGCCTTCGCCGCGTCGCCGGGGACGTGATGCAGCACGCCGATCAGCGTCGCGCCGTCGAAGGCCGGCGCATCGGGCAGCGCATCGACGCCGGCCTCGACGAATTGCGTGCGTGCGGCGAAACCCGCCGCTTCGACGTTGGCACGCGCGAGCGCGAGCATCGGCGCGGACGGATCGACGGCCGTGAACTGCCAGCCGGGTTCCAGGGCCGCGGGTACGCAGATTTCCTGCCCGGTGCCGCCTGCCCCCACGACGAGGAGCCGCGCCTGCGGCACACCGATCGCCGATGCGAGCATGCACGCGGCCAGCTCGTGGCACGCGTCGTAGCCGGCGAGCGCGATGCGGGATTGTTCGGCGTATTCGTGCGCGCGTGCCGGATCGAACTTCGCGGCGCTGGCGGGGAGCGACATGGCGGATTCCTCGGGTTCGGGCGCGGACGGGGTGCCCACGCGCATCGCACGGAGCGTAAGCGCGGGTCGGCCGCGCAACAAGGCGAGCGGACATTCCGGTATGCGGACTACCCGACTCGGCGCGCCATATGCGCAACCATTGACGGGGTCGATTCGCATTAAAAAATGTGAGGAGTCGATGCATCGCGGCCGTGAAACCGGCGCATACTTTTCTTCCCCCCTGCCTGGCCGTCGCATGCCGGGCCCCGATGCGCCGCGTCGACCGCGCGGCCATGCCGCTCGGCACGCACGAGGAGCGCATGATGTCAGATTGTCCGCACGATCCGTATGCGCAGCACTACATTCACTGCCTGCCGTCCGGCGCGCAGCCCTGCGGCGCGCTCGGCACGTCGCCGCGCACGCATTTCCGCGTATGGGCACCGGGCAGCACGCATGTTCAGCTCGAACTCGATACCGGTATGGGCCCGACGCTCGTCCCGATGACGGCGGCCGGTCCGCACTGGTTCGAGGCGTTCGTCGAATGCGGTGCGGGCGCGCGTTACCGTTATCGGCTCGACGACGTGACGTCGATTCCGGATCCCGCATCGCGTTCGCAACCCGACGGGCTCAACGGCCCGAGCGAGGTCGTCGATCCGCGCGCATTCACGTGGCACAACACGTTCTGGCGCGGACGTCCGTGGGAGGGCATTGCGCTGTACGCGATTCGTCCGCACGCGGTCGGCGGCTTCGACGGCGTGCGCCGCCGGTTGCCTCAGCTTGCCCGTCTCGGCGTGACCGCGCTGGAGTTGCTCGCGTCGCCGCACGACAGCCTGCCATTCGCGCCGCTCGCGGCGGAGGGCGGCCCCGACGCACTGAAGGCGCTGATCGACGATGCGCACGGCTACGGTCTCGCGGTGCTGCTGGAGCTCGATTACGCGCGCTTCGGCAGCGGCACCGACGCGCTGCGCCATTACGCGGCACCGTTCTTTCATACGCGCGACGATCCGCTGCAGGTGCCGCCGCTCGCGCTCGACCATCCGGAGGTTTGCGACTTCTTCTGCGACAACGCGCTGTACTGGATCGACGAATACCGTTGCGACGGCTTGCGGCTGCGCGAGGCCGACCGGATCGGCACGTCGTGGCTGCGGGAGATCGCCGATCGCGTGCGCGCGGCCGTGCCGGCCGACCGGATGATCCACCTCGTGCTCGGCAGCGAGCGTCATCCGGTGCATCTGGCCGATACGCATTTCGATGCGCAGTTGAACGGTTGCGGAGAACGCGCGCTGCATCGGCTGACGGGGCGCGACGTGTCGGTGCACGAAGGGATTTCGCCGAACCAGTCGATCCACACGCTTGCTCGCGCGCTGACCGCGGCAGGCGCGGCATTCCAGCCGGCCACGGCGGGCGACGGTCCAGGCGCCGAAGGGTTGTCGCTCACGTCGCTGGTGCTGTCCGACGGCGCATGGCGCGAAAGCGAGCATGGCGACCACGAGCAAACTCCCGACCTCGCGGCGCTTGCGCTATCGCTGCTCACGCCGCAGATCCCGCTGATCTTCGACGAAACCGCGCGCGATGTCGATCGTGCGCATTTCGTGCAGTCGGCGCTCGCGGTGCGCGCGAAGCTGATTGCGCCGCGGCTGTCCGATTGCCGGCCGCAGGACGCGCATGCGCTGAAGGCGAGCGGTGACGGCGATGCCGATGCGCTGCTTGCATCATGGCGGCTCGCCGATGACGAGACGCTGACCATCGCATTGAACCTGTCGCCCGACGCGGTGCCGTTCGATGCGCCGAGCGGGCAGGTCGTGTTCGAGACGCCGGCACGCGCACGCGACCGGGTCGATGAAGGGGAGTTGCCGCCGTATTCGCTCGTCGCATGGCTGACGGGCGACGTCAACCGGTACGCGCTGACGCACGACGTGCGCCGGATCGACGGCAGCGCACGGCACGCAATGCGTCCCGTTCCGGGCGCATGATGCCTGCGGCCGGCCGGATGCTGGCGCACCCGGCCGCACTTACCAGAAGCTGCGAATGCCCGCGACGCCGTACGCGCCGTGGCGGCGCGCTTCGTCGAGATGCGCGCGTGTCATGCCGCCGAGCGCATAGACCGGCATCGCGGCCTGCACGGCCAACGCGGCGAATCGCGTCCAGCCGAGCGTCGGCGCCCCAGGATGGCTGAGTGTCGGCAATACGGGCGACAGCGTGACGAAATCCACGCCCGCGCGCGCGGCCAGCACGAGATCGTCGGCCGCGTGGCATGCGGCCGACATGAGGCGCGCGGCCGGCAGCGGCCGTTGCGTGACGGCGCGCAGCGCGGTGCCGTCGAGGTGCCAGCCCGCGCCGTCGAGCTGCATCACGCCCGCCACATCGATCGGCCCGTTGAGCATCAGTTGCGCGCCGGCCGCGTCGCAGCGCGCGAGTGCATCGGCGGCCAGCCGCGCGAACGCGTCTGCATCGAACGACTTCACGCGCAACTGCACGAGCGTCTCGCCGCGCGCCAGCACGGCCGACAGCCTGTCGAGGAATGCGTGGCAATCGGCGGCCGACGCGGACGCCGGCTCCGGCGTGATCACGTAGCAGCGCGGCAACGTCGGACTCATCGCGCGCGGCGAGCGGCGGCCGTCATTCGTCCGCCTCCTTCGCGATCTTCGGGTAGACGCGCACCAGCACGATGCGCGGCCCGTTCATCTTCTTCACGACGACGTCGAAGCGATCGAACGACACGCGCTGCCCTTCGGTCGGCAAATCGCTGAGCGCCTGGATCACGAGGCCGCCGACCGATTCCGCGCGCCCTTCGTCGATGTCGATGCCGAGCGCCTGCTCGAGCGACACGACGGGCAGGCTGCCCTTGCCCATCAGCGTGCCGTCGTCGAGGCGGCTCCAGTCTGCATCGCCCTGGCGGAACTCGTCGTGGATCTGGCCGACCAGCGCGCCGAGCAGGTTGTCGAGCGTCAGGAAGCCGATCGGCTTCTCGCCCTTGTTGCCGACCAGCGCGAAGTGCGGCGCGCCCTTGCGGAAGCGGCGGAACAGGTCGAGTGCCGGCGTGTCGGGCTTCACGTACTGCACAGGGCGCACGTAGTCGGACAGGTCCTCGAGCGCAGCCCCGGCATGACGCGCGAGCAGCAGGTCCTTCAGGTGGATCAGCCCGCTCACCTCTTCGCGCGACGCATCCTCGAACAGCGGATAGCGGCTGAAGCGATGCCGCGCGACGATCTCCATGTTGTCGGGCAGCGGCAGGTCGCGGCGCAGGCCGATCATTTCATGGGCCGGCCGCATCAGGTCCGATACCGTCATCGACGAGAAATCGAGCGAATGCGCGAGCGTGTTCCACTCGTCGTTGGAGTACGTGCCGCGGGCCGGCTGAGCCGCGTTGCCCGCGCTGCGGCGGCTGCGCAGGATCAGCTTCAGCTCGTCGGTCGAGTAGTGCGCATCGCCGCCGTGGTCGGCCGACAGCCCCGCGAGCTTCAGCACCGCATTCGCGCTGCTGTTGAGCACCCAGATCGCCGGATACATCGCCCAGTAGAACGCGTAGAGCGGCAGCGCGACCCACAGGCCGACCTTTTCCGACTGGCGGATCGCCATCGATTTCGGGGCGAGCTCGCCAACCACGATGTGCAGGAACGAGATCAGCGAAAACGCGAACACGAGCGAGATCAGGTGCACGATGCGTTCGGACTGCACGCCGATCAGGTCGAGCAGCGGGCCGATCAGTTCCGCGAACGCCGGCTCGCCGACCCAGCCGAGGCCGAGCGACGCGAGCGTGATGCCGAGCTGGCAGGCGGACAGATAGGCGTCGAGCCGGCCGTGCACGATGGCGAGGATGCGCCCGCGCAGGCCGTGCTTGCGGGCAAGTGTCTTGACGCGCGTCGCGCGCAGTTTGACGAGGCCGAATTCGGCTGCGACGAAAAACCCGTTCAGGGCCACCAGGAACAACGCGCCGATGAGCGCGAAGATCTGTAACAAAGAATCGCTCCAGTCATGAAAGGCCCATCAGTATAGGGCCTGAAAGTGAAGTGTAATGATTCGGGCTGCCGATCGCTTACACCTGCGCCTCGCAGGGGACGCAGAGCGAGAGGGTGACGGCGGAGTTGTCGGCGAACGGGGTGTGGGTGAAGGTGCCGCCGTGCGCGAGGGCGACACGCTGGCACAGCGCGAGCGTCCCGGCGACGCGCTTCGCGTCGCGCGCGCGCAGCATGTCGTGGCGGGCGAACGGTTCGAATGCGTGCGGCAGCGCGGGGTCGGCGAGGGCGTCGGCGTTCACGTCGCAGGTGACGTGCGCGACGCACAGCGCGCCGTCGCGCGTGCATGTGAGGGTCACGCGACTACCGGCGGCGCTGGCTTCGACGGCCGTCGTCAGCATCGTCCAGAACGCCTGCGCGATGCGTTCGCGATCGGCGGTCAGCGACGGTTCGCCGTCGGGCAGCGTCGCGTCGATGGTCACCCGCCGCGCGTCGGCGAGCGCGAAGCGCACCAGCGCAAGCGTGTCGTCGAGCAGCGGGCGCAGCGCGAACGGCTGCACGGCGATCGCGAGTGTGCGCGTTGCGGCGCGCGGCGCGTCGAGCACGTCGTCGATCAGCGCGACCTGCTGGTCGATCCCTGCGCGGATGCCAGCGAGCGCACGTTGCAGGTTCGGGTCGGCACCGGCGAGCTGGCGCTCGAGCACGTACGCCCAGCTGTGCATCGCGTTCAGCGGGCTGCGCAGGTCGTGCGATGCGGTGGACAGCGCCTGGTCGCGCAGGAACAGCGCGGCCTCGGCGGCATAGTGCGCTGCGCGTTCGCGCAGGAGGTCGGCGGCGGGATCGACGGAATTGGACGTCACGGAGCTGGCCTGTCGGAAGCGGTTGGCATGAAAAACACGCGAACCGCCATTATAGGGATCGCGCGCGTCACGCCGGCAGCGCGTCCTCGTCCTTTTTCCGGGCGTCGCCGTTCGGCAGCAGCTGGCAGGCGAGCAGGCCGGCCAGCATGAGCGCGCAACCGACCAGCGCGCGCAGCGTCAGCGTCTCGCCGAGCGCGGCCCAACCTGCGATGGCCGCGAACACGCCTTCCATGCTGAAGATCACGGCCGCGTGCGCGGGCGCCGCATCGCGCTGCGCGACGACCTGAAGCGTATAGCCGACGCCGACCGACAGCAGCCCGCCGTACAGCAGCGTCGGCAGCGCGCTGCGCAGCATCGCGACGCTGACCGGCTCGATCACGAGGCCGGCCGCGAGGCACAGCGCGCCGCACGCGACGAACTGCAGGAACGCGAGCACGAGCGGATCGTGCCGCTTTGCGAAATGGCCGACGGCCATCACGTGCGCGGCGATGATCACGGCGCCCGCGAGCTGGAACCAGTCGCCGTAGAGCACCGAGAAATGCTCGTCGATGCTGAGGAAGTACAGGCCGATCGCCGCGAGCAGCGCGCCGAACCACGTGCCGGCGCCGATCCGGTGGCGCGCGAACACGCCCATCAGCGGCACGATCACGACGTACAGCGAGCTGATGAAGCCCGCGTTCGCGACCCGTGTGTACTGCAGGCCGAACTGCTGCAGCGAGATCGATACGGCGAGCAGCCCGCCGAGCGCGAGGCCCGGCGCGAGCAGCGCCGGCTCGCGCCGAATCGCCGCGAGCTGCGCGCGCGAGCCCGCGTTGAACGTCAGCAGCGGGATCAACACCAGTGCGCCGAGCAGGAAGCGCAGCCCCGTAAACAGAAACGGCCCGATCACGTCGAGGCTCAGCCGTTGCGCGACGAACGCCGAGCCCCAGATCGCGGCGGCGGCGAGCATCAGCAGGTTGGCACGGAGGTGCTTGCGGGCTTCGGGCTTCATCGGAATTCTTCGGAAGATTGCGAACGGCGTAACCGATCAGTTTACGCCGAGATTGCAAGGCTGTCGGAAAACCTTCGGAGTGCGGCCGCCGCGCGGGCGTCGCGCACGCGCGAATACAGCACGACCTGCGAGTGCGGCAGCGGTGGCAAGCCGAATTTCGCGCCGACGTCGACCAGCGTGCGCGGGGCGACGCGCCGCGCCAGCGGACAGACCGCGAGCCCGGCTGCGGCGGCCGCCGTGACCGCTGCGACGCCGCCGCCCGTAAAGCGCTCGCGCCACGGCCGTCCGGCATGCTCGAGTGCGCGCAGCGCGGCGGCCCGCACGCCGCACGGCCCGGCCAGCACCGCGAGCGGCAGCGGCTCGCCGGCGCGCGGCGCCCAGTCGGGCGCGGCGAGCCACGCGAGCGGTTCGGTGAACAGCAGCGTGCCGTCGTCGCGCGGAGGGTCCTCGCCTGGTTCGTGCCGCACGATCGCCGCGTCGAGCCGCCTTTCGTCGTATTGCACGATCAGGCTCGCCGACGTGCCCAGGTGCATTTCCAGCGACAGCCCGGGATCCTGCCGGTGCAGGCTCGTCAGCACGGCCGGCAGGTCGGGCACCGCAACGTGCTCGCTGACGCCGAGCGACAGGCGGTGCGTGCCGGCCGAAATCGCGCCGAGCGCCTGATCGTGCGCGTCGAGCAGCGCGCGCGCGGCGGGCAGGAAGTTCTCGCCGTCAGCGGCCAGCTTGACGACACGCGGCGTGCGCGCGAGCAGCGGCTTGCCGAGGTGCGCTTCGAGCCGTTTCAGCTTCAGGCTGACGGCCGATTGCGTGATGCCGAGCGCGTCGGCGGCGCGCGTGAAGCTCGCGAGATCGGCGACCAGCACGAACGCGCGCACCGCATCGAGGTCGAGGACTTTCATTTCGAACGTAAATGGATGAAATATTGATTGATGACTGTTCATTATAGTCACGCGCGCCTAACCTGACGTGGCGTTTCCATTTTTCAACGTCACCGAAAGGAGCAGGATCATGCCGTTCACCCGTATCGCAGTGCGCGAAGGCAAACCGGCCGCCTACCGTGCGGCGCTCGTCGACGGCGTGCATCGCGCGCTGATGCACACGTTCAACGTGCCCGAGGACGACATCTTCATGGTCGTGACCGAGCATTCGGCCGAGAACTTTGTATTCGGCCGCCACTACCTCGACATCGAGCGCAGCGACGATCTCGTGATGATCCAGATCACGGCGAACAACACGCGCACGCTCGAGCAGAAGCAGGCGCTGTACCGGACCATCGCCGAAAACCTCGCGCGGCAGCCCGGCGTGCGGCCGCAGGACGTATTCATCAGTCTCGTCGAAGTGCTGAAGGAGGACTGGTCGTTCGGCAGCGGCATCGCGCAATACGTCGTTTGATGCGCGACAGGCGCGGCAGGGCCAGATCGTCTCCCGCGCGTTTTTGCGGCGTGTACTATGGAAGCTGCTTCACGGGCGACGCCGGCGCGGACGATGCGCCGGCGATTCTTCATGTGCAGGAGCCTCCATGTCGCGTGTGCTGGAAATCGTGTTGTGCCTGTCGCTGGAAGGTTGGCCGGTCAAGACGGGAAGCCGGGTCCGTGGCGAGCAGCGCGACTTCGGTGCCGAACTCGTCCGTGCTTGGCGGATCTGCCCGCAGGTGCGGATGCGGCGCGGCCAGGAGCGCGTGACGATCGAGCCGTGCCAGGTCGAGGAAGCCGAGACGAACCCCGGCGAGTGCTGGTGGACGTGGATCGAGTCGAACGCGCAGGGGCGGCGGGTCGTCGCGTCGCGCACGAAGGCATTCGCGCCCGGTGTCGTGGCGCGTGAGTTGTTCGATGCCGAGCATGCGGGCATCGTCGTGGCCACGCCGGTGTCGGTGCCGATCGCCGATTCGGAATCCGCGGAGGCCACGGGCGACCGCGACCGCGTGACGGCCGGCGCCGTCGACGAAGCGGCGGTTGCCGCATCGTCGGCGCCGGCACCGCCGCGGCTCGTCAGCGAGCGGCGGCGCGGGCGCTGGGCGGACGACAGCGGCGTGGTGGTCGAGATGACGCTCGACGACATCACCCTGCACGGCGGCACCGAGCCGCCGCGCCGCCATGTCGAGCTGCGCCTCGCGGCACCCGACTGGGAAACCGCCGCCGCACGCACGGCGGCGCTGCGCGCGCTGTTTGCCGCGGCGCGCGAGCTCAGCGGCGCATGGCCCGCGTTCGTGCAGCTGACCAGCGTGATCGATCGCGCGTGCGCGGGCGAGCCTGCCGTCGCCGGGCCGGTCAAGGCGCAACTCGTCGACCTGACCGGCATCCGCACGCAGCGGGCAGCGCTGTTCGCGCTGTCGGGTGACATCGCCGCGCAATGGCTCGGCAACGAGGGCGGTGTGCTCGACCGCGACGATCCCGAATTCGTGCACCAGATGCGGGTCGCGCTGCGGCGGCTGCGTACGCTGATGCGCTTCTTCCCGCGTTTCGCGGACGATCAATGGCAGGACACGTTCGGCGTCGACTTGAGCTGGCTTGCGGCGCTGCTCGGCACGGTGCGCGACTGGGACGTGTTCTCGACCGAGAGCCTGCCCGCGCTGATCGCGGCCGACGGCGGCAGCGCGGACTGGGACGGCACGCTCGACGCCGCGCGCGTACAGGCGATGGCCGCGCGCGTCGAACTGCGCCAGGCGCTGCATTCGGCGCGCTATGCGCGACTGACGCTCGGGTGGCTCGAGTGGCTGAGCGGGCTTGCGCTACCGCCGACCGATGCCGACGACGACGCACCGTCGCTGCGGCGTCACGCAACCAAGCGCGTGCGGCGGCTGTTCGGTCACCTGTATGCATCGCCGTCGCTCACGTCGCTCGACACGGCCGCGCGGCACCAGGTGCGGATCGACACGAAGCGGCTGCGCTACGCGCTCGAATTCTTCGCGTCGCTGGCCTCGCGCCGCACGCGCAACGAAACGGTCAAGACGCTCGCGCGCGTGCAGAGCGTGCTTGGCGAGGCGAACGACACGATCGTCGCGCTGCATCATCTCGAGCAACTGGCGGCGCCCGCTTACCAGCTGGGTTTCGTGCGCGGCTACGGCGCCGCGCTCGAGCAACGCGCGGCGAGGGACGCCGAGACGCTGCTCGCGAGCCTGCGCCCGCCGAAGCTGGATGGCAAGCCGCGTTGAGCGGCGCGCGCTCACTATAATGGGCACCCATTTTCTTCAGACAGACCGATGAGCGACGCGTCGCCTCCTTCCTCTTCTGCCGGACCGCTCGAGCTGGGCGGCGAACTGTGGCTGCGCGCGGGCGAGCAGACGCTCGGCGGCGCCACCCGCATTGCGCTGCTCGCGGCGATCGGCGACACCGGGTCGATCACGCGCGCGGCGAAGGCCGTCGGCCTCAGCTACAAGGCCGCGTGGGATGCGATCGATACGATGAACAACCTGGCCGGCGAGCCGCTCGTGACGCGCTCGACGGGCGGCAGGGGCGGCGGCGGCACGACGCTGACGCCGCGCGCAACGTCGCTGATCGCCGCGTTCCGCACGATCGAGCGCGAGCATCGCCGCTTCATCGACGCCGCGAGCGCGGCGGTGTCCGGTTTCGACGTCGACTGGGCACTGATCGGCCGGATCGGGATGAAGACGAGCGCGCGCAACCAGTTGTTCGGCAAGGTCGAGTCGATCGTGCGCGGCACGGTGAACGACGAGGTGACGCTCGTGCTGCCCGGCGGGCAGGTGATCGTCGCGGTGCTGACGCACGAAAGCGCCGATGCGCTCGGCCTGCGGCCGGGCGCGGATGCGTGCGCGCTCGTGAAGGCGTCGTGGGTCGTGCTGGCCGTCGACGACGAAGGCGGAGCCGAAGCGTCTCTGAAGGTATCCGCACGCAACCAGTTGCACGGGACGGTCGAAACCGTCGCGGCGGGCGCGGTGAACAGCGAGGTGACACTGGCGCTCGACGGCGGCGGGACGCTCACGGCCGTGGTCACGAACGACAGCGTCGGGGCGTTGCAACTCGACGCCGGCCGGCGTGCGATCGCGCTGTTCAAGGCATCGAGCGTGATTCTCGCGGTGACGGGCTGATTGCGCGCGGCGGCGGTGTGGGCCGTTTCCGGCGATGACCGTGGGCGGGCGGAGCGAAGCCGGCGCCGCCCAACGTACGCGAGGCGCCGGCTTCGATCCCGTTTTCAGCTTGTGCCGCCATTGCGGCTTCTCTCAGGTCAAACGTGGCCGCTTGGGCCACCGCCTTCGCGCGATCAGGTGACGCGCGTCGGCCACTCGGCGTGCGGCGTGGCGGCCTGCACGCGTCCTTCGCTCAATTGCACGACCTGGTCGCCGAATGCGGCGACGTCGTCGGGGTCGTGCGTGATGAGCACCATCGGGATATCGAGCCGCGCCTGCAGTTCGGCGAGCTCGTGGCGCATGCGCTGGCGCATCGCGCCGTCGAGTGCCGCGAACGGTTCGTCGAGCAGCAGGATGCGCGGCTGCGCGACCAGTGCGCGGGCAAGCGCGACACGCTGCTTCTGTCCGCCCGACAGCTGCGACGGGAATTGCCCGGCGAGCGTGTCGAGTTCGAACGCATGCAGCCAGTACGCGACTTCGGGCGGCACGGCCTTCGCACGCGGATTGCGCAGGCCCGACGTGAGCCCGAACGCGATGTTCTGGCGCACGTTCAGGTGCGGAAACAGCGCATAGTCCTGGAACAGGTAGGCGACGCGGCGCGCACGGGTCGGCACGTCGATGCCGCGCGCGGAATCGAACAGCGGTTCGCCATTCAGCGCGATCGTGCCTTCGTCGGGCGACAGCAGGCCGGCGATCGCCTGCAGCGTCATGCTCTTGCCCGCGCCGGACGGCCCGAACAGCACCACGCGCTGCGTGGCGGCCGTGAACGACACGTCGAGTGTGAAGCGGCGCTCCGCATTCACGTAGGTCTTGCGGATGTCGACGGCGACGCTCATGCCGGTCTCCGTCGTGCCGCGCCGCGCGTGCGGGAAGCCGATCGCGCGTCGGGAAGGCGTTTTGCCGCAACCCGTGAGGCGCGGCGGTACGGATGCGGCAGGCGCGTCATGTCAGCTGGCTCCGCCCGGCGCGCGACGGCACGAGCCAGCCGGTCGCGAGCAGCACGAGCACGCAGGTGATCGACGTCACCAGCACGAGGAAGTTGGCCGTGCTGTCGTCGCCGGCCTGCACCGCCGCATAGATCGCGACCGAAAGCGTCTGCGTGCGGCCGGGCAGGTTGCCGGCGATCATCAGCGTCGCGCCGAATTCGCCGAGCGCGCGCGCGAAGGCGAGCAGCGCACCGGCCAGGATGCCGCGCGTGGCGAGCGGCAGCGTCACGCGGAAGAACACCGCGGCTTCGCCGAGTCCGAGCGTGCGTGCCGCGCGCTCGAGATGCGGATCGACGCTTTCGAACGCCGTGCGCGCCGATTTGAGGATCAGCGGGAACGCGACGACCATCGATGCGATCACCGCGCCCTGCCACGTGAAGACGAGTTCGATGCCGAGCTTGTCGAGCCATGCGCCGAACACGCCGCGCCGGCCGAGCAGCACGAGCAGGTAATAGCCGAGCACCGTCGGCGGCAGCACGAGCGGCAGCGTCAGCAGCGAATCGACCACGTCGCGCATCGGCGAGCGCCAGCGCGCGAGCAGGAAGGCGGCGGCGACGCCGAGCACGATGTCGAGCGCGGTCGCCCAGCCGGCGACCTTCAGCGACAACAGCAGCGGCACCCAGGCGTCCTGCATCATGCTGCGCTCACTTGCCCGCGGGCTTGAAGCCGAACGTGGCCAGCACGGCCTGGCCCTGCGGCGACGCGACGAAGTCGATGAACGACTGCGCCTGTGCGGCATGGCGGCTGTCCTTGACCACCGCGATCGGATAGGTGATGGCCGTCTGCGTCGGCACGGTCAGCACCACCTTCACGCGGCCCGGCATGATCGCCGCGTCGGTGCCGAATACGAAGCCGGCGTCGACTTCGCCGCGTGCGACGTAATCGAGGCTCTGGCGCACGTTGGCGGCCAGCACGCCCTTCGCGCTGACGGCGTCCCATACGCCTGCCGCACGCAGCGCGCCTTCCGTGTAACGGCCGACCGGCACCGACGCCGGGTCGCCGTACGCGATGCGCTTCACGCCGGGCGCCGTCAGGTCGTTCAGCGACGTCGGCGCGGCGACGTGGCTGTCGGCCGGCACGATCATCACGAGCGAGTTCGCCGCGAAATCGCGGCGCGTACCCGGCACGATGACCTTTTCGCCGACCGCACGATCCATCGCCTTCTGGTCGGCCGATGCGAACACGTCGGCCGGCGCGCCCTTGGCGATCTGCTGCATCAGCACGTCCGACGCGCCAAAGTTGAACAGCACCTTGGTGTCCGGATGCTGCTTCTGATAAGCATCGCCGACGGCCTTGAACGCATTCGTCAGGCTTGCCGCCGCCGACACGACCAGCTCGTCGGCAGCGGAAGCCGGCCCGCTGAACGAGACGGCCGCGGCAAGCGCGGCGAGCGGCAGCAGGCGGAGCAGGGTGCGGCGAAGCGGGCGGACGGTTGAGCGCATGGACTGGTCGTTCGAATGGGATGGTTGGAACCGTAATCGTAATATAGGGCGGGTTATAACGCTCGACATACCGTTCATGCGACGGCGCGCATGAAATCTTCAGGCCTGAATGGCGACGGAAATGACGTGCGCGCGGCCCGTCACGCGTGCAGCAACGGCGGCGATCCGGTGCGGTGCAGCGACGACGGCTGATATGCGGGCCGGTAGTTGGGATTGGCTTTCCAGCGGGCGCGGACGAACGGCCGCTCGTGCCCCGACAGTTCCAGCGCCACCCTGGTGACCCAGCGATGCGACGGCACCGTGATGCCGTGCAGCGCGTCCGTGACGAGCGCGAGGCTCACGACGACCGCCGGCACCGACCAGCGGTGCGGCACCGCGTGCCACGAGCCGGCGATGAATGCCAGCGCGGCGATCGCGCCGACGATGCAGCCGGTGATCGATTCGGACGGCGAATGCGCGTCGAGCGCGACGCGCGACACGCCGACCGCGATGCCGGCCGCGAGCCCGAGCGCGATGCCGGCGATCCGCACCGTCGTGCGCGTGCGGATCAGCGCGAGGAAGATCGCGACGGGATAGACCGACGTCGACAGCATCGCGTGGCCGCTGAATCCCGTGAAGTCCCATGCGCGGATGCCGACGCCCCAGCCGAGGAATGCGATCTTGGTGAGCGCGACGACCCCGATCGCGACGGCGAGCACGCCGAGCCACGCGGCCGCACGCTGCCACGAGTAGCCGAGCGCGAGCCACACGGCGATCGTGATCGCGAGCGGCAAGGTCAGTCCGGCGCCACCGAACGCGGTGATCGTGATCCACAGGTGAGAGGACAGGTCGAACATCGGGAGAGGAACGAGCAGAGGCGGGACGAATGCTTAAATCAACGCGCGAGCCGGAGAGAACGACTACAACGGATACAAGCGGCTAAACCCCAGTATAGCGCCGCGTATGCTCGGGGCCCGTTTTTTGCGCCGCGGGGGAACTATCCGCGTGCAGGAAAAATCCCATAAACAATGCTATGGTGCATTGCACAAAGTCGAACGATCCACCGAGTGTTGTATCCCTATTTTTCCTGAACGCGAGCCCGATCGATGACCAAAAGTCTGACGAAGGTATGGCTGGGCGGCATGAAACGTATGCTGTCTCCGGCTGCCAAACGAGCGGCACGTGATGCACAGCGTATCGCGCGCGATACGCTCGAGGCCGCCGCGTCGCCCGCCGCAACCGATCTGTCCCCGCCGCGAGAGTCGCGCGTGCGGCCGCGCGCGGCTGCATGGGCGGCCGGCGAGTGGACGCGCGGCGAGCATCCGATGGCGCCCGCGCTCGGTCGCCTGGTCCAGCAGCTCGCCTACGGGCTGTACGTTCCACCTGGCCGCCGGCGCGGTGCGATACCGCTCGTGGTGATGCTGCACGGCTGCCAGCAATCGGTCGACGAGTTCGCGCAGGGCACCCGGATGAACCTGCTGGCCGACAAGCATGGCTTCGCGGTGCTGTATCCGGAGCAGTCGCTGCGCGCGCACGCGCACGGCTGCTGGCACTGGTACGAAGACACCGACCGCGCGGGGCGCGGCGAGGCGGACGCGGCCGCGTCGCTCGTCGACGCCCTCGTCGACGAGCACGGCTTCGACGCATCGCGCGTCTACGTCGCCGGGCTGTCGGCCGGCGCGGGCCTGGCAGCACTGCTCGCGCTGCACCACCCGGATCGCTTCGCGGCTGTGGCGCTGCACTCGGGCCCCGCGCTCGGCGAGGCGAATTCCGGGATCAGCGCGATGGACGTGATGCGGCGCGGCCTGCGGCAGAACCCGGCTGCGGTGATCGACACGCTGGTCGATGCGGGGGCGTATCCGGGCATGCCCGTGTTGATCGTGCAGGGCGACCGGGACCATGTCGTCGCGCCGAAGAATGCGGACCAGTTGATGGTGCAGTTCATGCGCCTGAACGGGCTCGCGGACAGCCGCGGCGCACTGCGCGGCGGCGAGCGTGTGGAAACGCGCGAGGCTGGCGCGCAGATCACCGACGTGCGTCGCGATGGCGAGTCGATCGTGCGGCTCTGTCACGTGAAAGGGCTCGATCATGCCTGGGCGGGCGGTGACGAAGCGGTGCCGTTTCATGCGGCGGTCGGTCCCGATGCGAGCGCGATGATCTGGTCATTTTTCGAAGAAAATCGGCGCACTGTGGCGACCGAACGACGCACCGTCTGATCGACGCTGGCCAAAGCCTAGGGTTTTCCCTATAATTCGGGAAAACCCTAGTCAAAGAACCTTTGGATTGCGAGATCGAACATGTACCTGCTGAGCCACCTCTTCCTGATGCTGACCAAGAACGCTGAAAAGGCCGCGAAAGAGCGCGCCGATGCCTATCTGGCCGAAGCAACCGACATCTACGATCTCGAATTCCGCATGCGCAAGATCGATCGCGAAGCGGCGATGAACCGTCCGTTCTCGTTCGGCTCGCGTTAAGCAGCGCAGCGCGGGCCGGCTCACCAGCCGGCCCCGCGAATCACGCAAAAGGGCGTGTGTGGCGAGCAGCCGCACACGCCCTTTTTGCATTCGGTGCCGCGCGTTGCGTCAGACGACCGTCAGGCGCACCGGCACGTTGTTGCGGGTCGCGTTCGAGTACGGGCACACGTGGTGCGCCTTGTCGACCAGCGCCTGTGCGTCGGCCTTGTCGAGCCCCGGCAGCGACACGCGCAGTTCGATGTCGAGCCCGAAGCCGCCGGCGTCGTTCGGGCCGATGCCCACTTCCGCGGTCACTTGCGTGTCGGCCGGCAGCGCCTGCTTGTTCTGGCCGGCGACGAACTTCATCGCGCTCAGGAAACAAGCCGAGTAACCTGCGGCAAACAGCTGCTCCGGGTTCGTACCTTCCGCGCCCGTACCGCCGAGCTCGCGCGGCGCGGCCAGCTTCACTTCCAGCTTGTTGTCGGCGGATACCGCGCGGCCGTCGCGGCCGCCCGTGCTGGTGGCGCTGGTCTTGTACAGAATGTTCATGGTGCAGCTCCTGTCGGAAGAATGGTAGGAAGCGGTCCGGTCGGACGGGGTGTCGCCGGCCACGAAAGAAATATAGAACACAAATGATTGGTGTGCAAATGAAATTTGAAGAAAAAGCCCGGCAGTGCCGGTAATGCCGTTCAGTTAAGATTCTTTCTGAGGAACCGGACAGCATAACGAGCAGGACGGGACTTGACGGCCCGATCGC